>NZ_CP102665.1:682500-737500 GCF_026427355.1 Sphingobium sp. JS3065
AGATAGGCGGCGATCCGCGCCTTCTTCTCCACAGCGGGCACGGCGAGGTCGGAGGTGAAGAACAGCGTGTCGGCCAAAAATCCGGCCATATGGTCCGCCAGCAGCGGATAGCGAAGCCCTTCCACCAGCGCGCCGCGCAAGGTGCGGTGCGGGGTCAGATATTCCATCACGGTCAGCGCCATGACATCGTCATGATGGAGGAGCGCGGGCACGCGCGCGGGCGAAAGCCGCGCCTGATCGGCCAGCGCCAACCGCTCATAATAAGCGCGGCTGAGCGGCAGCGGCCAGCTTTCGCCGACCAGCCGGACATAGGGCAAGGCCTGCTTGGCCGCGACCCCGCCCCCCGGACCCGTGACGAGGAAGACGAGGTTGAGATTGCCGTCGCCCACCTCCTGCACCGTCCAGTCGCCCGCTTCGCCCCCAAGGCGCGCTGCGACGGCGGGAATGTCGGCCAGGAAGGCGGCGGCGGTCGTTTCGGTCAGCGGCCTGTAACTCATGAAAGCGCCACCTCCGGCAGGATCGTTTCGAAGCCGGTCGCGACCGGAAAGGGCGATGCATCGGGCAGGCCGTCCCGCGCCAGCAGCGTCACCGCCATGCCTGCCTCCTGCGCGGCGGCCAGTTCCGCCTCCACATCGGACAGGAACAGGATTTGGGCGGGCGGCAGCGCCAGAGCCTGCGCAATGGCGCGATAGGAGGCCGTCTCCTTCTTGCCGCCGATGGCTGTATCGAAACGGCCGGAGAAGAGCGGATTGAGGTCGCCCGCCTCGCTATGGCCGAACAGCAGCTTCTGCGCGCCGACGGAACCGGAGGAATAGATGTAGAGCGCGATGCCCGCCGCATGCCAGCGGCGCAGCCCCGCGACCGCGTCGGGATAGACATGGCCGCGCAGCGCGCCCTCCGCGAACCCCTCCGCCCAGATCATGCCCTGGAGCGTCTTGAGCGGGCCGATCTTGCGATCCTCCCGATGCCATTGCAGCAGGGTATCGACGCAATCCGCCGCGTCCATCGCCGGATCGGCCACTTCCTCGCGAACGGCGGCAAGGATGGGAGCCGTTTCGGCCGGATGCGCGGCGACATAATCGGCAAGGCGCGCCCTGGAATAAGGGAACAGCACCTCATGCACGAAGGCGATGCTGGAGGTCGTTCCTTCGATATCCGTCACGATGGCGCGAGGCGTGGTCATGCGGCGGCGCCTTCATAGAGCGGGATCGATTCCGCGATGGGATCGCCAGTAAAGCGGGCGACCCACCCTTTCGGCGTGACGAACAGGCGGATGGCGGTGAAACGCGGATTTTCCCCCATGTCGAACCAATGGGTCGTGCCCGCCGGGAGCAGGATGAGATCGCCCGCCGTGCATTCCAGCGCATGGACCGTTCCATTGGCCCGGATGTAGAAGAGGCCGCCGCCCTCCACGAAGAAGCGCACCTCGTCATCGTCATGGACATGTTCGGCCAGGAATTTGCCGCGCAGCGCGGCGCGATCCGGATGATCGGCGGTCAGGCGCATCACGTCGCAGCTTTTATAGCCGCCGCGCCGCTTCAACCGGTCGATATCGGATGCGTAGGCCGCCAGAATATCCCCGTCCTGCGCATCGGCGGGCAGCGCCGCCCCGGCCTCCCAACGCTCCAGCGTCACGCCCGCTTCCGCGACCGTCGCGGCGATGGCGTCGAAATCCTCCAGGCTTCCGCGCTCGGCGAAAGGCGCCTTGTCTTCATATCGGGAGAGTCGCGTCATCCTACGCCTCCGTTCAGTTTCATTTCTTCCCATGCGCAGTTCAGCAGAAATTCGCAGGCTTCCACCAGATTTTCCGCCGCATCCATGGTCGGACCCCATGCATATAGGCCGTGCCCCCGAATGTAGAAGGCGGGAAGCGGCGGTGTTCCGGCCTGCAATATCGGGCGAAGCTGCGCCGCCAGCGCGGGCATGTTCTGGCTGTTGTCGACCAGCGGCATGGCGATGCGCACATCATGTCCCGCGACGCCGGGGAAAATCTTGAGCAGTTCATAGCCCTCCAGATCGATGGCATTGCGGTCCGCCAGCGCCCGGCTGAGCACGGTTCCGGCGACGCTGTGGCTGTGCAGGACGGCACCCGCGCCGCCATCGACCTCATAGACCAGGCAGTGCAGCAGCGTTTCGGCCGATGGCTTCTTCCCGTCGAGCGAGGCGCCGTGGAGCGAGGCGCGCATGACCTGCTCCGGGGTCATGCGCCCCTTGTGCGCGCCGGACACGGTGATCGCCATCGTTCCGTCAGCCAGCCGCATGGAATAATTTCCCGCCGTCGCCGGGGCCAGGCCAAGCCGGTCAAGCCGCCCGCCCACCGCGACGATGACATTCGCGGCATCGGTGAAATCGATCACTCAGAAAAACTCCCCAAACGGCCCCGGCGATGCCAGACCAGCCCTGCGCCCATGCCTATCCTGCGCGACGGTCATGTTACAAGAGCGCGGCTGCGCGGATGATGGACAAACCGTCCCGGATTTACTAGTGAAAAGGTAGATATAATAGAGCACCGGTGGGAAGCGGCGTGACGGAAGGACGAAATATGGAAGGCGTCGACCGGCGCAGCCTGATCGCGGGCATCGCGGGGGCCATGCTGCCGACCGCCGCATGGGCCAGGGCGGGAGAAGGACGGATAATCCTGCCCTTCGACAATGGCGACCGGGCGCTGGTCCGCTATCCGCAAAAGCGTCCGCTCATCCGCCTGACCAGCCGCCCGCCGCAGCTTGAAACGCCCATGGCGCTCTTCAACGAAGGGCCGATCACGCCCAACGACGCCTTTTTCGTGCGCTATCATCTGGCGGACCTGCCGCTGGACATCGATGCGCGGCAGTTCCGGCTGGCGATCGGCGGTCATGTCGACAGGGTGCTTTCCCTTTCCCTTGCCGAATTGAAGCGCGATTTCCCGGTTCAGGAGATCGTCGCGGTCAACCAATGTTCCGGCAATGGACGCGGATTTTTCGAACCGCGAGTGGGCGGCGGCCAGCTTGGCAACGGCGCGATGGGCAATGCCCGCTGGCGCGGCGTGCCGCTTCGCGCCCTGCTCGACCGCGCGGGGCTGCGCGCCGGGGCGCGGCAGGTCACCTTCAACGGGCTGGACAATCCGCAGATGGACGGCATTCCCGACTTCATCAAGGCGCTGGACATCGACCATGCCCGCGATGGGGAGGTGATGGTCGCCTGGGCGATGAACGGGGCCGACCTGCCCTTCCTCAACGGCTATCCGCTGCGACTGGTCGTGCCGGGCCATTACGGCACCTATTGGGTGAAGCATCTGAACGAGATCACCGTCGTCGACGCCGCCTATGACGGCTATTGGATGAAGACCGCCTATCGCATCCCGGACAATGACTGCGCCTGCGTGACGCCCGGCGGCAAGCCTGACAAGACCCGCCCGATCGCAAGGCTGAACATCCGATCCTTCCTCACCAGCCACGCGCCCGGCGCGCAGGTCGCGGCGGGAAGGCCGGTGGCGCTGTCCGGCATCGCCTTCGACGGCGGCGCGGGGATCGCGCGCGTCGACATATCGGCCGATGGCGGCCAAAGCTGGCAGGAGGCCGCGCTGGGCGAGGATCTGGGCCGCTACAGTTTCCGCGCCTGGCGCCTTTCCCACAGCCTGCCGCCCGGCCGCCACCACATCCAGGTGCGCGCCACCAGCCGGTCGGGGGAGGTCCAGCCGGTCGAGCCGCGCTGGCAGCCCGCCGGCTATATGCGCAACGTCATCGAAACCGTGGAGGTGATCGCCGCATGAAGGCGCTGATCCCCATCGCCCTGTTCGCCGCGACAGGCGCGGCGGCGGCTGGCTATCGCCTGCCCGCCGAACAGCCCGCCGCGCTGCCGCCCGGTCCCGACGCGCAACTGACGGCGATAATCTGTTCCGCCTGCCATTCCATCGACTATGTGACCAGCCAGCCACGCGGCAAGGGCGCGCAATTTTGGAACGACAGCGTCGCCAAGATGGTCAAGATCTATGGCGCGCCGATCGAAGCCGAAGTCGCGGCGCGAATCTCCACTTATCTGGCGACCACCTATGGCGCGCGCCCGGCGAAGGCGGGAAAGCGCTGAGCGGAAATAAGTCCCCGCCCTGTCATCTATGATGAAAACTTGATTGCGCGAAAAATCTACTGATTTAGTAGATAAACAACCGCCGGGGCAGGACCATGGCCCCGCCCCGGCGGACCATGGCGGCAGCGCCCGGTCGGGACTGACCCGGCCGCCGGGCGCATCCGACCAGGCGCAGCAGGCGGTGGCGCCACGCACGCTCGACCATTTGCTGGCCAACCCCAATCTGGCGGGCCTGCTGTTCGAGGAGGAGATATTGATGCAGGCGACCATGCTGGCGCCTGTCGGCGGCATGGACCACATCCCCCGCGCCCTGGCGGCGTCGCTGCGCAAGCCCGTGGTCAGCGGGGCGGAGGTGCGGAGATCCGACGGCCCGGCAAGGGCGTCAGCATCGCCTGGCGCGATGCGAAGGGCAATGCCCAAATCGCACAGGCGGACCGGGCGATCATCACCCTGCCCCTGCCGGTGCTGGCGGGAATCAAGGGCGATTTCAGCGCGCCGGTGCACCGGGCCATCGCCGCCGCTCATTATCAGGACACGGTCAAGGTCGCCTTCCAGAGCCGACCCTTCTGGGAAGAGCAGCAAATCTATGGCGGCCTGTCCTTCGTCGGCGACGAAACGTCGATCATCTGGTATCCTTCGGACCGTTTCCAACAGCCGCAGGCCGTGCTGCTGGCCGCCTATATGGCGTTGAACGCGGCAAAGAGCTTTGCCCTGCGGCCGATCCCGGAACAGATCGCGCTGGCGCGGGCCGCCGTGGAGCGCATCCACCCCGGCCATGGCGCGGACCTGCAATCACCGGTCGTCGTCAACTGGCGCAAGACGCCGCATAATCTTGGCCCGTGGCTGGATTGGCACGGGGACGGCAACAGTCTGGACGATTTCCGCCTGCTCAACCAGCCGGACGGGCCTTTTCTCTTTGCAGGCAGCCATTTATCCCAATATTCGCGTCATTGGCAGGAAAGCGCTGTGCTTTCTGCCCGGCGCGCAGCCGATGCCCTGGCGCCGTCGCCCGCAAACGTCACGCCCCATCACGCCTGATAGAAGGAGAATGTCATGTCGCATGCTTTCATACGTCCCCTGGTCGCTTTGGGCCTGCTGATCGGCGGCGCGGGCAGCGCCCATGCCGCGCCACAGGTGGTCCGTCACGGCGCGGACGGCCCCTCGCCCATATTGACCGGCGTTACCGTGCCCGCGGGGATGGAGACGCTCTACCTCAGCGGGCAGGTGCCGCCCGTCGCCGACAAGGCGGCCGATCCGGCGACGCCCGCCGCCTATGGCGATACGCGGACGCAGACAATCGGCATCTTCCGCAAGATCGAAGGGCTGCTCGCGGCGCAGGGCTATGGCCTGAAGGACGTGGTCAAGCTGACCGTGTTCCTGGTGGGCGATCCCAAGCTGGGCGGAAAGCAGGATTTCAAGGGCTTTTCGGAGGGCTATGCCCAGTTTTTCGGCACCACGGCGCAGCCCAACAAGGTCGCACGGTCGACGGTGCAGGTCGCCGCGCTCGCCAATCCGGGCTTTCTGGTCGAGATCGAGGCGGTCGCCGTGAAGGCGAAGTAATTCTGGGTGGATGGCGGACATTGAAAGCCGTCATCCCAGCGAAAGCTGGGATCTCAGGGCGATCGGGCACAGCTTAGCCTCACGAGATCCCAGCTTTCGCTGGGATGACAATATATTAGCGTCCGCCATTGGCCATTTTCCGACATTGCGGATTCACGCCCCTTTTCGGCGGCCCGCCAGCCTTTATGTAGACGTGCGGAATTCTGGATAAGGACATGGCATGGAATATCGATCGCTGGGACGCACGGGGATCAAGGTCAGCCTAATCTGCCTTGGCACCATGACATGGGGGTCGCAAAACAGCGAAGCGCAAGCCCATGAGCAACTGGACCACGCCTTTGGCGAGGGCGTGAACTTCATCGACACCGCCGAAGCCTATCCGGTGACGCCCGTCTCGCGGGAGACGCAGTTCCTGACCGAAACCTATATCGGCAACTGGATCGCGGCGCGGGGGCGGCGGGATGACGTGATCCTCGCCACCAAGGTCGCCGGCCCCTCACGCGATCCGGTGCGGTCGTTCCGGGGCGGCGGCAACCGGCTGGACCGGCGCAATATCGAACAGGCGGTGGAGGATAGTCTGAAGCGCCTGCGCACCGACCATATCGACCTGTATCAGGTGCATTGGCCCGACCGGAAAGTGCCCTCCTTCGGCGTGCGCGGCCTGTCGCGGATCGAGGACGACGCCGACACCGTGCCGATCGAGGAGACGCTGAACGCCCTGGCCGACCTGGTGCGGGCGGGGAAGATCCGGCATTTCGGCGTTTCCAACGAAACCCCCTGGGGCGTTTCGGAATATCTGCGCCTCTCCCGCGAGAAGGCGTGGCCCAGGATCGCATCGATCCAGAATGCCTATAATCTGCTCAACCGCACCTTCGAACAGGGGCTATCGGAATTCGCATTGCGGGAGGATGTCGGGCTGCTGGCCTATTCGCCGCTCGCGGGGGGCAATCTGACCGGCAAATATCTGGGCGGACGCATTCCCAGCGGATCGCGCCGCGACGTGGCGAAGCAGTTCGTCCGCTACGACCTGCCCGGCCAGCCGGTCGCGTCGGCGCGCTATGTCGCGATTGCGCAGGCCCATGGACTGGACCCGGCGGAACTGGCCCTTGCCTTCGTCAACAGCAGGCCGTTCGTGACATCGACCATCATCGGGGCGACGTCGCTGGCGCAGTTGAAGACCGATATCGGCAGCGTCCGGATCAAGCTGGACGAAGAGGCTCTGGCGGCGATAGAGGCAGTGCATCGGGAACTGCCCGATCCCTGTCCGTAAGGAGCAGGCGCGGCGGGCGTTTCCCGTCGGCAGAGGTCCGTCTAGCCTCCGATCTTCGCGATGCGCCTGACGTCCGCTTCCGTGACGGGCTGGGGATAGGCGTTGCCGAAATGAGTCCGGACATAGGTGACGACCGCGGCCACCTGCGCTGGGGAGAGCATGTCGCTCATCGGCGGCATCGCGCCCTTGCCCTGCATCACGATCTTGATCGGATAGGCGGGATCGGCCAGCTTCCTGTCCTTCGCCAGCGGCGGAATGGCGCCGCCGCCGCTGCCCATGGCGTTGGGCATGTGGCAGGCGGCGCAAATCTGCTTGTAGACCTTTTCCCCGTCGACCGCCTTGTTCTTCGCCTGCACGCCGCCGGGCGTGTCGGCATGGCCGGGCGCGGCCAGAAGCGCCAGGAGCGGCGGGATCAGGAACAGGGCGCGGCGCATGCTCATGCCGCCTGCGTCCGCTGGTGAATGCGCGTGATCGCGTCGAGGCTGGAGAGCAACGATCCTTCCATCCAGCCGCCATAATAGCTGGCATGCTCGCCCGCAAAGACCACCCGTCCGTCCAGGGCCACGAGATTCTGGTAATGGGCCACCCGATTCTCCTCGCTCCAGCGGGAGGTGCAGCCCAAGATCCACGGCACGCGGCTCCAGGGCACGGACACGCCGTTCAGAAATTCCTTGCGATATTGCGGATGGAAGATTTCGCCCTGGGCCAGCGCCGCCTCTATCCGTTCCTGCGGGGTCATGCCGGTCAGTTCGAAGGCCCCTGCGTCGCGCGCGAAGGCGCCCAGCAACACCGCCGGTCCGCTGGAGAAGAAGCGGTCGTTGGGATAGGATAGCTGCGCTATGGGCTGGTCGGTGAAGCTGTGGCCGCCATAGATATTGTCGTCCTCCTCCCAGAAGCGGCGCTTGAATTCCATGCCCATCTTGAGCTGGCCCGCATAGGGCACCGCCTTCATCGCCGCCGCCAGTTTCGGACCCACCTGCATCTCGATCTGGCTGATGATCGACAGCGGGACGGTGCACACGCACCAGTCGGCGCTGACGCTGTTCATCTTGCCGCTCGGCACGTCCTTGTAGCTGACGGTCACGCCCTTGCCATTCTGGGCGACCTTCGTCACTTTCGCATGATAGGTGATGAGCTTGCCGACCTGGGCGGCGAAAGCCTTGCCGATCATGTCCATGCCGCCTACCGGCTGGAACATCGTCGTCTGCATCACATAGTTGAAATAGAAGCTCATCGCCGTCCAGACCTGCGGATCCAGCACGTCGCCCAGCTTCGCGATCTGCGATGGCATGGGTGCGCCGCCAACGCCGCCGCCGGGCGGCTGGTCGTAACCGCGCTGGGCGGAGACGGCCACGCTGCTGGTATAGGCCATGTTGGCGTCCAGCACGCCCCAATGGCGGAGCGCCTCCAGCAGCTTCTCCTTGTCCTCCGCGCTTATGCTGGCGTCCAGCGCCTTGGCGTTCGCCGCCTTCGCCAGCAGTTCGGACGTATGGCCCCGGAAATCGGTCGCCACCGCCTTGTAGCGTTGCGGCTTGCCGCCGAACGCCTCGCTGGAATGGATGAAGCCGTTATGGTTGAGCTGGATGAACGGCTCCATCGCCACGCCGAACTGCCTGCAATAATGCAGCAGGCAATTATGATGGTGCGGGATGCGCCAGGGGCCGGGATTGATGTAATTGCCCGGCGCGAACTGCACCTTCTGCACCGTGCCGTCGCTTTCGGTGAAGGTGTCGCCGCCGCGCAGCGTATAGGCGCGGCCACCCGGACGGTCCTGAAATTCCAGGATCTTGACCCGATAACCCGCCTTTTCCAGTTCATAGGCGGCGACCATGCCGGCCAGGCCCGCGCCCAACACGACGACCGACGCGCCCGGCTTCGCGCCGGAGAGGACAGGCGGTCCGTCGAACCGGGTTTCGGCGGCATGGCCCAGCGCGGTCATCGCCTGGTACATCGCCGCCGCGCCGCCCATCTTGCCGATCAGGCTGAGAAGCTGACGGCGGCTGGGCAGCGTGCTGTTATCCATCAAGTCCCCCTATACATGTGGAGAAGCCCGGCGGCGGAAGGTTCAGTTTCCCTTGGCGGCGATCGCCTCGATCTCGATCAACTGTTGCGGCCGGGCGAGTCCTGCGATCTGGAAGGCCGACCGGGTCGGCAGATTGGGTTGCTCCGCCGTACCGAAGAATTTCTTGTAGGCCCGCGTCATGCCGTCGCGGTCCATCTTCCCGCCCAATTTGGGATCGCCGACCAGGAAGACGGTCAGCTTCACCACATCGCCCATGGTAAGGCCCATTCCGGCAAGCTGGGCCTTCATCTTGGTGAAGATCGACAGGGCCTGCGCCTCCGTATCGCCGAAGGCGTCGGGGCTTTCCACGTCCTTGGGATCGATGGGCGCCCCGGTCGCGCCGGAAAGGAAATAGAGCGTGTTGCCGGGCGGAACCACGGCGGCGCTGGCGATCATCGCGCCGGGGGTCTGTTTATGTTCGACCGGCGCGGCCTGTGCCGTTGACGAAAAAGAAGCCAAGGCGGCTGCCGCGATGCCGACAAGAGAAAGCCTGAACGCTGACGGATTTGCCATGAACGCTCCCATTCCCGGATTACTGATGCTTGCGATCAGAAGAACGAGGCGCGGAGGCAAATCCGCCATATTTATTTCAACATCTTACTGACCGCCCGAGACCAGTTCTGCGACATCATAATATTTGCCGTTGGCGATCACCTTTCTCACATTGAAAGTGTTCGCGATATTCTCACGCGGGTCGCCCGCGAGGAGAGTGATGTCGGCCAGCTTGCCCGCTTCCAATGTTCCCGCGTCCAGGTTGAGCGACCGGGCCGAATTGACGGTCGCCGTCTGCAACGCCTGAAAGGGCGTCAGCCCCGCATCGACATAGGAGGAAAGCTCCGCATGCAGGTTGGTCGCGATCATCGTGTCCGTGCCCGCCGTGACCAGCGTGCCGGCGTCGAACATCTTCTTCAGGCTCACCAGGCTTCCCGCGATCATGGGCCGCAGCAGGGCCGCCAGGGGATCGGCCTCCGTCACCGTCTTGCGCGCCCAGATCGGGTAGAGGTTGAGGCGCGGATCGTCGCGATAGCCGGGATTTTTCTCCAGATAGCCGGTCAGCGCGCCGAAATTTGTCGGCGTCAGCGTGCGGCCGCTCCTGCCGAAAAGCTGGATCACATCCTCATAGGCCATGCCCATCGGACCCTGTTTGGGCGAATAGCCACGGCGGCTGGTCGCGCCCAGATGCTCGGTCGCATCGACGCCAGTATAGGCGGCGGGGAAGATTTCATGGCCGGTGACGGGAACGCCCATCTGGTGCGCCGCCTCCACGATGCGCCGCTGGTAGATGTCGGGCATGCGGACATAGCTTTTCAATATGTCGTATTTCAGGATGCGGGCGCGCTCCAGTTCCCGCTCCAGATGGGCCGGGCCGGATACGGCGACGCCCATCTTGTAATAGACGCGCTGCCATTCGAGCAGCGGGCCGTTGACATAGAGGCGCGGGGACGGACGCACGCCCGCTTCGGCGGCTTCCCGATCCTCGACCGCGTCATAGACCTGATTGCCCGGATCGCGGACGGTGGTGATGCCATAAGCGAGCCAGGCCCGCTCCAGATTGCCGCCGAAATCCTTTTGCAGATGGGCATGATGTTCGATCAGGCCGGGGATGGCGGTCAGGCCGGTGCCGTCGATGAAGCGGTCGGCCTGATGCAGGGCCGGATCATGATCGCGGATCGCGGCGATGCGGTTGCCCTCGATGACGATGTCCTTGTCATGCTGGGTCTCGTCGCGAACGGAGTCGACCAGATTGCTGACATGGATCACCGTCCGCCCGGTCGGTTTGTCGAGGCGGTAGGTGAGGTCGACCGGAATCTCCCGGATCGCGCCCGTCTCCGTATCGATCGCCTTCAGCTTGTCAGCCGATTGGTAGAGGATGGTGCGGCTGTCGGCGGTCCAGGTCGGGAAATAGGAAATTTCGGAGGTGTAGCTGCGCGGCGGCCCCATCGGCTTTCCGTCCGCGCCCACCGGCCAGATTTTCAGCAGGCCTTCGTAGATCGCCGCCATCTTCGTCCCGTCCGGCGACCAGGTGGGACCGCCGCCGCCGCGCGTATCGGTTCCGGCATTGGCCTGCGGTATTTGCCAGAAGGGTTCGCCCTTGCCGTCGGCGGGGATCACATAGACCTGATTGGTGCCCTCCCGAAAGCTGTTGGAATATTTATAGGACAGCGCAATCGCGACATATTTGCCGTCCGCCGACCAGGTGGGACTGCCCGGCTGGCCCAGCGAGGCCTGGAGCCGCGTCACCTTCCCGCTCGCCACGTCGACGACGCAGACGCCCGCGACGCCCCAGCGACCGTCGACATCCAGGAAGGCGATCCGGCTGCCGTCATGCGACCAGGCCGCGCCCAGGGGCTGGGTGTCCATATCGGTGAGCTTGCGGTCCTTGCCGGTCCGAAGGTCGCGTATCCAAAGCTGCGGCAAGCCGCCGCCCTTGTCGGAGGTGTAGACGATGCTCTGCCCGTCGGGCGACCAGGCGGGATCGGCGTCCAGCGCGGCATCCTTCGTCAGATTCTCCGGCACGCCGCCCTTGGAGGACATCAGGTAAAGATCGCCCAATGCGACGAAGGCGATGCGGCTGCCATCGGGCGAGATGGTCGGGTGGACGATGCCCAGCGCCTTGCGCGGGGCGGTGGAATCCCAATCCCGTTTGGCGCGGGCATAGCTGGGCTTCACCGCCTCCAGCGTGGCGGCGAAATCGACGGTGGAGAGGCGTGCGCCGCTGCGGTGCCGGATCTTCCCGTCAGAGACATAATAATAGCCGCCCTTCCCCCAGCTTATGCGGAAGGGAAAGACATTCTCGGTTCCGCTGACGGCCTTGCCATCCACTTCCAGATGGCTGCCCCTGGCGTCCTGAACGACATAGGCCAGTTCGCCGCCGGGGCCGAAGGACGGCGCATCGACCCTGCCCTCCGCCTGTTTCAGGAGGCTTTCCTTGCCGTCGGCCAGCATGGTCGCATAGAGCGCCGTCTTACCGCCCTCTATCCCGGCATAGGCGATGCGCGCACCGTCCGGCGACCAGGCCGGCATCCGGTCCTCACGCCCATTGCCGCTGACCTGCTTCACCGCTCCGCTCGCGATATCCAGCGTCCAGATGTCGTAATTGCCGCTGCGGTCGGAGGAGAAGGCGATGGTCTTGCCATCCGGCGACCAGGCGGGTTCGCGGTCGTCCCATGCGCCTTGCGTCAGCTTGCGCATGTCGCTGCCGTCGGGCTTGATCGTCCAGAGGTCATAACCGCCCTCGCGATAGGCGAAATAGGCGAGGCGCGATCCATCGGGCGACCAGACCGGCTGGCGCGCATCGTTGAAATAATCGGTGATGCGCTTTGCCTTGCCGCCCCTGGCCGGGATGATCCACAAACTACCCTGTAGATCGACCGCCAACCATTTGCCGTCGGGGGAGACGGATACGGCCATGGACGTGCCCTCATGCACGTCGAAGGCGACAGGTTTCTCGTTTCCGGGCGGAGGGAGATTGGCAGGCTGGGCATAGGCCTGCGCTGCGCACGCCGACAGCAGGGCGATGGACAGATATTTCAGGGGAGACTTCATGGATCGGTCCTCTTACCAGCCGAAAACATAGCGTTCGCGGCGGACATCCGCCCCGCCGCGCAAAGTGCCGCTGCCCGGCACGACGCCCGCTGCGACGATGCCGGTGGAAACCGCGAACGGCCCCAGCACGTCCAGCTTGTGCCCGCGCGCGGCCAGATCGTCGCGCACCGCCTGCGGCACCCGGTCCTCCACCTCCAGCACGCCCGGTTCATCCTTCTTGATCGCGAAGGAGGCGTGAAAATGATTGCTGTTGATGCGGGGCGCCTCGATCGCGGCCTGCAACGGCTGGTCGAACGCCAGCACGCGCAGCAGCACGTTCATGATCTGCTGGCCCTGATTGTCGCCGCCCGGCGTGCCTATCGCCAGATAGGGCGCGCCGTCCTTCAGCACCATGGAGGGCGACAGCGTCGTGCGCGGCCGCTTGCCGGGGGCCAGCACATTGGGGCTTTCGGGATCGAGGTCGAAGACGGTCAGCCGGTTGCTCATCGGCACGCCGGTATCCCCGGCGATATAGGCGCCGCCCAGCAGCCAGCCGGAACTGGGCGTGGCGCTGAACAGATTGCCGTCCCGGTCGACCACTTCGATGGCGGTCGTGTCGGCGGTGGGGCGCGGTGGAGCCTTCAGCATATGGGGGGTGAAGGCGGGGGTGGCGCGCGCCTTCCCCTCGAACGCCCAGGGGTCGCCATAGCGATGCTCCAGCGACGCCTTCGGCCCGATCTGCTTCGCCCGCTGCGCCGCATAGGCCTTGGACAACAGGCCCTTCATCGGCACGGACGCGAAATCCGGGTCGCCGAAATAGGCGTTGCGGTCGTCGAAGGCGAGCTTGATCGATTCCGCCACGGTGTGGAGATAGGGCGCGGACCCCGGCTCCATCGACGCGATGCCCGCCGCTTCGGCGATGTTGAGCGCCATCAGCATGGCCGGACCCTGGCTCCAGAAACCGGCCTTGTAGACTTCATAACCGAAGACGCTGGTCATGGCCGGCGTCTCGACCCTGCCCTTGTAGCTGGCCAGGTCTTCATAGCGCATCAGCCCGCCGTCGCGCTCCATCGCCGCGCCGATTCGCCGGGCGATATCGCCCTTGTAGAAGGCGTCGCGCCCCGCCTGGATCGCCGCCTTGCGGTCTTTCGTCTTCTTATATGCGGCCCGGTCCGCCGCCGCGATGATGCGGATGGTCTTCGCCAGATTGGACTGACGGAAGATTTCGCCAACTTTCGGCAATTGTCCGCCCGGATAATAAGCGTCGTAGGCGTCCTTCCATTTGGAAGTGGCCTTCCGCTGGCTGGCGAACACTTCGGCCAGGAAATTATACATGACGAAACCGTCCGCCAATTCGATGGCGGGTTGCAGAACCTGATCCAGCGTCATCGTGCCGTTGAGCTGCAACGCCAGCGCCATGGCGTCGACCAGCGCGGGAACGGTGCCGCCATTGGGACCATTGCCGGGAATGACGCCCGCTTTCGCGAACTTGTCCGGCGTGGCGAGCGCGGGCGCGACGCCCTGACCGTTCACCACGGAGACTTTTCTCGCCTTCGCGTCGTAGATGATGGTCGGCGCTTCGCCGCCGAAGCCGAAATGCGAAATCTCCGTCACGGCCGCAGCGAACACCCCCGCCACGCCCGCGTCCGTGGCGTTGCCGCCCGCCATCAGGATGCGCGTTCCCGCCGCCACAGCATAATGACGCCCTGCCGCGACGATGCCGAAATTGCCGACGATTTCCGGCCGCAGCGTCTCCCCCGCGCTTACCAGCCGGGTCGGCTCCAGCGGCGCCCTGGTCGCGGGAACAGCCTGCTGCGCCGATGCCCCAGCCTGCGCCAGTACAGCGCCGCCCACCGCCAATGCCGCGAAGTCACGACGGCTCAAGCCCAGCCTTGCAGTCTTGGTCATGAACGAAAATCCCCTGTAATCGGCATAGTCAGCGCTACCCGAGGGAAAGGCGGCATCTGCCCTGCCGGTTCTTTCCCTGTAACGAGACTGGCCCCATTTTCCACTATGCTTCAGAAGATTTCATCGAATGGAAAAAATATTCATCCCGGCATGGCGGAAAACATGATCTTATCAGTTCTACCATGCTGAACGGGTGCAAGAGTGGGCGCTTCGCCCGTCAATCGATGTTGCCGGCGTGGGGCCGGACGAAGATAGCCCATGCAGGGGATGGTGCCGGAACTCCAGCTATCGGGGGATCCGTGAATGCACAGTCTGGGCAAGGGCCCAATTCATAAAAACAACTGGCTGACATGCTCAGGATTCATCGGCGCGCAAATGCCCGATAGCTGACACCGCGCAAAGTCCTTGTCGCCGCGGGGATCGATGACAAGGACTTCATCACAGGGGAACAGAGATGAGGGTGAGAAGAAACAGCATTGCGATACTGGCGGGCGCCAGTATTTGGGCATTGACGGCAGGCGTCCTGCACGCGCAGACCGACGCCGCGCCGGAAGCGGAGGCGGATAAAGGCGCCGAAATCGTCGTCATCGGATCCCAGATCAGGGGCGCGAACACGACCGGCGCCCTGCCCGTCAGCGTCGTGGGCGAACAACAGATCGAGGCGGTGGCCGCGGTTTCCGGCGCCGATCTCTTCCGGTCCATCCCGCAACTGGGCGGCGTGACCTTCAACGAACAGGTGCTGGGCGGCGGCAACGCCAATGCCGCGCGCGGCGACGTTTCCACCGTATCGCTGCGCGGTCTGGGACAGGGCAATACGCTGCTGCTGATCAACGGCCGCCGCACCGTGCTGCACCCGACATCGCAGGCCATTTCCGGCGTCATCGATTCCGGCGTTCCGACCTTCGGCTATAACGCCAACACCATTCCGGTCGGCAACATCGCGCGCGTGGAAGTGTTGCGCGACGGCGCGGCGGCTCTCTACGGTTCCGATGCAGTCGCGGGCGTCGTCAACAACGTGCTCAATTCGGATTTCGACGGTGCCAAGTTCGACGCCCAATATGGCGGGGCGGAAGGCACCAATCTTCGCGAATTCACGGTCAACGGCCTGATCGGCAAGGACTTTAGCGAAGGGCGCGGCAACATCACGCTGTTCGCCGGCTATGCGCAGAAGTCGAAGCTTTACGTGAGCGATCAGGACTATACCGCCAATGTCGACCGGCGCGGCTATGTGGCGGGCACGTCCTTCGCCAATGTCTCGGCGTTCAACGGCACCAGCACCAGCACCCCATGGGGCACCTTCCGCGCGCTCAGCCCGGCGGCGAACGGAACTTTCCTCAACCAGACCATCACCAGCAACGGCACCGCCTTCACCAACAGTTCCAGCCAGTTTCACATCCAGCCCAGCACCAACAGCGGGTGCCGGATCGCATCGGGCACCGCGGGAACCTGTTATGACGACGGCAACGGCGCGAGCGAGATGGCGACCGTCGACAGCAATCTGCGTTTCAATTCGCCGGCGACGTTCGACAAGCTGACCACCCAGCCTTCGGTCAAGCGCATCAACCTGTTCGCCAACGGGCATTTCGACCTGACTGACGAGTTGACCGTCTATGGCGAAGCGGGCTTCTATCGCGGCAAGACGGAGGCGATCATCGGCGCGCCCGGTTCGCTGCCGAACATCCCGATCACCGTCGCGGCCAACGCCTATTGGAACCCGCTCGGTCCGGTCGGATCGCCCAACCGCCTGCCCGGCCTCAGCACCGCCGTCGTTCCGGCCGCTGGCCTGCCGGTCCAGATCACGTCCCTCAGCTATGTCGACGTCGGATCGCGCAAGGTCGACGTGACCAATTACCAATATCGTTTCCTGGGCGGGCTGAAGGGCAAGATCGGCGATTGGGACTGGGATACCGCCGGTCTCTACACCTGGGCCACCGCCGCGGACACGCAGGAGAATTTCTCCAACACCCTGTTGCAGGCCGCGATCAACCGCACCACGCCCGACGCCTATAATCCGTTCAACGGCGGCTGCGTGGATGCGCCGTCCATCGGGGACTGCACGCCGAACAGCGCGGCCACCATCGACAGTTTCCGCATCAAGGCGACCCGCAAGACACGCACGTCGCTGGCATTGTGGGATTTCAAGGTTTCCAACGCCAATCTGCTGGGCCTGTGGGCGGACAACAGCATCGGCATCGCCGCGGGCGTCGAATATCGCCGCGAAACCTATCATGACAATCGTTCGCCCTATCAGGGCGGCATTGCCGGGGTGGACACGACCTATACCGACGCCGTCACTGGCATCTTCTACGGGTCCGACCTGGGCGGCGCCAGCCCCAGCCCGGACGTTCGCGGCAAGCGCAACGTGAAGTCGGCCTATGCCGAACTCGCCATCCCGATCTTCAGCCCGGACATGGAAATCCCCTTCTTCCGCAGCCTGGATTTCCAGATCGCGGGCCGGTACGAGGATTATAGCGACGTCGGATCGGTCGCGAAGCCCAAGATCGCGGCAAGCTGGGAACTTCTCCAGGGCATGCGCCTGCGCGGTTCCTGGTCGCAGGGTTTCCGCGCTCCCAATCTGGAGGTGATCAACACCTCCACGCTGGACCGCGTGAACACCGGCATCGACTATGTGCTGTGCGAGGCGGACCTGCGCGCCGGGCGCATCGCCAACTTCTCCCAGTGCAACCGCTCCATCTCCGTCCTGCGGCGCAGCGGCGGCAACCCGAACCTGAAGCCGGAGGAATCGCAGAGCTGGAGCTTCGGCGCGGTCTTCTCCCCGCAACTGGGCAACGGCTGGGGCAAGGTGACGTTCACGGTCGACCGCTGGAAGATCAAGCAGAAGAATGTGGTCGGGCTGCTGGATTATCAGAACGGCCTCAACCTCGACTATCTGCGGCGGGTGCAGGGCGGCACCAATCCCAATGTCGTGCGGCGCGATCCGACGGCGGACGATGCCGCGCTGGTGGCGGGCACGGGCCTCGCGCCGGTGGGCGAACTGCTCTATGTGGTCGCGAATTTCGAAAATCTGCTGCCGGTGACGGTGCAGGGCATCGACTTCAACCTGGACTATCTGCTGCCGACCGCATCGATCGGCACATTCTCCTTCAACGTCAACGCTTCGCGCCTGATCAGCTATTATGTCGACGCCCCGGCGGGCGTGACGGCAGTGATCGACGGCCGTTCGGCGGGCCTGGTCAACCCCGGCGTGCCGATCCAGGGCGGCGGCGACGTGGTGGGCCGCGACGGGCAGCCGCGCTGGCGCATCGCGGCGACTTTGGACTGGACATTGGGACCGGTGAAGATCGGCGCCTTTACCCAGTTCACCGACAGCGTGTATGAAAATGCGGTCCGCGACGCTGCGACCAATCCCTGGATCGTGAAGGGCCAGACCACGGTCAATCTCTACGCCCAATATACGTTCAAGAATGGCGGGCCGCTGAACGATACCAGTATTCAGATCGGGGCGCGCAATATCTTCGACAAGGATCCGCCGCTGGCTTCGACGGGTTATCTGTCGAACCTCTACCAGCCGCAGGCGCGCTACTGGTACACCAGCATCAAGAAATCGTTTTGATGGGTGACGAGTAGAGAGAGAACGTATCCTGATCCTCCCCATCGGGAGATGGGGAGGGGGACCATGCGAAGCATCCACCCCCGCTTGCAGCGGCGGTCCCCCTCCCCACGCTTCGCGTAGGGAGGATTTAGGGGCCGCTTAAAGGCCGGCCAGGCAGAGATATTTGAGTCCGAGATAATCGGCGATGCCGTGTGAGGAGCCTTCGCGGCCGATGCCGGATTGCTTGATCCCGCCAAAGGGGGCCACCTCGGTCGAGATAAGGCCGGTGTTCATGCCCACCATGCCGCATTCCAGCGCTTCGACGACCCGCCAGATGCGGTCCGGGCAGGAAACCGCCCCAGACGCATGGCTCCTGCCCGGCTTCCAGAAACGTCTCGAAGCTGATCGCGGAAAAGCTAAGGTCCGCCGGGATGGCCGGGCTTTCCATCAGGACGATGGTCAGCGTACCGGGCAGCGCCGATCCCAACGATTGCAGCAGCGGTATGAAACCCGCTTCCGCGAACAATATCCTGTCGTTGGCGTGGGATATGATCCATCCGATCTGCTCGACGGAGAGGCGCGGATTGATAGGGTGAATCACCGCCCCCATGCCACCGGCGCCGTACCAGAGCGCCATGTGCGTGTCATTGTTGGTGGCCAGGAGACAGCCGGTCGGTGGCCATTGTCGGCGCTGGCGATTATATCGGCGCGGAGATTGCGAAGAAGTTCGCGAGCGAGGGGTTTCATGTCCATCTCGGCCGCAGGGGCGGCGACAAGCTCCAGTTCCCCATCCTGGAAACCACCGACCGCGTCTTCCACAAGGTCTGGCAGATGGCCTGCTTCGCCGGTTTCGTCACCGGGCGCGAGGCCGCCCGCATCATACTGCCCCGCAAGCGCGGCAAGATCTTCTTCACCGGCGCCACCGCCGGTCTGCGCGGCGGCGCAGGCTATGCCGCCTTCGCCTCCGCCAAGTTCGGGATCAGGGCCGTCGCCCAGTCCATGACCCGGGAACTGTGGCCCTCCAACATCCATGTCGCCCACCTCATCATCGATGCCGGCGTCGACACCCAATGGGTCCGCGAGATCATCGGAAGCGCCAGGGCACCGAAGCGCTCGACAATCTCAAGCCCGACGAACTGATGCCCCCCTCCGCCGTGGCGGGCGCCTACTGGGCCTTGTTCCAGCAACCGCCCGCGGCCTGGACCTTCGAACAGGAAATCCGCCCCTATGGAGAGACATGGTGACGCCGATGACCAAGCCAGTGACCAAGCCTGTGACCAAGGTTGAGTCCTCTTCGATTTCGGAAGCCCCAACGCCTATCTGTGCCATCGCGTGATCCCCGCCATAGAGGAGCGCACCGGCGTCACCTTCGACTATGTGCCCGTCCTGCTGGGCGGCATCTTCAAGGCCACCGGCAACCGCTCCCCGGTCGAGGCCTTCGCCCATATCCGCAACAAGCCGGAATATGACAAGCAGGAGCTGATCGACAACACCAACGCCGCCGTCGAACGCGGCGCATTCGGATCCCCCACCTTCTTCGTCAACGATGACATCTATTTCGGAAAAAGACCGAATGTGGGAAGTCGAAGAAGCTATCTGCCTGGCCCAGGAAAAACAAAATAGGGGAGCCGCATAAGCGCAGCCCTCAATGGTAGGTGGTGACAAGGGGCGCCGCGGTCTTTTCGAACGCAGGGCGCCCCACCTGTCTAAACCCTCGCCGCTTCCCGTCCGGAGGCGGTGGCCGCCGCGCTGGCGGTAGTGCGATGACGCAAGGGAATGCGCGTCTCGATATCGTCCACGCCAAGCCGCTGCTTCACTGATTTTCGCGCCCTTTGCAGAATCTTCTCCGCGGCCTTCGGATCGATCGTCATCCTGGAGAGGACGAGCGCGCCGAGAGCCTCCGAAAAGGCGGCATTGGCAGCTTCATCGGGCTTGTCGATTCCGGCACGGTCAAGGAGCCGGGTCAGGTCGTCGACAACACCGCCCATCCCATTGGTCAACCTTAACCGCCCTTCTTCGGAAAGATGAACAAGCTCGCTTGTGAGCGAAGGTATCGGGCATCCCGTTTCCGGGTGGCCGCGATGCATCATCGACAGATAGCCATCGAAGAATTTGGCGATCGCGGCGCGAGGTTCGTCCACCTCCACCAGGGCGTGAAAGCGTTCATACCGTTCCTGGAACATATGGTCGACCGCATGAGCGACCAGATCGTCCTTGGACGCGAAATGAGAATAGAAGCCGCCGACGGTCAGGCCAGCGGCGGACATGACATCGGCCACGCCGACCTTGTCCACACCCTGGCGGCGGATGGCCCGCGAGGCTTCGGTCAAGATGCGCTCCCGCGTGCGCGCCTTATGTCCGCTCGAATATCTCATGCACAATTCCATATAGCGCCCGAAACCGGCGCATCATAATATTATGATGATTAGTTCAAGTGCAACGCTGTGGCCAGGGCGTTTTCAAAAGGATGGGCGCCGCTTTCGCGCACCAACGGCGCTGCAAGAAAAGCCGTCGGGCGGAACTTTTCCGGCGTGCCTGCGTAACGATTCCATCGCGCGCGAAAATATCCGCACGAAGGGGGGATCAATGAAGTCATGGGCTTGGGCTTTTGGCGGAGCGGCTCGGGCGGCCGCTGGCCTTCTGTCCTTGTCGGCGGTTCCGGTCCATGCCCAGAGCCTGGAAGAGTTGCGGGAGATGTCCATTTCCTCGCTCTCGAAACTGGACGTCACCTCCGTCACCCGATCCAGCGCCTCACTGGCGGACGCGCCCGCGTCCATCTATGTCATCACCCATGACGACATCGTCCGTTCCGGCACGCTGACGCTGCCCGGCATCCTTCGGCTCGCCCCCAATCTGCATGTGATGCGCGGCGGTCCCAACGACACGGTCGTCGCCGCGCGCGGGCTGAGCGGCAATGACCAGGCGCAGAATTTTTCCAACAAGCTGCTCGTCCTGATCGACGGCCGCAGCGTCTATTCGCCGCTCTATTCGGGCGTCTATTGGGACATGCCGGACATATTGCCGGAGGATGTCGACCGGATCGAGGTGATTTCCGGCCCCGGCGCGACGCTGTGGGGATCGAATGCGGTCAACGGCGTGATCAACATCATCACCCGCGACGCGGGCGCTTCGCAGGGTCTTTACGGGACGGGCGTGGTGGGGAACAGAACCTATGATCTGGGTCTGCGCCATGGCGGCCATGCGGGGGGAAACGCCAGCTACCGCCTGTTCGTCAAACGCCATGAAAATTTCGAAAGCGCGTCCGGCCTGGACGACGGCAACCGCCGGACGCAGGGCGGCTTCCGCTTCGACTGGAATTCGACGCCCGCCGACGCATTGATGGTGCAGGGGGACGCCTATTACGGCTCCCGCTCTCAGGGGGCCGCGGCGGATGAGAATTTCCACGGCTACGACCTGCTCGCCCGTTGGCGTCGCAGCGCCCCTTCCGGCACGACCCTGCAACTTCAGGCCTATTATGATCATACGGCGCGCCGGGTCGAGGATGGCGGCGGCCACTTCGCCCTCGACACCTTCGATATGGAGGGTCAGCACGGCTTCACCCTTGGCCAGGCGCACAGCATCGTCTGGGGCGGCGGGGCGCGCATCAGCCGTTATCGGATCGGGGATATTCCGGGCCTGGACTTCGTGCCGGGGCGGCGATCCCTGTTCGTCGGCAATCTGTTCGCGCAGGACAGCATCGCCATCGCCCCGACGCTGACGGGCACGATCGGGGCCAAGCTGGAGCAGCGCAGCTATGCGGGCCTGACGTTCCTGCCCAGCGTCCGCCTGTCCTGGAAACCCGCCCCCGCCACGCTGATCTGGGGCGCGGTGTCCCGCGCCGTCCGGTCGCCCACGCCCTTTGACGAGGATGCGGTGGAATCCATAGGGCAAACCGTGATCCTGACCGCCCTGTCCAGCTTCCGATCCGAAAAGCTGACCGCCTATGAATTGGGCACGCGCCTGACGCTTTCGCCGCGCGCGTCCCTGTCCGTATCGACCTTCTACAATGTCTATGACGATCTGAGGTCGGTCGATCCCGCGCCCGGCGGTTTCCTGCCGCTGCGATGGGGCAATGGGATCAAGGGGGACAGCTACGGCCTGGACGCCTGGGCGGATATCCGCGCCGCGGACTGGTGGCGGCTGAAGCCCGGTTACAGCCTGCTGATCCACAAATTCCGTTTCAAGCCGGACGCCGTGCCCCTGCTGGGCATCTCTCAGGTCGGCAACGATCCGAAGCATAGGGCGACCCTGCGTTCCTCCATGGACATCGGGCCGCAGGTCAATGTCGATTTCGACCTGCGCTATGTCAGCGCCCTGCCCGATCCGCATGTCGCGGCCTATGTCGAACTGGGCGCCCGGCTTGGCTGGCAGTTCGACGAGCGGGCCGAATTGTCGGTTTCCGGCTTCAACCTTCTCCATCGGCGGCACCGGGAGCTTCCGGCCGCGCAGGCGACGCCGCTTGGCCGCAGCCTGTTCGTGGCGCTGAAATGCACCATCTGAAACCGCCCCCGCGCAAAGGGCGCCTGCGCCGCCGCCGATGGGCAGCCCTGTTATCCCTGTCGCTTTTCGCCGGAACCGCTTCGGCGACGGCGCCAGCCCATTCGCCATCCACATTGGAACGGGCGGTGCAGGCCAGTTTCCTGTTCAAATTCGCGCCCTTCGTGGAATGGCCGCCAGAGGCCTTTTCCACTGCGGACCGGGCGTTCGTCATCTGCGTCGTGGGGGATGATCCGTTCGGCACGCTGCTGAACGACGTCGTGCGCGGCCAGAAAATGGTGGACCGTCCCGTCGTCGTCCGCCGGACCGGCGCCGATCCCACCCCGGCGGGGTGCCACATATTGTTCGCGGGCGCATCGGCGGATTCCGGCTATGCGCCTTTCACGACGATCGAGGGCAAGCCCGTCCTGACCGTGGCGGACAAAAGCGCTGGCCCCGCCGGAGCGATGATAGAATTTGTCAGGCAGAAGGGCCGCGTGCGTTTTCAGATCGATGAAGGCGCCGCCCGCGCCCATGGCCTGCGGATCAGTTCCAAATTGCTCGGCCTTGCAATCGCGGTGAACAGAAAATGAAGGAAGGTTCCGAAAATTGGCCTGAAAACCGGCTCGAAAACCGGCTTAGCATGGGCAATATCGTCACGCAGATGGCGACGCCGCTTTCCGCCGTGCTGATCGCCATCCTGCTCACGGTCGCCGGTCTGGCCGCCGCCTTCCAGCTCGAACAGCTTGGCCGCGTCGAAAAGCTGCGGCAGATCACCGTCCAGGCCCGGATACTGGCCAATGGCATCGCCGCGCCCCTGGCTTTCGAGGACGATGCCGCCCTTCAGGAATATCTGAACGCGCTGAAGGCCGACCCCCAGATCGTCGCGGTCGCCGCCTATGACAGCCAGGGCGCGTTCGCCGCCGGATTCGCCCGCCGGTCCGCCAGCCTGCCCCGTCGAGCGGGGGACGCGAAGCAGGCGGCGGCCCCCGGCGCGCTGGCAGTCACCGTGCCCGTCCACCAGGGGGGCACGCAACTGGGTTCCGTCTATCTCCTGTCGACCATGGACAGCCTGTCGCGCCGGCTGACGCGCTATCTGGGCATCGCGGTCATCGTGATCGCGGCATCGGTGCTGATCGTGATGCTGGCGGCGTCCTATTCCTCCCTGCGTCGATCGCATCAGGCGCTGCGGGCGGAGATCGCCGGACGCCAGCAGGCGGAAGAAGCGCTGCGTCAATCCCAGAAGATGGAGGCCATGGGGCAATTGACCGGCGGCGTGGCGCACGACTTCAACAATCTGCTGATGGTCGCTTCCGGCGGGCTGGACCTGATGGAACGCACCAGCGACCCTGTCAGGCTGACGAAGCTGAAGGCCGGGATACGCCAGGCCGTGGACCGCGGCGCGAAACTGACGCGGCAGCTTCTCGCCTTTTCCCGCCGCTCGCCGTTGAACCCCGAAGTCATTGATCCACGCGCGCGGATCAAGGGCATGGACGCGCTGCTGGAACGTTCGCTGGGCGAAAGCATAGAGGTCGCCATGCACCTGCCCGCCGACCTCTGGCCAGTGGAGGTCGATGCGTCGGAACTGGAGGTCGCGATCCTGAATATCGCCCTCAACGCGCGGGACGCCATGCAGAGGGGCGGCACCATCGTGATCGAGGGCGCGAATCTTCCCGGCACCGGCGATCGGCCCGATCGCGTGCGGATAGCCGTGACCGACAAGGGGGCGGGCATTGCGCCCGATCTGGTCAACAAGATATTCGAACCATTCTACACGACGAAGGCAATCGGCCAGGGCACTGGCCTGGGCCTCAGCCAGGTCTATGGCTTCGCGCGCGCGTCCGGCGGGGAAGTATTGGTCGACAGCATCGTCGGCCAGGGGACGACCATCACCCTGCTGCTGCCGCGTTCCCCGCTCGCGCCCAAGGGCGCCGACAGCCTGGCGGAACCCATGGCCGCTTTCGGCACGCATCGCATCCTGCTGGTCGAGGATGACGACACGGTCGCCGACACGGTGGGCGGCATGCTGACGGCGCTGGGCTATGAGACGGAGCGGGTCGACAGTGGCGACGAGGCGCTTCGCCGGTTGGAACGGCAGGTGGATTTTTCGCTGATCCTGTCGGACATGATCATGCCCGGCGAAGTCAGCGGCATGGAACTGGCGCTGAAGGTCAGGCAGCTTTGGCCGCATCTGGGAACGATGCTGATGACGGGCTACAGCGCGGCGGCCGCCTCCGCCGCGAAGGAGGGCGTTCCTCTTCTGGCGAAGCCGTTCACGATCCAGGATTTGTCGGTTCAGTTGATGGCGGTGCTGGACCAGCCAGGGCAGGGGCGGGCATGATTTTTCCGATCACCCGTTTCCCCGCAAATCGCCGTCCATTAACATTCCGGAAACCCGCCCGTGCGAAGAGTTGAAAATATGCCTATCAACGCCATCGTAGAACAGCCGCAAGGATCCGATAACAGGCGCGATGCCGCTCGCTGGCGCATCCGCCTCGAACTTCCCGACGCGCTGGACGCCGACGCGCCCGACGATGCGCGCGGGAATGTGGTGATCCATGACATTTCCACGGCGGGCATGCTTGTCGAAACCCGATCGAATCTGAAGATCGGGCAAAGCGTCATGCTGTCCTTGCCCGATGCCGAAAAAGTCGTCGCGCGCATCGTGTGGCAGAATGAATCGCTTTTCGGCTGCCGCTTCGATCAGGCGCTGCCGCAAGGGGTGGTGAGCGCGGTGAGGCTGCGCAATCCCGACCAGGACAAGGGCAAGCCCCTTGGCGATCCAGCCCAGGCGCCCAATTCCGAAGAAATTTCCGAAGGACTTCCCGAACGCCTGCGTCGGCTGCGGCGGGAACGGGGCCTGAGCCGTGCCGCGCTGTCCGAGCAAACGGGCTTCAGCAAGCCAACCCTCTGGGGCTGGGAAACGGGCAGGACCAAGCCGCGCAGGGACAATCTGCTCGTTTTGGCCGCCCTTTTCGGCCTGAGCGAACAGCAATTGCTTTTCGGCAAGGGGGACTCCCCACCGCGCGAAGTCAGGAAAGCAGGCCCCGAAGCCTATGCCCAGTCGCTCCGGGATATCATCGACCTGTCGAGAGCGCGCATCGCCGAAGCGGCGGGCGTGCATAAATCCAATGTTCGCGTCACCATCGACTTCTGAGGATTGCAGCCGATCCGGCTAAGGATCGGCTGCCAGGAACGCGACGTGGGTCAGCCGATGTGGCGGTCCCAACGGCAGATGCGCTCTTCATCGAACAGACCCGCCTTCGTGAAAGGATCTCCATCGTGAAACTGCTTCACGGTCTGGAGGTCGTCAGCTTCCACAACCATAAAGCTTCCAATATTGCGGCTGTCGTCAGCCGACATCATCGGACCCGCCTGCACAAGCTTGACCACGCCTGAAGCGAGATAGGCGCGATGGGCCTGGCGATGCTCCTCGCGGAGCGCCAGGATATCCGGCTTGTCAAAACAGATGCGAAGGGAAAGCATAGGATCGTCTCTCCGTTGGTTTTTCGCCCTGAAACATGGAAAACCGATAACTGTCTTCCCAAGGCCGGGCGTAAGGCAGGTGCTCACCTTGAAGCCATCATTACGGCATGATCCTGCTCCGGGTAGCCGTTCGTTTGCATGTTCTTGCTATCCACCTGGGTCGCCAAAGACGATCCATCCCCTGCGGCGGCCGTGGAACCTCGATATTTTTGCGGCCAACAGGCGCCATCGCGACTGCGCTGGTGAATGCGGCATGGTCGCGGGGGCTGGGAACCGTGATCAACAGCCAGGGCATCATGCAATCGCCGGTCGTGCGCGAACATGCGCGGATCCCCGACGATCAGGTCATCATGAAAAGCATAGCGCTCGGCTGGCCGGACGAGGAATTTCCCGCCAATGCCGTTGTTTCGGAGCGCAAGGCGGTGGAGGAAACGGCGTTTTTCGTCGGGTTTGAGTGACTGCGCGGCTTTGGGTGAGAGGCACGTGACTCTCTTCGACGGCCGCAGGCTGGTGGAGGGGAATGGGGCGCGACCTGCGTATTTCCCCTCCACCACCGCCTTCGGCGGCGGTCCCCCTCCCCACGCTGCGCGTAGGGAGGATTTTGGTGGCTGCTCAATCCTTCTGATCGGCATAGGCCTTGACCAGCCCGTAGAGGAATTTCCGCCCCTCCATCACCGATCGGATGCGGATGCGCTCGTTCAGGCCGTGGACGCCGTTGCCGTCGGGATCGCGGAACAGCCCCGACACGCCATAGGTCGGGATGCCCGCGGCGTTCAGCGTCACGGCGTCGGTCGCGCCGGTCGCCATATGCGGCACCACCGGCACGCCGGGCCAGACCTGCGCCGACACCTTGATCGCCGGACCCAGCACCTTGTCGGTCACCGGGGCGGGATTGGCGGGGCGATAGCCGCGCAATGCCGTCACCTTGACCTCCGGATCGTCGACCACCTTGGTCAGGGTCGCCAGCACCTCTTCCGTCGGGACGCCCGGAATGACGCGGCAATTGACCGTCGCGGTGGCCCGCTGCGGCAGGGCGTTGGCGGCGTGACCGGCCGACAGCAGGGTCGCCACGCAGGTGGTGCGCAGCATCGAATGATAGCTGGGCGACTTGTTGAGCAGATCGCTGGCCGCCTTGTCCCCCGGATGGGCGACGATGGCGGTCATGGCCGCGCCTTCGGCGCCGCCGACCACCTTGGCCATCTTACTGAAATAGCCGCGATTGGCGTCGATGAACTGCACCGGAAAATCATAGCGGCTCAGCCGGTCCAGCGCCCGCGCCAGGCTGTAGATCGCATTGTCCGGGCGCGGCAGGGATGAATGGCCGCCAGGATTGGTCGCCTCCAGCGTGAACTGCATCACCACCTTCTGCGCGGCCTGGAATGTCTGGTCGATCCGGTTGCCCTTTTCGTCCAGTTCGCCATAGCCGCCCTCGTTGAGCGCGATGCCCGCGTCGACCAGATCCTTCTGATTGTCCACCAGCCATTTGGCGCCGTTCAGGTACAGCCCTTCCTCCCCGCAGGTCAGCGCCATCTTGACCGTGCGCAGCGGCCGGTATTTTTCCGCCTGGAAGCGCAGCAGATTGTCGATCCAGATGGCGTCCTGCGCCTTCATGTCGGCGACGCCCCGGCCGTAATAATAGCCATCCTCCTCGATGAAGGTATAGGGGTCGCGGGTCCAGTCGGCGCGGCGGGCGTTGACCACGTCGATATGGCCCAGCATCAGCACCGCCTTCAGCTTCGGGTCGCGCCCCGGATAGACGGCGACCAGCGCGCCCGCCTTCGGATGCCCTTCGGGCACGAAGAGATGCAGGTTTTGTTCCGGGAAACCCGCCGCCTTCATCCGGGCGGCGACCTTTTCCGTGACGGCGGTGCAATTGCCGCTGTCGAAGCTGCTGTCCGTCTCCACCATCTCCTTCAGCAAGGCGCGGAAGGAGGCGTCGTCCGGCGGCGCGGCATGGGATGCGGAAGTGGCCAGGTTGGAGGTCATGGCCGCCATCATCGCGGCGGCGCACATCAGCGCGGATCGGCTCATCTGATTTCCCCTGTCGTCAAACCCGACGGGTTAAACGGGGGACGCCCGCCTTTCCACGCCCGCTTGCCACGCCAAAGGCAAAATAATGCCGATCCGCATCTCTATGGGAAGGGATCGGGCGGGATCGCGTCGGACAGGTCGACCACCACCGTCTTGGTCTCCATGAACTCGCGCATCGCGCCGAAGCCGTTTTCGCGCCCGATCCCGCTCATCTTGTAGCCGCCATAGGGCAGCATGAAATGCACGGGGCGGAACGTGTTCACCGATACCAGGCCGCTTTCGATCCGGGCGGCGACCCGGTGGGCGCGGGGCGGGACCGGCCGGTCCGATCAAAGGGCTGGCGGCCCCGCCATTCCCGGTGTAGGATGCTGCCATTGGCCATGAGGCGCTCCCCTCATGCCGAGAGATGCTCGCCCTGAAAAGGCGGGGATGTCCCGACAGAGGACCAAAGCAGAGCAAGGCGCATCGTGGCGTTCGGTCAGGAGAGCGAACCATGGCAGTGGCTCATCCGTCCCAGGCGGCGTCCGCGGGGCAAGATATTTCCATCCGCACTATCGGTTTCGAAGATCTGCGCATCGCCCTGCGTCAGGGCTGGGACGATTTCCTCGCCAAGCGGGGCGACCTGGTGTTCATCGGTTTCATCTATCCGATCATCGTCGCGCTGGCGATCATGTCCGCCAGCCAGATGTCGGTCCTGCCGCTGATATTTCCGCTGGTGGCGGGCGCGATCCTGCTGGGACCGGCCTTCGCCAGCGGCTTCTACGAACTGGCGCGGCGGCGGGAGGCGGGACTGGACGCCCGCTGGCGCCATTTTCTGGACGTGATCCTGAAACCGGGCGGTTCCGCCCTGTTCGACCTGACCTGCGTGCTGGCGCTGCTGTTCATGGCGTGGATGGCGGCGGCCTGGTTCATCTATCATGCGACGCTGGAAAATGTGCCGGGGTCGACATCCTCCGTGCGCGCCTTCCTTTCGGCCGTGTTCGGCACTTCGGAAGGCTGGCGGATGATCCTGCTGGGCAATCTGGTGGGCTTCGGCTTCGCGCTGCTGACGCTGGCGGTCAGCGTCGTGTCCTTCCCGATGGCGGTGGACAGGCCGGTCAGTTGGGGCGTCGCCCTGCGCACGTCCTGCCGCGTGGCGTGGCATAATCCAGTGACAGTCGCGGCATGGGGCCTGATCGTCGTGGCGCTGCTGGTGCTGGGCGCGCTGCCCGCGCTGGTGGGGCTGGCGGTCGTGCTGCCGGTGCTGGGCTATGCGACCTGGCATCTCTATACGCGGGCGGTGGTGCGCTGACCCGTCGCGTCATTCCCGCGAAGGCGGGAATGACGTTTCCAGGGCGATCCGCAAAAGCGCGCGCAGCGTCGGCGCGTCGTCGGCATGGCGCCAGGCCAGGCCGGTTTCCAGCATCGGCGCGGCATCGGCCAGCGGCAGGTAATGCACGCCGGTCCGCGCCAGATTCCGGAGCGAGGCAGGCACCAGCGCCATGCCCATTTCCGCCGAAACCAGGCTGATGATGGTTTGCATCTGGATGGCGCGCTGGCGGATCTGCGGCATCCGCCCCTTGGCCCGATAATGGTCGATGATCAGGTCGTGGAAAGTGGGCGACACATGGCGCGGGAAAAGCAGCAGAGGCTGGTCCAGCCAATTCTCTCCCGCCAGCCTGCCGCCCTCCATGCGCAGGGTTCCGTTCGCGACCCATGCTTCCGGGACCGCCGCGACCAGCGGTTCCCGGAGCAGAGGCCGATATTCGATCGCCGCGGGCAGGCCCGAAACCGGCGGGATCAATATGCCCGCATCGATCCGCCCTTCGACCAGCGCCTCGATCTGGACGTCGCTGGTGGCCTCGGCCAAGGCCATCTCGACATCGGGGAAAGCGGTGGAATAGCGCCGCACCAGCGTCGGCAGGATGCTGTAGTCGGCGGGACTGACGAAGGACAGCGCCAGCCGCCCCGCCGTCCCTTCCCGCAGGCGCTGCGCCGTCCGGCCCAGTTCCGCGATGGCGGCCACCGCCGGGCGGACATGGTCCAGCCATTGCGCGCCGAAGGGAGTGAGCGCGACATGGCGCTTGGTACGGGCGAAGAGCGGAGCGCCCAGCGCCCGCTCCAGCGCCATGATCGACTGGCTGAGCGGCGGCTGCGTCATGCCCAGCCGTTCGGCGGCGCGGCCGAAATGCAGTTCCTCCGCCACGGCCATGAAGTGGTTGAGTTGCCGCAGGTCCATCACTCATTCACCATACGACCTTATATTGCATCTCCAATATATTTCACAACCTGAACATAAGGGCGTATTGGGCGGGGAAGAGGAACCGAGGAAAGATCATGCCGCATTATCGTTCACGCACCAGCACCCATGGCCGCAACATGGCGGGCGCGCGCGGCCTGTGGCGCGCCACCGGCATGAAGGACGAGGATTTCGGCAAGCCGATCATCGCCATCGCCAACAGCTTCACCCAGTTCGTGCCGGGCCATGTCCATCTGAAGGATCTGGGTCAGCTCGTCGCGCGGGAGATCGAGGCGGCGGGCGGCGTGGCCAAGGAATTCAACACCATCGCGGTCGACGACGGCATCGCCATGGGCCATGACGGCATGCTCTATTCGCTGCCCAGCCGCGACCTGATCGCCGACAGCGTCGAATATATGGTCAACGCCCACACCGCCGACGCGCTGGTCTGCATTTCCAACTGCGACAAGATCACGCCCGGCATGCTGATGGCGGCGATGCGCCTCAACATCCCCGCGATCTTCGTGTCCGGCGGGCCGATGGAAGCGGGCAAGGCGGACATTCATGGGGCAACCGTCGCGCTCGACCTGGTCGACGCGATGGTCGCCGCAGCCGACGAGAGCTACACCGATGAGGAAGTGAAGGTCATCGAACGGTCGGCCTGCCCGACCTGCGGCTCCTGCTCCGGCATGTTCACGGCCAATTCTATGAACTGCCTGACCGAGGCGCTGGGCCTGTCGCTGCCGGGCAACGGGTCGACCCTGGCCACCCATGCCGACCGCGAAAAGCTGTTCCTGGAGGCGGGCCGCACCATCGTCGACCTCGCCAAGCGCTGGTACGAGCAGGACGATGCGTCGGTCCTTCCCCGCAACATCGCCAGTTTCGAAGCGTTCGAAAATGCGATGAGCCTTGACATCGCCATGGGCGGTTCGACCAACACGGTGCTGCATCTGCTGGCCGCCGCTCATGAGGGCGGCGTGGATTTCACCATGGCTGATATCGACCGGCTGTCGCGCCGCGTTCCCTGCCTCTGCAAGGTGGCGCCGGCCAAGCAGGACGTCCATATGGAGGATGTCCACCGCGCCGGGGGCATCATGGCGATATTGGGGCAGCTCGACCGCGCAGGGCTGATCCACAACAATCTGCCGACCGTCCACAGCGCGACCATGAGCGAGGCCCTCAATCGCTGGGACATCAGCCGCACCAATAGCGCGGCTGTGCAGGAATTTTTCAAGGCCGCGCCCGGCGGCGTGCGCACGACGGTCGCCTTCAGCCAGTCGAACCGCTGGAAGGAACTGGACACAGACCGCGAAACCGGCGTCATCCGCAGCGCCGAGCATCCCTTCTCCAAGGATGGCGGGCTGGCAGTCCTGTTCGGCAATATCGCGCCGGAAGGCTGCATCGTGAAGACGGCGGGCGTGGACGAATCCATCCTGACCTTCCACGGCACGGCGCGGGTCTATGAAAGCCAGGACGCGGCGGTCGCGGGCATATTGGGCAATGAGGTGAAGGCGGGCGACGTCGTCGTCATCCGTTACGAAGGGCCGAAGGGCGGGCCGGGCATGCAGGAAATGCTCTACCCCACCAGCTATCTGAAGTCGAAGGGGCTGGGCAAGGCCTGCGCGCTGATCACCGACGGGCGCTTTTCGGGCGGCACATCGGGCCTTTCCATCGGCCATGTCTCGCCCGAAGCGGCGGAAGGCGGTCTGATCGCGCTGGTCGCGACCGGCGATCCCATCGTCATCGACATTCCCAATCGCGTCATCAGGCTGGACCTGGACGATACCGTCATCGCCGAACGCAAGGCGGAGATGGAGGCGCGGGGCGCCAGGGCGTGGAAGCCGTTCGGCCGCAAGCGCAACGTTTCGCCCGCTTTGCGCGCCTATGCCGCGCTGACGACCAATGCGGCGCGGGGCGCGGTGCGCGACGTCGGTCAGATCGAAAAGGATTGATCCCGAAGGGGGGGCGACGCTCTCGCGTGAAGCAGCGGCGTGCCTGGAAGGATGGTCGCGGTGGGGCGCGCTCAGTTGAGCAGGACGAACAACGTGCCTGTCAGCATCAACGCCGACGCGCTGAACAGGCTCAACAGCCCGACGCTGCACTGACACATGCTATGATGCATACGCTCCATCGCACTCTCCCCTGCCGCCAGGCTTATGCTGGTCGACGGCGGAATGATAACAGAGAAAAAAGCGCGAATCAAAGGTCAACCGTCGGCCAGCGCCTCCAGTAATTTTTGCAGTGCAGCATGGAAATGCGCCCGATCCGACGGGTTTAAAGCCGCCAGCATCTTTGCGCTAAGTTCGCGGCGCAGGGGTTCGGTCACGGCTACGGCCGCCTCCCCGGCCGGGGTCAGGGTCAGCCGCTTGACCCGCCGATCCGCCTTGTCGGGCGTCCGCTGGATCAACCCTTCGCGTTCCAGCCCGTCCAGCGCTTCAGTCACGGTCCGCGGCGCAATGCTCATAATCTCGGCGATATCGGCCGCGCGCGCTGTTCCCGACCGCGCCTTTATGCATGTCAGAAGCTTCGTCTGGGCCAGGGACGCGCCCTGCTCCGTCATCGCACGGTCGAAGGATCTGCGCATCAGGGTGATGACACGGGACAAATCCGTCAGCAGTTGTTCGTCGGAGAGATTCATGAGGAACCTCAATAAATGGTATTGCGAGGTGCTGCAAGAGCGAGCATATGGGTCGAGATTCGAATTTCCGGTTTTTCATGAGTTCTGACGATATGGCCTCCTCCTCCGCATCCGCCGGCGACTCGGGCCAGAGCCGCTCTTCCCTGCTCAACAATCCCCGCGTGCGGCTGGCCCTGCTGCTGGCGGTGCTGGCGCTGATCGTCGCCGGCATATTGTGGTTCATCCGGTATGAAGCCTTCGGGCGATATCAGGAATCGACCAACGACGCCTATGTCCAGTCCGATTCGATCACCATCGCGCCAAAGGTTTCCGGCTATGTCGACCGCGTCTTCGTGGAGGAGAATCAGGATGTGAAGGCCGGGCAGCCGCTGGTCCAGATCGACCCCCGCGACTATCGGGCGCAGGCGGCGCAATCGGTGGCGCAGATCGACGTGGCCAGGGCCAGCGCCGCGGGCGTGACCGCCCAGATCGAGGAACAGCGCGCCGCCATCGCCCAGGCGGCGGCGGAATTGAGCGCCGCCAACGCCAACGCCGCCTTCGCCGCGAGCGAAGCGGAACGCTATCGCCCGCTGGCCGCCAGCGGCGCGGAAACCCGCGAGCGCCTGTCGGAACTGCAAAACCAGGCCACGCAGGCAAAGGCCAGGGCCACCGCCGCGCAGGCCGCGCTGACCAGCGCACAAAAACGGGTCGCCACGCTGGAAGCGCAGGTCAGGCAGGCGCAAGCGCAGGGGGAAGCCGCCCGCGCCCAACTGTCCGCCGCCAACACCGATGTGGAGGCGACCATATTGCGCGCTGCGGCCGACGGACGGATCGGCGACCGGAGCGTGCGGCAGGGCCAGTTCATCCAGGCCGCGACCCGCCTGATGACGCTGGTCCCCAAGGCCAGCCTCTATATCGAGGCGAATTTCAAGGAGACCCAACTGGGCCTGATGCGCGTCGGCCAGCCCGTGACGGTCGAGGTGGACGCCCTGCCCGGCGTCGAACTGCGCGGCCGGGTGGCCAGCATCGCGCCCGGCACCGGCGCGCAATTTTCCGTCCTGCCGCCGCAAAACGCCACGGGCAACTTCACCAAGATCGTCCAGCGCATTCCCGTCCGCATCGCCATCGACGCCGGGCCGGAAACCCGCAAGCTGCTGGTGCCCGGCATGTCGGTGGAGGTTTCCGTCGACACCCGTTCGGCCAGGGACGCCGCCGCGCAGATCCGCCGGGAGCAGGAGCGGCATAACGCGCGGACCGGCCGATGACCGCCGCCGCCGTTTCGCCAGCGACCGCCCCTCCCATGCCGGATCGCGCCGACGCCGCCGCATGGCTGGCGGTCGCGGCGGGCAGCCTGGGCGCTATGATGGCGACGCTGGACATTTCCATCGTCAATTCCGCCCTGCCCACCATTCAGGGCGAAATCGGCGCCAGCGGTACGGAGGGGACGTGGATCGCGACATCCTATCTGGTGGCGGAAATCATCATCATTCCGCTGGCGGCCTGGCTGGAGCGGCTGCTGGGTCTGCGCACCCTGTTGCTGACCGCCGCCTTCCTGTTCACCGGCTTTTCCATGCTGTGCGGCGTGGCCGACGATCTGACGACCATGATCATCGGCCGCGTCGGCCAGGGTTTCACCGGCGGCGCACTGATCCCCACGGCGATGACGATCATCGCCACGCGGCTGCCCCGGTCGCAACAGCCGATCGGCAATGCGCTGTTCGGCGTCACCGCGATATTGGGGCCGGTGCTGGGTCCGCTGATCGGCGGTTGGCTGACGGAAAATATCAGCTGGCACTACGCCTTCTTCATCAACCTGCCGGTGGGCATCGTCCTGATCACGCTGCTGCTGGTGACGATGCCGTATCAGAAGCCGCGGCTCAGCGAATTCTGGCAGGCCGACTGGCTGGGCATCGCCGGCATGGCGCTGGGGCTGGGCGGCCTGACCATCGTTCTGGAGGAGGGGCAGCGCGAACAATGGTTCCAGAGCCGGGAGATCATTATCATGTCGATCGTCTCCGGTATCGGCTTCATCCTGCTCTTCGCCGGGCAATATTTCGCGAAAAGGCCGGTGATCCGGCTGAAGCTGCTGCTCGACCGGCAATTCGGCGCGGTCGCGCTGATGGGGCTGGTGATCGGCATGATGCTCTATGGCACCGCCTTCGTCATTCCGCAGTTCCTGGCCGCCATCGCCGGTTACGACGCGCTGCAATCGGGCCGCATCGTGCTGCTGTCGGGCATTCCCAGCCTGATGCTGATGCCGTTGACGCCGCTGCTGATCCGCCATCTGGACATTCGCGTCGCGGTGGGCGCGGGGCTGATGATCATGGCGACCAGTTGCTGGATCGACACGGTGCTGACCAATCAGGCGGTCGGCGAAGACTTTATCGCGTCGCAATTGCTGCGCGGCACGGGCACGATCTTCGGCTTCCTCTTCCTCAACCAGGCGGCCATCGCATCCGTCCCGCGGGAGGATGCGGGCGACGCCGCCGGACTGTTCAACGCCGTCCGCAATCTGGGCGGGTCGCTGGCGCTGGCCGGCATCGCCACTGTCCAGGACCAGCGAAGCTGGCTGCACAGCCGCCGCATGGAGGAAAGCCTGAACGCCAATAGCGGCCAGGTGCAGGACTATATCGGCGGCCTCGCCCAAAGGCTGGGCGGCCATGAAGCCGCCCTGCGGTCGCTGGCGGGCACGATCCAGAAAGAGGCGCTGGTGATGACCTATAACGACATTTTCACGATGCTGGCGGTCGGCATCATCGCCGTGCTGCCGCTGGTCCTGTTCCTGCGTCCCTTGCCCCAGGGGCAAGCCGTCGCGATGCATTGAGGCTTCTGTGGTTGCCGCCCGTGATGCAAGAAGTTTCTGATCCGAAGAGCGAGTGATCGAGTGCGGTCTTCTGTCAGGCCTTTGGTTGCGGCGTTTCAGAAGCCGCTGGCCGGTATGGTGATCTGCGGTTCGAGTCCAAATCTCGTTTTCGAGCTGGGATGCTCACGCCTCGTAACTGGTTTTCCCGAACCAGATCTGTTCGCTCATTTCGCCCATTCGGGTCGTCGCCTTCTCACACCCCCATCATCCGACGTTAGGTAAGCTTGTTGGCATGCCGATCATGCAACTGCTGCCTGCGCCGGAATTCTGTATTCATTACCATTTTTTATCAGGGCCCAAATCGTTCTGGCCATCTTGTTGGCGAGGGCAATTGCCACAAGCATTCTCGGTTTCCTGGCAAGCATATCTGCGAGCCAGGAATTTTCTGGAATCGATCTTCGACCCATCCAATTCAGACGGGACATTGCACCTATGATAAGCAGTCTGCGGATATCGGCCTGACCCGCTTTCGAAATACGTCCAAGGCGCTCCTTTCCGCCCGAGGAGAATTGTCGCGGGACAAGACCGAGCCAGGCCGCGAAGTCCCGCCCGCATCGGAAGCTCTCCATTGATGGGGCGAAGGCCTCGACCGCTAAGGCTGTTAAAGGGCCAACTCCCGGAATCGTCTGTAGCCGCTTGGCCGCGTCAGTTTCAGCCGCCAGCGCTTTGATCTTCTTTGTCCGTATATTGATACGCTCAGTTTTCTCAGCGATCTGTGCCAATAGATCTCGGCATTCCTCCCGCATCAAAACGGGCAAATCGCTGTTAAGCTCATCAAGAATGTCCGCAATCCTGCAGAGCTGATTTATGCCTTGGGGGACAACATGACCATATTCATAGAGCGCCGCCCTTACGGCATTGACCAGTTCCGTGCGTTGATGAACCAGCCGTTCTCTTCCGCGAAATAGAATCGCCCTGCTTTGCTGCTCTTCCGACTTTGGATCAACAAACCGCATCTCTGGTCGTTGAGCCGCAATTACGATCGCTTCAGCGTCAGCGGCATCATTTTTCTGTCGCTTCACGAACGGCTTAACATAGTGTGGTGCGATAAGTTTGACCTCGTGGCCAAGCCGGATCATTTCCCGGGCCCAATAATGCGCACTGCCACATGCTTCCATCACGATCACCGCCGACGGTTGCGCTGCCATAAATGCGGCGAAGGCTGAACGCGGAAGCTTTTTCCGAAACTTGGGTTCGCCTGTCATTGACGCTGCATGAAGCTGAAACACGGACTTTGCCAAGTCCACGCCGATCATTGTATCTTTTGACACGATTGCCGTCCTTTCCGCTCAGTGGTCCTAATTCCACTATCCTGGCACATCTCAGTGCCGTCTGGGGAGGGCGGCAACCACCCCATCTGGTTTCATGCGTTTCCCCTTCACCGCCCTTCCCTTGCTTGCGCTAGCCGCCTGCACGTCCGGGCCGGACTATCGCGGACCGGAAGCCGCCAGGCCCGCCACCCCCGGCGCGCAATTCGCGCGGGCGTCGGGCGATAGCGGCGCGCAAGCGCCCGCCGCCGCCGCATGGTGGACGACGCTGGGCGATCCCGTGCTCGATACGCTGGAAACCCGCGCGCTGGCCGCCAATCCCGGCGTGGCGGCGGCGGAAGCGCGGATGAGGCAGGCCCGCGCCTCGCTGCGTTCGGAACGTGCCAACGCCCTGCCCAGCACCAATGCTTCGGCCCTTTACGTCCATGCGACCGTGCCCGGCCTGGACCTCAACGATTCCGGCGACAGCGACCAGTCCGGCGGCGGCAGCGAGTCGCTGAACTTCTACAATCTGGGTTTCGACGCCAGTTGGGAGGCCGATCTGTGGGGCGGCAAGCGGCGGGGGGTGGAGGCGGCACGCGCCCAACTGGACGCGGCGCAGGCCGATGTCGCGGACGCGCAGGTCAGCCTGACCGCCGAAATCGCCCAGGCCTATGTCCATCTGCGCGACCGGCAGCAGCGCATCGCCCTGGCGCGGGACGCGCTCGCCCGCCAGCGGGAGATGCTGCGCCTGACCGAACAGCGCCATGCCCAGGGCACCGCCTCCGCGCTGGAGGTGGAACGGCAGCGCCATCTGGCCGAGCAGGCCGACGCCGCCCTTCCGCCCCTCGCCGCCGAACGGGACGGCTATCTGAACGCGCTGGCGACGCTCGCCGGGGAAGCGCCCGGCGCGCTGGACGGCATGCTCGCAGCCCCCTCCGCAGCCATCGTGCCGCTGCCCCCGGCACAGGTCGCGGTGGGCGACCCCGCAGAGCTGCTCAAGCGCCGCCCCGACGTGCGCGCCGCGGAACGCCGCTTCGCCGCCGCCACGGCAAAAATCGGCGTGGCGGAGGCCGCGCGCTTCCCCAGCCTCAGCTTCATGGGCCTGATCGGCATCGGCGGCACCAGTCCGGGCGATCTGGTCGATTTCGACAAGCTGGCCGCCATCGCCATGCCGCGCCTGAGCTGGAGCTTCCTGGATTTCGGCCGCAACGCCGCCCGCGTCGGGCAGGCCGAAGGAGCGCGGGATGAGGCGGCCGCGCACTATCGCCAGGCCGTCCTCGACGCCCTGCGCGACAGCGAAGACGCGCTTTCCCGCTTCGGAAACGGGCGGCTGAGCGTCGCCAGCGCGGCCCGGTCCAAGGCGTCGGCGGACCGCACCGCCGCACTGACCCGCCAGCGGTTCGAGGCGGGCGCCGCGACCCGCATCCAGCTTCTGGACGCGGAACGGCAGAGCCTGTCGGCGGCGCAGTCGCTCTCGCAGGCGACGGCGGCCATGACGGCGGACTATATCGCCCTGCAAAAGGCTCTTGGCCTGGGCTGGCGATAGGGGGACGGCGGCGCGCTACGGGATTTTCCCGGGGGTGAAGGGTGGAGCCGCCGAGAAGGGCAGCAGCGCCTCATAAACCCGCAGCGGCGGCTTGCCCTCCACCGGAACCCCGCACCGCATCAGAAAGGCATGGCGCACGATCTCCGCCTGCTGTTCCAGCCCATAGCGAAGGAAGGGACGGCCCGGCACGATCTCATAACCATAGCGGCAAAAGGGGTGGCGCATCAGCGGCAGATACCATCTGCCCCCGCGCTGCGCCTGCCAGACATGCGTCATCTCATGGATGAAATGCCCCTGGATATGCAGGGGGCTGTCGCAGAAATCCGTGCAGAACAGCCCGCCTTCCGGATGGAACCACAGGTCGCCGTCGGGCGCCATGGTGACGCCCCTGGGCTGAAACGGCCACCATTTGCGGTTATGCGCCCTGACGCGCCCATAATCGATCGCTTCACCGAAAACCGAGCGAGCCAGGGCGATTTCCGCCGATGTCAGCGGGCGGGCGGTCAATGCTGCTTATGATCCTCCGGCATGGCGGCGGAGGCTGGTCCGGGCGCGCCGGGCTTCTGGATGACGGCGTCGACCAGCAGGCGGTCGCCATTGGCGAGCAGGAATGTCAGCGTCATCTTGCCCCGGCCGATCGCCGTATCGTTGACGCCCCACAGCATCAGATGCTTGCCGCCGGGCGCGAAGGCGACCTTCGCCTTGGCGGGGATGGGCACGTTGTCGATGGGCTTCATCGTCATCTTGCCGCCCTCGCTCACGCTCTCATGCATTTCCACCTTCAGCGCATAATCGGTCAGCACGCCGCGCAGGGCCGTGTCCGCATCGCCGCCATGCGCGACGAAATAGCCGGAGGACGGCATGTCCTTGTTGGGGCTGAGCCGCACCCAGGCCTGGTCGATATAGGTGGGCGCGGGGTCGCCGCAGGCCGCCAGAATGAGGGGTGCAAGAAGGATAGGGACAAAATAAGCGCGCATGGACTATGGCCTTTGTGACTGTCTCGTTTCCGGTCGATTGACTTGCTAATGCGCGCAGCTTCTTGTGCCAAGCGAAAGCGCGCCTATATCCCATGCGCAAACGCCCTTGCCTTGGCGCTTTCGTGAGGTATGGGGCCGTCAACCGCTGAATGTGATTTGGGGTTCAAAGAGGAAAAGATGGCAAAAGTAATCGGTATCGACCTTGGCACCACCAATAGCTGCGTCGCCGTGATGGACGGCGGCAAGCCGAAGGTCATCGAAAATGCGGAAGGCGCGCGGACCACGCCGTCGATCGTCGCCTTCACCAAGGATGGCGAGCGCCTGATCGGCCAGCCCGCCAAGCGTCAGGCCGTGACCAACCCGGACAATACGGTTTTCGCGGTGAAGCGCCTGATCGGCCGCCGCTTCGACGACCCCATGACCAAGAAGGACATGGAACTCGTCCCCTATGAGATCGCCAAGGGTCCGAACGGCGACGCCTGGGTGCGGGCGGGCGGCAAGGATTATTCGCCTTCGCAGATTTCCGCCTTCACCCTGCAAAAGATGAAGGAAACCGCCGAAAGCTATCTGGGCGAGACGGTCACGCAGGCGGTCATCACCGTTCCGGCCTATTTCAACGACGCCCAGCGTCAGGCGACCAAGGACGCCGGCCAGATCGCCGGCCTGGAAGTGCTGCGCATCATCAACGAGCCGACCGCGGCGGCGCTGGCCTATGGTCTCGAGAAGCAGGACGGCAAGACCATCGCCGTCTATGACCTTGGCGGCGGCACCTTCGACATCTCCATCCTGGAGATCGGCGACGGCGTGTTCGAGGTGAAGTCGACCAATGGCGACACTTTCCTGGGCGGCGAGGATTTCGACGCCAAGCTGGTCGAGTTCCTGGCTTCGGGTTTCCAGAAGGAAGAGGGCATCGACCTCACCAAGGACAAGCTGGCGCTCCAGCGCCTGAAGGAAGCGGCGGAAAAGGCGAAGATCGAGCTGTCCTCCGCGCAGTCGACCGAAGTCAACCTGCCCTTCATCACCGCTGACCAGAATGGTCCCAAGCATCTGGTGAAGAATATCACCCGCGCCGATCTGGAACGGCTGGTGGCCGACCTCATCAAGCGGACGATGGAACCCTGCAAGAAGGCGCTGGCCGACGCTGGCGTCTCCGCGAGCGAGATCAGCGAAGTGGTGCTGGTCGGCGGCATGACCCGCATGCCCAAGGTGCGCGAGGCCGTGAAGGAATTCTTCGGCAAGGAACCGCATACCGGCGTGAATCCGGACGAAGTCGTCGCCATGGGCGCCGCCATCCAGGCGGGCGTGTTGCAGGGCGACGTCAAGGATGTGCTGCTGCTGGACGTCACGCCGCTGAGCCTCGGCATCGAGACGCTGGGCGGCGTATTCACCCGCATGATCGACCGCAACACCACCATCCCCGCCAAAAAGTCTCAGGTCTATTCGACCGCCGACGACAATCAGCAGGCGGTGACGATCCGCGTGTTCCAGGGCGAGCGTGAAATGGCGGCGGACAACAAGCTGCTGGGCCAGTTCGATCTGGTCGGCATCCCGCCCGCGCCGCGCGGCGTGCCGCAGATCGAGGTGACATTCGACATCGACGCCAACGGCCTGGTCAACGTCCATGCCAAGGACAAGGGCACGGGCAAGGAGCAGCAGATCCGCATCCAGGCGTCGGGCGGCCTGTCGGACGCCGACATCGACCAGATGGTCAAGGATGCGGAGCGCTTTGCCGAGGAAGACAAGAAGAAGCGGGAAGGCGCCGAGGCGAAGAACAATGCCGAGAGCCTGATCCACACCACCGAAGCGCAGCTTAACGAGCATGGCGACAAGGTTGAGCCAAGCCTGAAGTCGGAAATCGAAACCGCGATCGCCGCCACCAAATCGGCGGTCGAAGGCGGCGACGCCGAAGCCATGAAGGCCAAGGCGCAGGAACTCGCCACGGTCGCCATGAAGCTGGGCCAGGCGATCTATGAGAAGGAGCAGGCGGGTGCGGCTGCTCCGGGCGCGGACGCGCCGAAGGCGGACGACGATGTCGTCGACGCCGAATTCTCCGAAGTGGACGACAACAAGGCGTAAGCTGATGCGCTTCCCCCGTCATGGCTGTTCAAGGCATGACGGGGGATGGACGTTGCCGGGGGCGAGATGAGCACCGAAGTCGATTTTTACGAACTGCTCGAAGTCGAGCGCACGGCGGACGCAGCCGCGATCAAGAGCGCCTATCGCAAGCTGGCGATGAAATATCACCCCGACAAGAACGGGGGCTGCACCGACAGCGAGGCCAAGTTCAAGGCCGTTTCCGAAGCCTATGAATGCCTGAAAGACCCGCAAAAGCGCGCGGCCTATGACCGTTTCGGCCATGCGGCGTTCCAGAATGGCGGCGGCGGTTTCGGCGGCGGACGGGGCGGCGCGGGCGGCTTTTCCGATCTGGGCGATATTTTCGAGACGATCTTCGGTCAGGCGGCGGGCGGCTTCGGCGGCGGGCGGCAGGCCCAGCGGCGCGGCGCGGACCTGCGCTACGACATGGAAATCACGCTGGACGACGCCTATCACGGCAAGAAGACCGAGATCGAGATAGAGGTTTCGACCGCCTGTGAAAGCTGCGACGGGTCCGGCGCGCAACCGGGCACGGGCGTCAAGAGTTGCGGCACCTGCCATGGCCATGGCCAGGTGCGGGCGCAGCAGGGCTTCTTCGTGGTCGAACGCACCTGTCCGTCCTGCCATGGCGCGGGACAGGTGATCGAAAGCCCCTGCCGCTCCTGCCGGGGCGAGGGCCGGGTGGACAAGCCCAAGACCCTGTCCGTCAACATCCCCGCCGGTGTCGACGAAGGCACCCGCATCCGCCTGTCGGGCGAGGGCGAGGCCGGGGCGCGGGGCGCGCCAGCGGGCGACCTCTATATCTTCCTGCATGTGAAGCGCCATCCGATCTTCGAGCGGGACGGGACGACTTTGTTCGCCCGCGCTCCGGTCAGCATCACCACGGCGGCGCTGGGCGGGGTGATCGAAGTGCCCGGTCTCGACGGCCAGCGGCATGAGATCAAGATTCCCAGCGGCATCCAGTCGGGCAAGCAGATCCGCCAGCGCGGCGCGGGCATGCCGGTGCTGAACGGGCGCGGGCAAGGCGATCTGGTGATCCAGGTCGATGTCGAGACGCCGACCAAGCTGAGCGCCAAGCAACGGGAGCTGCTGGAGGCGTTTCGCGAAACCGAGACGGGCGAGGAATGCCCGCAGTCGACGGGATTCTTCAGCAAGCTCAAGGAATTGTGGGGGGATTGATGTCCCTCCGCTCCCTTCTCGCCCAGGCGTAGAAGGGAAATCCGCCCGCCATCAGCAGGAAGCTGGCCCCGCTCGGCACCAGCCCCGCACCCCATAATGTCCAAAGCGCATAGGCGAGGCCCAGCAACGCCGCGGGCACGACCAGCCGGAAACGTAGCGCCGCCAGCGCGCATCCGACATAGAGCCAGAGCGTAGCGGAGGTCGACAGCAGCGCCATCGCCGTGAACAGCGCGACCAGCCCCTGCAGGCTGTTGGCGATCAGCATCAGCGTTCCCAGAATGCAGGACAGCAGCAGCGCGCGCACGGGCGTGCCCCGCGCATCGGTCCCGGCCAGCCAGCGCGGCAACGCCCCGCCTCGCGCCATGGCGAGCGGTGCTTCGCCTTGCAGCAGCGTCCAGCCGTTGAGCGCGCCAAGGCAGGAGATGGTGGCGAAGGCGGCGATGAAATGCGCCGGGCCGGGCGACCAATAATGCGCGACGAAGGCAGCGAAGGGGGAACCGGACCGGCTCTCCGCCGCGGGCAGGGTCAGGGCTATGCCGGAACAGACCAGCAGGTAGATCAGCCCCGTCGCCGCCGTACCGATCAACGTGGCGCGGGGAATATTGCGGGCGGGATCGCGCACCTTGTCGGCGGCGACGCTGGCGGATTCGAAGCCGAGCAGCGCCCAAAGCGTCAACGCCGCCGAGGCGGTGATGCCCGCGCTGGTGAAGCCCTGGGCGGGGAAAGGGGCGACCTGCGCCCTGCCGCTGCCCAGCATCAGGGCGAGCAGGATGAACACCAGGCCGATCGGGATCAGCTTGAGCGCGGTGGTGGCGAGCTGGGCCATGCCCGCCGCCCGCGCACCGGTCAGGTTGACGCCGGTGGCGGCCCACAGGAAGGCGATGGAGACGATCGCGCCCAGTCCGGGGCGGTTGAGTCCGGGCACGATGCTGCTGAGATTGGCGGTGGCGGCGACCGCGATGGTGACGTTGGTGAAGATCACCGAAATCCAGTATATCCATCCGATCGCGAAACCGGCGAGCGGGCCGTAGGCGCGGGTGATGAACTGGGCGGTCCCCCCGGCATCGGGCATCAGCACCGTCAGCCGGGCGATGACATAGGCGAGAAGCAGCGATCCGGCGATGGTGAAGACCCACCCCGCCACGGCGTCCCAGCCATAGGGCGATAGCGATGCGGGCAGCAGGAATATGCCCGACCCGATCATATTGCCCATGACCAGCGCGATGCACGCGGCAAGGCCCAATGTGCGCGGGGTTCCGATGCTGCCGTGCCTTGCGGTCATGGCGGGATGCTATCCATACGGGCATGAATTGACCAGCCGGGATCGGGGAGAGAGGGGGTTTTGGGTGGAAGGCGGGCATCATTCCGTCATCCCAGCGAAAGCTGGGATCTCCGGCGATAGCGCACGGCCTAGCCTCACGAGATCCCAGCTTTCGCTGGGATGACGATTTATCGACGTCTGCTTCTGGCCAAAAACCGACAGGCCCTCTCCCGCAGCAGCAGTGCGAAAAACCGGAAATATGCTATGAGGATGGGCAAGAAGAGAGGGCATATGGCCGACCTTTCGATCCGTTCGCGGCAGGAAGAACAGATGGACGCGCCGGGCCTGGACCCGGCCGTCTATGAGCGCGTGCTGCACGACCTTGCGCGGGTCAACCGCTGGACGTTCACCGCCTGGCCGGCCATAGCCTTCCTGAACCGCGCCGTCGGTTCCGCCCGCCATTTCCGCCTGCTCGACGTCGGCTTCGGGGACGGCGACATATTGCGCGCCATCGCCCGCTGGGCCAGGAAACGCGGGATAGAGGCCGAACTGATCGGCGTCGACCTCAACGAAAAAAGCCTTGCCGCGGCCCGCCACGCCACGCCGCCGGACCTTCGCATCGACTATCGCGCCGGGGATTATCTCGACCAGCCGGAACGGTTCGACTTCATCATCTCCAGTCAGGTGACGCATCACATGACGGACGCGCAATTGATGACCTTCCTCCGCCATATGGAGGCGAATGCGCGCATGGGCTGGCTGATCTGCGACCTGCATCGTCACGGCTTCGCCCATTGGGGCTTTCCCTTGCTGGCCCGTTTGCTGCGCGTTCACCCCATCGTGCGGGAGGATGGCCGATTGTCCATCGCCCGCGCCTTCCGCCCCGGCGACTGGGCGCGGATTTTGCCGCAGGCGGGCATCGGCCTGGACCAGGTACGGATCATACGCCGCTTTGCCTTCCGCCTGTGCGTCGAGCGGATATGCGGGTGAGCAGAGCGGCCTGCACGCCCAACTCCGGCATCCAGCGCAGCAACTGCATCAACAGCCCACGTCCCGTCGGCCCTGCCGCGCCATGGCGCAGCGCTTCCGCCACCGCCAGCGGGCGGAAGCTGCGGCGGCGCATCCGCGCTTGCCAGCCGACCGCCGCATCCGCCCCGCCGTTCAGATAGGCCTGCGCGGCGCTGACCCCGCTGCCGAGCGCGATGGCGATCCCGTCCCCGGCCAGCGAGGCGATCACCGCACCCTGATCCCCGATGCGGAAGATACCCGGCGACGTGGACTTGGCCCGCCAGCCATAGGGCACGCCCGCCACCGCCTCGAAAGACGGCAGGATGCCGCCGCCCACCCGCTCGGCCAGACGCGGCGCCTCCGCCATGATCTCCGTCATCAGCGCCGCCACGCCGCCCGCCAGCCGCTCCCGGTCGACGGACAGGCAGAGATTGGCCGTGCCATCCTCCTGCAACAGCAGCCCCGCATAACCCCCATCGAACAGATGCAGCTCGATCGCCCCGGCCAGATCGCGGGATCTGGCCGCATCGACGGGCAACACCGCCCGCAGCCCGGCCGAAGGCGGCTCCTTGCGTCCATCCAGTTCGCGTGAAAGCCCCCGCAACTCATGCTTGCCGGTCGCCAGGAACAGGGCCTCCCCCGTCCATTCGCCGCCATCGTCGAAGCGAACCGCCCTGCCCGCCGGATCGGCGGCCCGCACCGCCCGCCCCCGCATGACGACCGCCCCAGCCTCCCCCGCAAGCCCGATCAGCGCTTCATCCAGCACGCGCCGCGACAGCCCCGCCGCGCGATGCGGCAGGGCCAGTTCCACATGCCGGTCGCCCGCCAGCAGCCGCAACCGCCCGATCGGCCGCGCACCCAGGGCAAAGGCATCCACGCCCAGCCCTCGCAATTCCGCCAGCGCATCCCAGCCCAGAAAGCCGCCGCAGACCGCATCATGCGGCCCGGCATTCCGATCGGCCAGGTGCGCCCGGACACCCGCCCGCGCCAATGTGATCGCCGCCGCCGCGCCCGCCGGCCCGCCGCCGACGATCAGCGCCGCGACGTCCCGCATCAGGCGATCCCTTCGAACCGGAATCCTTCCGCCGCCACCCCCGGCCCGAAGGCCAACGCCACCCCGCGCCGCGCCCGGGGCAGCATGTCGCCCAGGATGAACATCAGCGTGGAGGAGGACATGTTGCCGAAGCGCGCCAGCACGCTCCGCGACCGCGCCAGCGCAGCCCCGTCCAGCCCCAGCCCATGTTCGACCGCATCCAGGATCGACCGCCCGCCCGCATGCACGGCCCAATCGTCGATCAGGGCGGGATCGTCGCCGCCCAGCATGCGCCGCCTGACCTCCGCATCGCCCAGCGCCGCCTGGATGCGCCCCGGCACCTCGCCCGACAGATGCATGACAAAGCCGCTGTCGCCGATGTCCCAGCGTATCAGGTCCGCCGAATCCGTCAGGTTGAACGAAAAGGGCCGGTCGATCGCCACGCCGCGCCCCGCCGCCGTCACCAGCGCCGCCGCCGCGCCGTCCGCGAACTGGAGCATCATCAGCAACCGCTCGATCTGCCGCTCCGGCTGGAAATGAAGGGAGGACAGTTCGACCGTGACCACCAGCACCCGCGCCTCCGGCTCCGACCGGACGATATGCCGCGCCGTGCGCAGCGCCGCCACCGCCGCATAGCAGCCCATGAAGCCCACCAGCGTCCGCTCGACCCCCTCCAGCCCCAGCCGTTCGGCAATGATCTGGTCGATCCCCGGCGCGACGAAGCCGGTGCAACTGGCCACCACCAGATGGCTGATCGGACCGAGCGCGACCTGTTCCTGCAACCGCGCTATCGCCTCCAGCGCCAGTGCCGGGGCATAATCCGCATAATGCCGCATCCTGCGCGAAGTCGGCGGCATCTCCCCCGCATAGAAGCCGCCCGGATCGACGGGGGAACCGCCCTCCACCGTCAGCGGCAGCGCGCACCAGCGATGGTCGATGCCCGACCGTTCCGCCATGCGCAGGAAAAGCTGCCTCTCGCGCGGGTCGTCCAGTTGCCGGGCGGCCCATTGGATGAAGGGAGCGTGCATGTCCTGCGCGGGCACGGCGCAGCCGATGGCATTGATGCGGGCATGCGTTTCAGTCATCGGGTCGCCTTGATTGCGGTCTCGCACGAAACGCCCCATCATGGGAAAGGATCAGTTTCAGGGAATAGGCTATTTACCCCCTCAAATCTCCACCTGCGATCCCAATTCCACCACCCGGTTCGTCGGCAGCTTGAAGAAATCCATCGGCGTCACCGCGTTGCGCATCATCCAGGCGAACAGCTTTTCGCGCCAGATCGCCATGCCGGGTTTTTCCGACGCGATCAGGGTCTGGCGGCTGAGGAAATAGCTGGTCTGGCTGACGTTGATCGGCCCGCCGCAGCCGTCCACCGCCTTCATCGCGGCGGGAATGTCGACCTCCTCCATGAAGCCGTGGCGCAGCACCACGCGGTAGAATCCGGCACCCAGGTCGCTCACCTCGGCCCGCCCCGTCAGCGGCAGATGCGGCACCCCCTCCGTCCGCACGGTCAGGATGATGACCCGCTCGTGCAGCACCTTGTTATGCTTCACATTGTGCAACAGCGCGGGCGGCACCCCCTCGACGCGGGAATTGAGGAAGATCGCCGTCCCCGACACGCGCTTCAGGGAGGCGGAGACGGACTGGATGAACAGCTCCACATCCATCGCGCCTTCCATCAGATAGAAGTTCATGATCTTCCGGCCCGCCGACCATGTGGTCAGCACGATGAACACCACCGCCGCCATCAGCAGCGGGAACCAGCCGCCATCGGGAATCTTGGTCGCGTTGGACAGGAAATAGACGCCGTCGACGATCAGGAACAACCCCATGGCCGATCCGGCGAGCAACCGGTTCCAGCGCCACACGCTGAAGGTCAGCACCCCCATCATGCAGGTGGTGATGAACATGGTGCCGGTGACCGTGATGCCATAGGCCGCCGCCAGATTGCTGGACGACTGGAAGCCCAGCACCAGGATCACGACCAGGACCAACAGCAGCCAGTTGACCAGCGGCACATAGATCTGCCCCGCCGCCGAAGCGCTGGTATGCGAGATCTTGAGCCGCGGCAGGAAGCCAAGCTGCACAGCCTGCTGCGTCACGGAAAAGGCGCCGGAAATCACCGCCTGGCTGGCGATGATCGTCGCCACCGTCGCCAATATCACCAGCGGCAGCCGCGCCCATTCCGGCGCCAGCAGGAAAAAGGGATTTGCCGCCGCTTCGGGCAAGTCCAGCAGCAGCGCGCCCTGGCCCATATAGTTGAGCAGCAGGCAGGGAAAGGCGGCATAGAGCCATGCGATGCTGATAGCCTTGCGCCCGAAATGTCCCATGTCCGCGTAGAGCGCCTCCGCCCCCGTCACCGCCAGCACGACCGACCCCAGCGCCAGGAAGGCGAGCTTCGCGTCCAGCGCGAAGAAGTGGATGGCCCACATCGGATTGACGATGGCGACGATGTCCGGATGCCGGACGATGTTGAGGATGCCCAGCGTCGCCAGCACCAGGAAATAGACCGCCATCACCGGCCCGAACAGCGCACCGACGCGGGCCGTGCCATGTTTCTGGATCAGGAACAGCCCGATCAGGATCAGGATGGCGATGGGCAGGACGAACGGCGCGAAACCGTCGTTCACCGTCTTCAGCCCCTCGACCGCCGACAGCACGGAAACGGCCGGGGTGATGATGGCGTCGCCATAAAATAACGCCGCCGCCAGCACGCCCAATATGGCGATCGCCGGTGTCCAGCGGCTCTCCCCCAGCTTGCGTAAGATCAGCGCGAGCAGCGCCATGCTGCCGCCCTCGCCATGATTGTCGGCACGCATGACGATGAACACATATTTGACCGTGACGATCAGCGTCATCGTCCAGAAGACCAGGGACAGCACGCCGTAGATATGCGGGGGGTCGACCGTCAGCGGATGATGACCGACGAAGCTTTCCTTCAGCGCGTAGAGCGGGGACGTGCCGATATCGCCGAACACCACGCCCAGCGCACCCAACGCCAGCAGAGGCAGCTTTTCCTGCGGATGGTGCCCCATCCCCTCGCTCGCTCGTTCCGTCATCCGTCGCGCCACCCGCTATTGTCGGGTAGCCCATCGCACAAAGTCGCATGATATTACCAGTGGAGCTTTGCGCGACGGGCATGGAATTCGTACAGGGAAGCCGAAAATCCCGCCAAAGGCCGAAATTAGGGAAATATGCGGGATAAACCCTGTGATCGGGATAAAATTGATTGGCCCTTGCATGGATTAAACGATCCTGTTCCCGTTATGATTTCCAATAATTCCTTAAATAGGTGAAATTATGATTTTATCGACATCTGTCCTGTATCTTTTACCGATGCCACCGCTCTTGCATAATGGCATATCTATGCTATCTGTTCATCATCAAGAACATGGACATTGTAGGCGTTCTTGACTGAGAGACCGACGCGCTCCCGCTTACCGGGGAGCATATGCATGGATCTCAACCAACTTTATTCCGAACATCAGATCGCGTTGATGCGCGCCGCTGACGCAGTGAGCGATTCGGCCCGGCGCAGGCATGTATGTGCCGCCGGCGTCATCGGCGGCAAAATCTTCGACCTGCTCACTTCGAAAAACGCGGATGCGGCGGCGGGTTGGCTGCCCTGGCGGGATCAGTTTGGCGGCGCGGCGGGGGTTGTTCCGGCATGACGATGGATGCGGCCGCGCGGGATGAAAATCTCTCCTGAACCGGCCCCCCATCGCCTCCGGCGGCAGATCGCGATCCATGGCGCAATCGATCCGCGCACCGGAATTTTGCTTTTTCCTCCATCTATGCTATCAACATCCTGCTGAACGTCGCGTTTTGACGGATATAGGGCCGCTTCGGCTCTCCTTTGTCCCCATATTGCCTCTTTTAAGCCGGGATACGCGAATGGTCGCGTTCCCAGGACATGCGACAAGGAGACCGAGCATGATCACCGGAACAGTCAAATTTTTCAACGCCGACAAGGGCTATGGCTTCATTGCGCCCGAAGACGGCAGCGATGATGCGTTCGTGCATATTTCCGCCGTGGAACGCGCGGGCATGCGTACGCTCGAAAAGGAACAGCGCGTTTCCTATGAGTTGGAGAAGGACAAGCGCGGCAAGATGTCCGCGATCAACCTTCAGTCAGCGTAAAACCGCCGGGCGCGGCCTGCAGGCTATATCGTCATTCAGAAGATGACGTGTCGAGCCGAAGGCCAGCGAAGGTAAAAAAAATGGCGGTTTTTCGCGACCTTCGAAACGAGGCCCATGTCTCGTTTCGACGCCGCATATTCAAAATATGCGAGCAGCGGAAACGCGAAAAACCGCCATTTTCAGGCTCCCCCTTGCCGAGCCTATGCCCGCAATGGAGCATGCATCCACAAAATGCGGCCTCTCATTGATCCTGCCGGTGAAAAGGCGGACGGGGATAGCCCGCCCGAAGTCAAGCCGAGGGGCAATCGACAAGCAATTGATAATAGAATGCGGCAAAAAGCCGCGAGGATTGAATATGAATATCGTTACCCAAATCAGCAAAGATGAGGCCATGCGCCTGCCATTCGGCACGGAGCGCAAACAACCTTACGCCGCTGCCCGTTCCGCCACGCTTTCGACGAATGAGTTGAAGCGGATCGTCGCAGCCATGCTTGGCTGATCATCATGAGCCGGCGGCATTTCACTGCCGGCTCCACCCATCAGAGTTAGGAACGTCAATGAGCCGACAAGCAATCCGCCCCTATTTGATTACAAAGGATGAGGATGGCACTTTCCGGCTCACTATTCGGGAAACGCGGTATAATTCTCAGGGCTACCCGCTCGTGACCTCCCACATGCATGAGGAGACGTTCAAGTCCGCCACTGCTGTGCGAAACTTTGCCCGTGATGCGTTCAAGGCCGAGCCTGGGGATTACGCGACCAAGTGAATTGTCGCGGTTCGGCATGCGCAAAGCTTGAACTGGCGCAATCATCACCTGGCGTTGCGAGACGAGTGGCGCTCCGCGGCGCTATCCTTGCACGGTAGCTCCGAAGGAAGAAATGCTATGTTGGCCACTCTCGACGATGGCTCCGCAATCCCCATAGAACTGATCGGCGCGGCGGATCTTCCCGACGGAGGAAGATTGCACCTTTGGCGCCGGGGCGATGATTATTCGATCCGCTTCGGGGATAATGAACTGATGGGCAATCAGGTCCGTCATTCGGAAGAGGCGCTCGCCACTCTCGCATGCAGCCGCCTGAAAGATCGGCACGGCCAAATTCTTATCGGCGGGTTGGGCATGGGATTCACCCTCGGCGCAGCCCTGCGGTCCTTGCCCTCCACAGCGGCCGTCACCGTCGCAGAACTCGTCCCGGAAATTGTGAAATGGGCGGATGGCCCTTTGTCGCATCTGTTCCAGGATTATCTGACGGACCCCCGCGTGACGGTTGAAATGGCCGATGTGCATGACGTGATCGCGCGCGGAAAGTCGGCGTTCGACGCCATCCTGCTGGACGTCGACAATGGACCCGACGGGTTGATCCATCTGGCGAATGAACGCCTTTATTGCAATTGGGGGCTGCGTGCCGCCCACGCGGCGTTGAAGCCGAACGGCCTGTTGGCGATCTGGTCAGCCTACACCGATGACGATTTTGTCGTCCGCCTCAAAAACGCCGGTTTCGATGTGGAAGAGGTGAGCGTGGCAGCGCTCGTCGATGGGGAGGATGTGATTCACACCATCTGGCTGGCTTCAAAGCAACAATGACGGTCAGAGGCCCTTCGCTTTCCATTCGCACAAATCGATAGGGTGACCTATGTACCTCCGCAGGTACGAGGTCACCGGCATCTGGATTATTGAGCCAGAATTCGCGAAAAGGCATCCAAGCGGCAGGCGTTCGTCGCATGAGCCTGCTCCGGCATGGCGGCGCCCTCACTCCTTCATCCTGGCCCCTGGCGGCCGCATTCGGCTGGAACTTATGACCGTCCTATCGCAACCACCCAAAGCGCTCTCCAGAATCCAGCAGAACTGGCTCGCCGCCAAAGAGCGCCGGCTGTTGAACTGGCTGTGCGCCCATATGCCGGCCCAGGTGACGCCGGATGTGCTGACGGCGACCGGAATGGTGGGCGCCGTCATGATCTTCGCCGGCTATGCAGCAAGCAACGCAGATCCTGCATGGCTGCTGATCGCCATAATCGGCTATGTCGTGCAGTGGTTCGGGGACTCCATGGACGGCAGTCTGGCGCGCTTCCGCCAGATCGAGCGTCCCTCCTACGGCTATTTTATCGATCATAGCTGCGACGGACTGGCGACGCTGCTGATCTTGGCGGGTATCGGCCTCAGCCCCTACGTGACCATGGATGTGGCCCTGATCGCCTTGGCCGGATATCTCCTGCTATCGATCCATGCTTTTCTGTCCGCCCGGGTATTGGGCGAATTCAAGCTGTCCTATCTGTCGGCCGGCCCCACGGAACTTAGGATCATGCTTATTGCACTTACCGTCATGATGATGATGCTGGGCGCCGGTCCTGGTCTCTTCGGAGTCTGGTCGGGCTTCGATCTGTTCGTCGGTGGCGTCGGCTCCATCCTGATCCTGCTGTTTGTCGGGCAGACCTGGGTGACTGGCCAGAGGCTCGCGCAGATCGATGGCGAAACACTGGACGCGAAAAATTGATGATCGCGTCATTTTCGCATTCCGCCGCCGAGACGGTCGGCGATCGCTACCCGATCGGACGCCCTGTGATCGAGGCGTGGAAAGCTCGACGCCTGCTGCATCCCTGAAGACCAGGGTAGCCAGTATACAAGCGAGCGGTTCCAGCGGCCCATGGCATCCCCTGTTGGATGAGCAGGTCCGGCAATGTCCGGGATAATGCTGCCACGGAAAGCCTCTTCTCATCCCCGAGACCGAAAGGATGGCAACCCCACGCCTATGGCCTCCGGTCTCCGATCGAGCTGGACCCCTTTTCGTCGCTCCTGGCGGCGTGATTGTCGTATTGAGGCGCGCTCTGCACACCGATTTCCTGTCATGCAGGCGCAGTTCGGGCTTCAAGCCATGCAAGGCGCTGGAAATTATAGACCAGGTTGGCCATACCGATCTTGATCCTGGCGCGAGTGATGCCGATGGTGCGGACGACCAGGCCCATACGGTGCTTTTGCCCGGCAAAGACGTGCTCGACGGCAGCGCGGACCTTTGAGCGTTTTGCGTTGGCCTTGGCGATCCGTTCGGGTAGCGGCCGACGGGGCAGTCGCTTCTGGTGGATATTGCTGGTGAACATGCCCTTGGCGAGGAATGCCTCATTCTTCTTCGATCGATAGGCAGTATCGGCCCAAACGCCGGAGGCGGTGTTCTCCTTGCTGATCAGATCGGGCAGTCGCGCGCCATCATGGGCATTGGCGGCGCTCGCAGGCGCGTCGGACGTGATGGGTCCGCGCGCGCAGGCGGCGTTTGGGTGGATATGTTGGGAATGGAACGAGCAAAGGCCCAGTCTTTGCGGGACTGGGCCTTTTGCGGTGCGTTGTTTTGTGATTGGGTTTTTATTTCAAAGCGCGAGCTTCAATGCCTGGCGACGCCCTACTCTTCCGGGGCTTGAGCCACAGTACCATCGGCGCAGACTGGTTTCACGGCCGAGTTCGGGATGGGATCGGGTGGGTCACAGACGCTATGGTCACCAAGCAATGAAGCTTGCGCTTTGGGTTTTTCGATGCCGTGCACGTTTTGCTATGTGTGTTTGTTATCTGGCATGAGCTTATCACCACGCTCGATGGCTGACGCTGGGTTTTATTCCAGTGTTGTCATTGATGGTGGGACTCTCAGGCGCGATCAGAGCAATTAGGACCGGTTAGCTTCATATGTTACCACACTTCCACATCCGGCCTATCAAGGTCGTGGTCTACGACCGCTCGAAGAAATCTTATCTTGAGGGAGGCTTCCCGCTTAGATGCTTTCAGCGGTTATCCCGTCCATACATAGCTACCCTGCTGCGCCGTTGGCACGACGACAGGTACACCAGAGGTATGTTCAACCCGGTCCTCTCGTACTAGGGTCAACTCCTCTCAAATTTCGACGCCCACGGCAGATAGGGACCAAACTGTCTCGCGACGTTCTGAACCCAGCTCACGTACCACTTTAATTGGCGAACAGCCAAACCCTTGGGACCTGCTCCAGCCCCAGGATGTGATGAGCCGACATCGAGGTGCCAAACGATTCCGTCGATATGAGCTCTTGGGAATCATCAGCCTGTTATCCCCGGCGTACCTTTTATCCGTTGAGCGATGGCCCTTCCACGAGGGACCACCGGATCACTATGACCGACTTTCGTCTCTGCTCGACTTGTCAGTCTCGCAGTCAGGCGGGCTTATGCCATTGCACTCTAACAGACGGTTTCCAACCGTCCTGAGCCCACCATCGCGCGCCTCCGTTACTCTTTAGGAGGCGACCGCCCCAGTCAAACTACCCGCCACAGAGGGTCCCTGCACCGGATAACGGTGCGAGGTTAGACATCAGAAAACAACAGGGTGGTATTTCACCTATGGCTCCACCGGAACTGGCGTCCCGGCTTCAAAGCCTCCCACCTATGCTACACAGTTCTTTCCTAATGCCACTCTGAAGCTGCAGTAAAGGTGCACGGGGTCTTTCCGTCTAACCGCGGGTACTCCGCATCTTCACGGAGAATTCAATTTCGCTGAGCATATCCTGGAGACAGTGGGGAAGTCGTTACGCCATTCGTGCAGGTCGGAACTTACCCGACAAGGAATTTCGCTACCTTAGGACCGTTATAGTTACGGCCGCCGTTTACCTGGGCTTCAATTCAGTGCTTGCACACCTCCTCTTAACCTTCAGGCACCGGGCAGGCGTCAGGCCCTATACGTCGTCTTGAAGCCGACTTAGCAGAGCCCTGTGTTTTTGCTAAACAGTCGCTACCCCCTGGCCTGTGCCCCCCACAAAAAGTTGCCTTCATGTGGGGCCTCCTTCTTCCGAAGGTACGGAGGCAATTTGCCGAGTTCCTTCAGGATACTTCTCTCAAACGCCTTGGTATACTCTACCATTCCACCTGTGTCGGTTTAG
>NZ_CP102665.1:742500-1017992 GCF_026427355.1 Sphingobium sp. JS3065
GACATCAGGGGAATCGACCCCAGCAGCCCGATCCCCAGCGTCAGCACCGCCCCCGCGCCCAGGGTCGACAACACCAGCAGCCAGTCCGGCGCCCAGTGGAAATCGAATATCCGCACGATCACGAACCAGGCCGCCGCCAGCCCCAGCCCCAGCGCCACCAGCGCCAGCACCCCCGCCAGCAGCGCATATTCGATAGCCTGCGCGCCCAATATCTGCCCCCGCGTCGCGCCCAGCGTTTTCAGGATCACACTGTCATAGGCCCGCGCCTGCCGGGACGCCGCGATCGCGCCGATCAGCACGGCGATGCCCGCCAATATGGCGACCGATCCCGCCAGCACGATGGCGGTCGACATCTGCCCCAGCAGCACGGTGACCTGCGCCACCACCTCGCCCACCGCGATGATGGAGACGGAGGGGAAAGCGGCCAGCAGCGCGCGCGTCATCGCCCCTTCCGACCCGCCTTTCGTCGTGCCGCCTTTCGTCGTGATCGTCGCGGACAGGCTGTGCGGCGCGCTGCGCAACGTGTCGGGTGAGAAGACCATGATGTAGTTGAAGCCCATCGTCTCCCAATTGACCTGCCGCAGGGATGCGATGCGCGCCTCTATCTCCCGCCCCAGCACCGACACGGTCAGCGTGTCGCCAACATCGACGCCCATCACCTCCGCCGCCTCCCGGTCGAGCGAGATCAGCGGCGGCCCGGCATAGTCGCGGGGCCACCACTGGCCCTTCACCAGTTCCGATCCTTCGGGCAGCGCATCGCTATAGGTGACGCCCCGCTCCCCGCGCAGGAACCATGCGCCTTCGGGCAATTGCTTCAGGTCCGCCACCCGCTGCCCGCCATAGGCGACGATGGTTCCCCGCAGGGTCGGCACCATATTGACGCTGGCCCCCGGCGCTTCCTTCGCGACCAGGGCGAGGAAGCGGTCCTTTCCGGCGATGGGGATGTCCAGCACGAACTGGTCGGGCGCGGTGCGCGGCACCGTGTTGCGGATTTCGGCGCTGAGGCTGGACTGGATCGCCGCCAGCGTCACGAACAAAGTCAGCCCCAGCCCCAGCGCCACCACCAGCGCCGAAGTCTGCGCACCCGGCCGGTGAAGATTGGCCACCGCCAGCCGGGCCAGCGGACGGCGCGGCGCGGGCGCGCGGCGCGCCCCATGCCGGACCAACAGCCCCATGCCGGTCAGCAGCGCCAGCATGGCCGCGACCGCGCCCAGCATCGCCGCCGCGAACCACGGCTCCCGCGCCGTGCCCAGCGCCAGCGCAACGGCTGCGGCCCCGGCCGCGCCCACCGCGATCATGCTCGCCCGGTCGACGCCGCGCCGCCGGTCCACCGTTTCGCGGAACAGGGCGGCGGCGGGCAGGGTCCGCGCATGGGCCAACGGCGGCATGGTGAAGATGAAGGCGATCAGCAGGCCGTAAAGCGCGCTGGTGACCAGCGGCCAGGGCGCGACGGCGAAACCCGGCTGCACCGGCAATATGTCCCGCATCGCCGTCACCAGCCCCAGCGGCAGCACGACCCCCGCCGCCAGCCCGCAGCCGATGGCCAGCATGGCGACCGCGCCGATCTGCATCAGGTAGATGCGGGCGATGTCGGCGGATGAAGCGCCCAAAATCTTCAACGTCGCGATGCCGTTGCGCTTGATCGCCAGATAGGATGCGACCCCGTTGCTGACCCCGATGCCCGCAATGGCCAGCGCGGCGAGGCCGATCAGCGACAGAAACTGCCCCATCCGCTCCAGGAAACGGCTGGTCCCCGGCGCCGCGCCGTCGCGATCCTTGATCTCGAATCCGGCGGAGGGGAAGGCGCGGTTCAGCCTTTCCCCCGCCGCCCCGGCATCCGCGCCGGCCGCCAGACGAATCCGGTATTTGCTCTCATAAAGGCTGCCCGGCTGGATCAGGCCCGTGCGCCTTATGCCCTCCATGGAGGTGAGCGCCACCGGCCCCAGGGTGAAGCCCTCCCCCACCCGATCCGGCTCCTCCGCGATGATGCCCCGGATGCGGAAGGTCGCCGCGCCATAGCGCAATCCATCGCCCGGCTTCACGTCCAGCCTGTCCGCCAGCGCCTGCCCGATGACCAGTTCGTCGGCGCGCATCGGCCCGGCGCGCCCGCCCTTCAGCGTCAGCGCACCGTAGAGCGGATAGGCCTCGTCCACACCCTTCAATTCCGTCAGAACGGCGGAGGGGCCATCGCCCTCCCCAACCCGCTGGGCCATGGCCCGCAGGCGGACCGTCTCGCTCAACGCGCCCTCGCGCCGGAAGGCCGCCTTCTCCGCCGCGCTCGCCTCGCGCTGCGACATCGCCACTTCGACGTCGCCGCCCAGCAGCACCTGCCCCTTGGTCGCGATCTCGCCGGTGATCGCGGCGGTCAGGCCGCCGATGGTCGCCAGCGTCGCCACGCCCAGGAACAGGCAGATGAACAGCAGCCGCAACCCCCGGAAACCGCGATGCAGGTCGCGCCGGGCGATCCGCCAGCAGCCCCGCCAACCCAGCCCCGTCACGGCCTGCGATCCGCGACGATCAACCCGTCGCGCATCTCGACGATGCGGTCGCACCGCTCAGCCAGTCCGGGATCATGGGTGATGATCACCAGCGTCGCGCCGTTCGCCGCCCGCCGGGCGAAGATCAGTTCGACGATGGCCCCGCTGGTCGCCCCGTCCAGATTGCCCGTCGGTTCATCAGCGAAGAGGATGTCCGGCCCCGGCGCGACGGCGCGGGCGATGGCCACGCGCTGCTGCTCGCCCCCCGAAAGCTGCGCCGGATAATGGTGCAGCCGATGCCCCAGCCCCACCGCCGCCAGTTCGTCCGCAGCGCGGGCGAAGGCATCCCCGAACCCCGCCAGTTCCAGCGGCACGGCGACATTTTCCACCGCCGTCATGGTCGGCAGCAGGTGGAAGCTCTGCAATATGATGCCCACGCGCCCGCGCCGCGCCCGCGCCAGCGCATCCTCGTCCAGCGGCCCGTAATCGATCCCCGCGACCCGCACGTCGCCGCCGCTGGCGCGCTCCAGCCCCGACAGGATCGCCATCAGCGACGACTTGCCCGATCCGGACGGGCCAAGGATCGCCAGGCTCTCGCCCTTCGGGATGGAAAGGTCGATGCCCTTCAATATCTGCGTCGGCGCTTCGCGAGTCCCCAGCGAAAGGGTGACATTGCGCGCTTCAATCGCGATATGGGCGAGGGAGGACGAACCGTGCATCGGCGAAAGGAACCCCATGAAGGCGGGAAGACGGTCAATATATGTGGGCGCGGCAGCGATTGTGCAATTGCTCACCGCCTGTTCCGGCGAACCGGCCGCCAACAACAGCGCCGCGCCGTCCGCTGAGGCGCGGAACGCAGCCGCCCCGGTCGCGGACGGCCAGCTCGTCCTCGTCTTCGGCGACAGCCTCTATGCGGGCTATGGCGTGGCCCAGAATGAAAGCTTTCCCTTCCGCCTGGAACAGGCGCTGAAGGCGCGGGGTCTGGCGGCCCAGGTCCGCAATGCCGGGGTTTCGGGCGAAACCTCTTTGGGCGGGATGCAACGGCTGGCCTTCACGCTGGACGGCCTGCCGCGCAAGCCCGACCTGCTGCTGCTCGACCTGGGCGGCAACGACATGCTGCGCGGCCTGGCGCCGGAGGATAGCGAGAAAAATCTGCGCGCCATATTGGACGAACTGAAACGGCGGCAGATAGCCGTGCTGCTGACCGGCATGCTGGCCGCGCCCAATATGGGGGCGGACTATGGCGCGAAGTTCAACGCCATCTATCCCCGCCTGGCGAAAGATTACGGCCTGCCGCTCTACCCCTTCTTCCTGGACGGCGTGATCGGCGATCCCCGGCTGATGCAGGCGGATTCCATCCACCCCAATGCCGCCGGCGTGAACGTGATCGTGGGCAGGATCGCGCCCGTCGTCGCAGGGTTGCTGAAATCCGCCTGAAACGGACGCCTACCGATTGGTTGGAAGCGATCGTTCTTAATCCTCCTTACGCGAAGCGTAGGGAGGATTTTACTAGAGCGGTTCTCGATCTGATTGAATCAGATCGACCGCTCTATTCCTTTGTTTTACCGCGATTTCTTAAACGTCAGATGATGCCATCTGACTGGAAATCGCTCTAGCCCCCATCACTCCTCATCGATCAAAATACGCACCGCCGCCCCGTCCGTATCCTCGAACTGGCCATTGCCCAGCGCCCAGAAAAAGGCCGCCAGCCCCAGCAGGCCAAGGCCAAGCGCAATCGGGATCAGCAGGCTCAGCCCAATCATTTCACGGCTCCTTTCAAACGCAACGCATTGGCGACGACGATCAGCGAGGATGTCGACATGGCGACCGCCGCCACCAGCGGCGTCACCTTCCCCGCTATGGCCAGCGGCACCGCCAGCGCATTATAGCCGATGGCCAGCGCGAAATTCTGCTTCACCACCGCCACCGTCCGCCGCGCCGCATGCACGGTCAGCGCCACGGGGGCCAGCCTGTCGCCCAGGAACACGGCGTCGGCGGCAAGCTGGCTCGCGTCGCTGGCGGATGCGGGCGCCATGCTGGCATGCCCCGCCGCCAGAGCCGGGCCGTCGTTCAGACCGTCCCCGACCATCAGCACCTTCTCGCCCCCGGCCTTCAGCCGCCCGATCAGCGCCAGCTTGTCCGCCGGGCGCAGACGGCCGATGGCGGTGACGCCGGTCGTCCGGGCGATCTCCTCCAGCGCGTCGGGGCGGTCGCCGCTGGCGATCAGCACCTTCACCCCCATGCCGCGCAGGACGTCCAGCGTCTCCGCCGCATCGGGCCGCAGCGCGTCGGTGAAGCCCAGCAACATGGCCTGATCGCCCCGCCGATATTCCGCCGCCAGCCCGAACAGGTTGATCAGGCTGCGCGGCCGCGCCAGCGACACGGCCACGCCTTCATAGTCCCCGAACACCCCCTCCCCCGCCACTTCGCGCACATTGTCGAGCATGGCAGGCGTCACCCCCCGCGCCTCCAGCGCCTGCCGCAAGGCGACGCTCAGCGGATGGCGCGAGGCCCGCGACAGCGACAGCAGGATCGACCGGTCGTCCCGCCACAAACGGCGCAGCCCCATCGGCACGGGACGGCCCAGCGTCAGCGTGCCGGTCTTGTCGAACACCGCTTCGCTGACCTCCGCCAGCCGCTCCAGCGCCGACCCGTCCTTCACCAGCACGCCCCGCCGCATCAGCGCGCCGCAAGCGACGATCTGCGCCGCCGGCACCGCCAGCCCCAGAGCGCAGGGACAGGTGATCAGCAGCACCGCCACCGCGATCAGCAACGCCTGATGCACGCCCGCCCCCGCGATCATCCACCCCGCGAAGGACAGCGCCGCCAGCAGATGGACGCAGGGCGCATAGAGCCGCGCCGCCCGGTCGGCCAGGCGGACATAGCGCGACTTGCCCTGCGCAGCCTCCTCCATCAGCCGGGCGATGTCGGCGATGACGGTATCGGCCCCCGCCGCCGTCACCTCTACCCGGATCGGTCCCTCGACATTGAGCGCTCCCGCCTGCACGCCATCGCCGGGGTGGACCCGCACCGGCGCGCTCTCCCCTGTCAGGAAGGCGATGTCGATCCCGCTTTCGCCCTCCACCACGCGCCCGTCGGCGGCCAGCCTTTCGCCAGCCGCGACCAATATCGTCATGCCCGGCCGCAGCGCATCGGCCCGCATCCACCGGCTGCTCCCGTCCTTCTCCAGCACCAGCGCGCCCGGCGCGGTCTGCTTCAGCAGCGCCGCCACCCCCGCCCGCGCCCGCCCGCGCATCATGCTGTCCAGCGCCCGCCCCGCCAGCAGGAAGAAGAGCAGCATCACCGCCCCGTCGAACCAGGCATGCGCGCCGCCGATGACGGTCTCATACAGGCTCATGCCGGTCGTCAGCAGCACGCCGATGCTGATCGGCACGTCCATGTTCGTCCGCCCCTGCCGCAGCGCCGCGAAGGCCGACCGGAAGAAAGGCTGACCCGCATAGGCCACCGTCGGCAGGGCGATCAGCGCGGAGAGCCAGTGGAACATCCCCCGCGTCGCGCCCGCCGCCCCGGACCAGACCGACACCGACAGCAGCATGATGTTCATCGCCGCGAAGCCAGCCACCACCAGCGCCCGCGTCAGGCGGCGACTTTCCGCCGCCGCGACGTCCAGCCCCGCGTCGGCCAGCGGTTCCGCCTCGAACCCCAGGGCGGCGATGGCGGCGCGCAGCTCCGGCGGGGTCAGCGCGGGGTCGTGGCGGATGGCGACCCGCTTCGCCCCCATATTGACCCGTGCGGACAGGATGCCGGGCTGGCGGGGCAACCCCTCCTCGATCTTGGCGATGCAGCCCGCGCAATGGATGCCGGGGACGGCGAACAGGCTTTCGGCCGTCTCCTCCGTGACGGGATCGGGGATCGGCGCTTTCGTGGCCATCAGTCGACCTCCCTCAACAAATGCTCCTCGCGCCCGGCGCGGCGCAGGTCGAAACGGATCTGCCAACGCCCCTCCGGCAAGGCCCGGTCGCTGGCATAGATGCCCGGCGTGGTCTCGCGGAAAGCCAGCGGCAGATCAGCCGCCCGCCCCAGCGGATGCTGCGCCACCGCCGTCACCTTGCCGCCCGCCAACGGCGTGCCCTTCGCGTCATTCAGCGTCAGCCCGACATGCCGCGCCGCATCCAGCGTCACCGCGTCCCGCCATCCCAGCCGCTTCTGCGCCCGCGCCTCCGCCAGCCAGCCGTTGAATTTCTGGCTGGCGACATAGGAGTTTTCGACCACCACGCCGCCGAAGGATCGTACCGCGACGGTCGCCATCAGCAGGTTGACCGCGATCGCCACGGCAAAGAAGGCCACCAGTATCGCCGTCATGTGCCAGCCGGTGAAGCGGCGGACGGGGGATGGTGCAGGGGTCATGTTCAAGGCCTTTCAAATCGTGCGGGTTCGCTGGCGCTGCCGCCCTCGCGATCCAGGGCGCGGGCGGTGAAACGGAAATCCTGCCGCGCCGGGCCGCCGGACGGCAGCGTCAGGAAGATGCGCAGCTTCGCCACGCTGTCGGCGGGCACCGTCGTCCGCACCGTGGAGGAAGCGGCCTCCCGCGATCCCGCATCGGTCCAGATCCTGCCGCCGGGCAGGCCGGCCAGGCCCACCTCCATTGGGCGGGGCCGCGCCTCCATATTGCGCAGCTTGACCGTATAGGCGTTGCGGATCGCGCCATCGGACAGGCGCACGAAAATCGGATTGCGGTCCTGCTGCGCGCTGATCTCCAGCCGATCCCGCGCCCCCAGCGCGAACAGCATGGCCGCGCCGATCCCCGCCCAGACCGCGAAATAGGCGATGATGCGCGGCCGCAGCAGCGTCCTCAGCACCGGGCGCGCCGCCGCGCCCTTCTGCTCCGCCTCCGCATCGTCCTGCGTGCAATAGTCGATCAGCCCACGCGGCCGCCCGACCTGCGCCATCACCTTGTCGCAGGCGTCGATGCACAGCGCACAGGTGATGCAGCCGATCTGCGGCCCTTCGCGAATGTCGATGCCGGTCGGGCAGACGGCGACACACTGGTTGCAGTCGATGCAGTCGCCATAGTCCCCCGGATGCGCTTGCGCCTTCTTCAGGCTCCCGCGCTTCTCCCCGCGCCAATGCCTGTAGGTGACGATCAGCGACTTTTCGTCCAGCATCGCCGTCTGGATGCGCGGCCAGGGGCACATATAGATGCACACCTGCTCCCGCATGAAGCCGCCCAGCACGAATGTCGTCGCGGTCAGCACAAAAGTCGTCGCATAGGCTTGCCACGCGGCGGTCCCGCTCCAGAATTCCCGTTGCAGCGTCGGGGCATCGGCGAAATAGAATATCCACGCGCCCCCGGTGACAAAGGCGATCCCCAGCCAGACCAACCATTTGAAGAGCCGCCGCGTGATCTTGGCCGCACCCCATGGCGCCTTGGCCAGCCGCAACTGCGCATTGCGGTCGCCGTCCACGAACCGCTCGACATGCTGGTAGAGGTCGGTCCACACCGTCTGCGGGCAGGCATAGCCGCACCAGGCCCGCCCCACCGCCGACGTGACCAGGAACAGCCCGATCCCCGCCATGATCAGCAGGCCCGCGACATAATAGAATTCCTGCGGCCATATCTCTATGGCGAACATGTAGAAGCGCCGATGGGCCAGGTCGACCAGCACCGCCTGGTCGGGCGCATAAGGCCCCCGGTCCCAGCGCAGCCAGGGCGTGCCCCAGTAGACAAGCAGCGTCACCGCCATGATCGCCCATTTCAGGCGGCGGTAGAAGCCGTCGACAGCCTTGGGATAGACCCCCTTGCGCTTCTCGTAGAGCGGTGCGGACATCAGCATCCCGCTATTCCTCCCCATGCAAGCATGGGGAGGATCAGGAAAGCCTCACCGCCCCCCATTGCCCTCACCCCCGCCCAGGCTATGCACATAGGCCGCCAGCATGCGGATGGTCGCCTTGTCCAGCTTGTCGTCCCAGCGCGGCATCACCCCATGGCGGCTGTTCCACACGGTCTCGCGAATGCTCCCCGCGTCGCCGCCATAGAGCCAGATCGCATCGGTCAGATCGGGCGCGCCCACCTCCCGGCTCCCCTTGCCCGCAGGCCCATGGCAAACCGCGCAATTGTCTGCAAAGACCTGCCCACCCCGCCGCGCCGCCGCGCTCGCCCCGTCCTGCCCGCTGATCGCCCGGACATGCGCCACCACGTCATCGACCTGCGCGGCCGTCAGCAATTGATCCTTGCCGAAAGCAGGCATCAGCGACTGGCGCGTGGCATCATGGTTCGGGTTGCGGATGCCGTCCGTGACGGTCTTCTCGATCCCCGCCAGATCGCCGCCCCACAACCAGTCGTCGTCATTCAGGTTCGGATAACCCTTCGACCCCGCCGCCCCCGACCCATGGCACTGGACGCAATGCACCCGGAAAGCGGCGCGCCCGCCCTCGACCGCCTGCTGCATCAGTTCGGGCCGCCCCGGCAGCGCCGTGATCGGCGTCTCCGCAATCGCCTTCCGGATCGGCGCGATCTGCCTTTCCCGCGCCGCCAGTTCCTTGTCCAGCGCCCCCCGGCTCGACCAGCCCAGCATGCCGCCGGTCGCCCGGTCGATCATCGGGATGGCCGGATAGGCGATCACATAACCGATGGAAAACAGGATCGTCGCATAGAAGGTCCACAGCCACCAGCGCGGCAGCGGCGTGTCCAGTTCCTGGATGCCGTCCCATTCATGATGCTTGATCTCCGTCCCTGTGGCGGCGTCGATGCGCTTGTCGTCAGCCATGATCGGCTTCCTCTTGTTCGAAAATGGCGAGCGCCGCTTCCGCGCTGCGCTGCCGCCCATGGGGCAGGAAGTGCCAGCCGATGAGGGTCACATAGACCACCCCCATGAACACCAGCCCCCAGCTATCGGCGAAATGCCGCAAGGCGTCGTAGCTCATCTGTCGACCTCTTGCGGCTTGGCGCTGTCCACATCGACCAGCGTGCCCAGCATCTGGAGATAGGCGACCAGCGCGTCCATCTCCGTCAGCTTGCCCGGATCGCCGTCGAAGTCCCGCGCCTGCGCCTTGGGATAGCGTTTCAGAAGGCCGCTGCTGTCCGCATCCGGATCGGCCTGCGCCTTCAGGTCGTCATTGGCCTTGGCGATATCCTCCTTCGCATAAGGCACGCCGACATCGTTCAGCGCCGCCAGATCCCGGCGCATGTCGCCCGCCTTCAACTCGCGCTCCGCCAGGAAGGCATAGCCGGGCATGATCGATTCCGGCACCACGGCGCGGGGGTCTTTCAGATGCTGGACATGCCACTCATCCGAATATCGCCCGCCCACCCGCGCCAGGTCCGGCCCGGTCCGCTTCGATCCCCACTGGAAGGGATGGTCGTACATGCTCTCGGCGGCCAGGCTGTAATGGCCATAACGTTCGGTCTCGTCCCGGAAGGGCCGGATCATCTGGCTGTGGCAATTATAGCAGCCCTCGCGAACATAGATATTCCGTCCCGCCAGCTCCAGCGGCGTATAGGGGCGCACGCCCTCCACCTTCTCGATCGTGTTGTCGATCCAGAAGAGCGGCGCGATCTCCACGATGCCGCCGATGGCGACGACGATCAGCGACGCGATGCCCAGCAGGGAAACATTCCGCTCCAGCCTGCCATGGTCGAAGAACTTGCCCTTGGTCTTGGTTGCCATGTCCGGATACTCCTTCAGGCAGGCTGGGTGACGAGCGGCCGGTCGGCTTCGGCGTCATAGGCCGCATCGTTCATCGGCTTCTCCACGCGCAGCGGACTGCCCGCGATCGTCCTGCCGATGTTCCAGGCCATGACGATGGCGCCGCTCAGGTACAGCAGGCCCCCCGCCGCCCGGATCAGGTACATGGGGAACATGGCGCTCACCACTTCGGAAAAGGCGTAGACGAGGTAGCCGTCGCTGCCATATTCGCGCCACATCAGCCCCTGCATGATGCCCGCGACCCACATCGACGCGGCGTAGAGGACGATCCCCACCGTCGCCAGCCAGAAGTGCCAGTTCACCAGGCGAAGACTGTACAGCCGCTCCCGCTTCCACAGTCGCGGCGTCAGATAATAGAGGCAGGCGAAAGTGATGAGGCCATTCCAGCCCAGCGCACCGCTATGCACATGGCCGATGGTCCAGTCGGTATAGTGGGAAAGACTGTTGACCGCCTTCACCGACATCATCGGACCTTCGAAGGTCGACATGCCATAGAAGGCCAGCGCCATCACCATCATGCGGATGATCGGATCGGTGCGGATGCGGTCCCATGCGCCGTTCAGCGTCATCAGCCCGTTGATCATCCCGCCCCAGCTAGGCATCCACAGCATGACCGAAAAGACCATGCCCAACGTCTGCGCCCAGTCGGGCAGCGCGGTATAGTGAAGATGGTGCGGACCCGCCCAGATATAGAGGAAGATCAGCGACCAGAAGTGGATGATGGAAAGCCTGTAACTATAGACCGGCCGCTCCGCCTGCTTGGGCACGAAATAATACATCATGGCCAGGAAGCCGGCGGTCAGGAAGAAACCGACCGCATTATGCCCGTACCACCACTGCGTCAGCGCATCCTGCACCCCCGCGAAGGCGCTGTAGCTCTTGGAACCGAGCAGGCTGACCGGCATGGAAAGATTGTTGACGATATGCAGCATCGCGATCGTCAGGATGAAGCTCAGGTAAAACCAGTTCGCCACATAGATATGCGGCTCGCTGCGGCGCAGGATGGTGCCGCCGAAGACGACCAGATAGGCGACCCAGACGATGGTCAGCCACAGGTCGACATACCATTCCGGCTCGGCATATTCCTTGCCTTCGGTAATGCCCAGCAGATAGCCGGTCGCCGCCAGCAGGATGAAAAGCTGATACCCCCAGAAGACGAACCGCGCCAACGCCGGAAAGGCCAGCCGCGCCCGGCAGGTCCGCTGCACCACGTAAAAGCTGGTGGCGATCAGCGCATTGCCCCCGAAGGCGAAGATGACGGCGGAGGTATGCAACGGCCGCAGCCGCCCGAAGCTGGTATATTCGATCCCCAGGTTGAGCGCCGGAAAGGCCAGTTGCAGCGCGATGTACAGCCCGGCCAGAAAGCCCGCCAGGCCCCAGAAGACGGTCGCGATCACGCCCCAGCGGACCGGATCGTCGTCATATTTCCCCTGGGACGCGGGCATCTTCAGCAACCCGCGGGTGATCGCCTCATAATCGGCATGCCGCATCGTCAGCACCGCCACGGCCAGCGCGGCGGCGCAGACGATGCCCATATGCACGGCAAAGCCGAAGTCCGCCGCCGCCAGCGCCGCCAGAAAGGCCAGCGTCGCGAGCGCGAACCAGCCGCCCGTCTTCCACACCAGTTGCTCCATAGGATTTCCCCGTCAAAGGCTATGCGGCGTCCTTCGTCCGGGAGCCGCCCTTATGCATTGACCTCTGTCAAAGCCGGAGGCGCGGGTATGTAGGGGAATGTCCTTATGGGGGTGGGAAGCGGACATTCCAAATCCCTCTCACTTGAGGGTCGGCCAGAGGCACGTGACTCTGGCCGAGGTTGCGCAGACTGGCAGCTTGCTGCCTTAGTCGTAGCTGGGTGAGGGGAGCGAACAGGTCGATCATGCCCCCGGCATGATCTAAGGGCTGCGGGGCAGCCCTTACCTGTTCGCTCGATCCAACGGATCGCGCGGGCCGCAGGCCCGCTCCCCCTCATCCAACTCCGCCTAGGCTCCTTCGTCGCCAAGGCTCCATATCCTTCTCCCTCAAGGGAGAAGGAATGTCCTGGATTGTCCAAAAACCGCCCTCATTCCCCGTCGGCCATCCCCTCCAGCCGCTCGACATCGACAACACGCACCCCGCGCCGCCCGGCCAGCGCGATCACGCCCATCCGCTTCAAATCGCCGATCTGGCGCGACACCGTCTCTATGGTCAGCCCCAGCACATCGGCGATCTGCTGCCGCGACAAAGGCAATTCGATCACCCCGTCCCGGTCCGCCCGAAGCCGCCTGCGCATGTCGAGCAGCAAGGTCGCCACCTTCTCCCGCGCATTCTTCCGCCCCAGCAGCAGCATCCACGCCCGCGTCCGGTCCAGATCGTCCAGCGTCCGCTGCAACAAGCGATGCTCCAATGCCGCATGCTCCCGCGCAAAGCCGTCAAAGGCCCCGCGCGGATAAAGGCACAGCCGCGCATCGGTCAGCGCCGTGACGCTGTGCGGCGTCCGCGCTCCAAAGGGCCGGCCGATGAAATCCGATGCATAGACGACGCCGACGATCTGCTCGCGCCCGTCGCCGGTGGAGGTGGACAGCTTCAACGTCCCCTCGATCACATTGGCGACCAGCGTCGAACTGTCGCCTTCCCACATCACGGTCTGCCCGGCCTGCAACGACACCCGCCGCCCGATCCGGTTCAGCGCCGCGCGCTCCTGTTCGCCCAGGTCTGCGCAGATCGCCTGATCGCGCACCTCGCACCGGTCGCAATATTGGCTGCTACAGCCCGTGGACGGCGCCGCCGCCAGGACGAAATCCACGTCCCGCGGCGGCCTTTGCGCCAGATCAAATCGCATATCCATGCGCCGATCCATGCCGCCCCGGCACGACTCAACCTATCCGTAATTTTCCCTAGGCCGCGTGGGCGAACCTATCCTAATCCTCCCCACGCTGCGCGCAGGGAGGATTTTCGCCCCGTCAGAACTTCATCCCCACGCCCACGCCGAAGACGAAGGGGTCAAGCTCCAGCTTCACCCTCTGCACGCCCGCACCGGCGGTCGACAGCCGCGCCGTGGTATCGATGTCGATATATTTGACGTCGAAATTCAAAAACATCCGCTCATTGAGGTCGATGTCGACCCCGACCTGCCCCGCCCAGCCGAAGCTGTCGGACATATGCACCCTGGTCGCGCCCACCGCGCCTTCCAGCGCGCCCGAAGCCTTCTCATTATAGAAGAGCGTATAATTCACTCCCGCCCCGACATAGGGCCTGATCTTCCCCTCCGGCAGGAAATGATATTGCGCCGTCAGCGTCGGCGGCAACACCCAGATGGAGGCCAGCCTGCCGATGCCTCCGGTCGCGCCGCTCCGCCCGCTCGCGCTATGCTTGGTGGTCGCGGCGATCAGTTCGAAGCCGATATGGTCGGTCGCCATATAGGTGATGTCGACTTCCGGCATCACGCTGTTATCCACCTTCACCTTCTCGCCCGGAAAGGCGGGCAGCACGCTCCCGCTCTTCTCGTTGGGCGCGACCATGATGCCGCGCAGCCGCACCAGCACGTCGCCCTGCGCCGCCTGTGCAGGCCCGGCCAGAGCCACGCAACCGGCGGCCGCGCCCAGCAGGATCGTCTTGATGCTCATGTCCCTGATCTCCATCCCTGTTTGTCGATGGCGCCCTTTTGCCGCGCCGCGCCGCGCCCGGCATTGATCCCGCGCAACCGGCAATTTGACCTGCCTCAACCCGGCGGGCCTTCCAGGGATGGAGAGGTTCGGGAAAAAGGAGACCGGCCGGAAAGCTATCCACCGGACAGGCGCGAAGATCGATGCGCAAGGCCGGTCCGTCCGCGACACAATATTTCGGCGAGGGATCCAATATACCCCAAACGGGGGATGCGGACCGACGCGCGGCTGAACTAGATCGCCTCGATATATTCGTCTTGAGGGGGTTTCCATGATCGGCCGGAATTCTATGCGTTCGCCCATTCGTCTGGGGCTCGCCATGGGCGTCAGCCTGTTCGCGCTGGGAACGGGCAGCGCCTTCGCGCAATTTTCGCCCACTTGCCCCGATGGCAGCGCGGGTCCGCTCTGCCTGATCGGCAACACGGATTCGATCGGCCCGATCGGCGGGACGCTGGGCACCGCCATCGTGGTGAACAACAGCGGCACGATTTCGGGCGACCCCGCCATCACCGCGGGCCAGGCGGTCGTGCTGTCGGTGACCAACGCGACCGGCGGCGTGATCGGCGGGGGCGTCAACGCCATCGTCTCGCCCGCCCGGACCGGCATTCCCCTGCTCAGCTTCAACATAAGCAACGCGGGCACGATCAACGGCAACGTCTCCTATGTGGAGCCGACCCCCGTCTCACCCCAAAATCCTCTGCCGGGCGCGCTTTATTATTATATCTCCGACGGCGGCACGCTGAACGGCAACCTGCAACTCGGAACGGGTTTCAGCAGCGCCAACTTCATCCAGCGCGGCGCGGACGACGGCGTGACGGGAACCATCTCCGCTGGCGGCGGCATCGATATCTACACGCGCAGCTATTCCCAGACGCAATCGCTGGAGCTTGGCGCGCGCACCCTGCCGACCAGCTTCGAGATTGAGGGGTTCGAGGTTCGCGGCGGTGCCACCACGGTGACGCTGACCGGCCAGGGGACGACGATCAGCCTGATGGGCGACGGCCATGTCGTGAACAATGGCACGATCAACCTGCTCGACACCGCGGGCCTTTACCCGCAGGGCGTGACCGTCGTGCCCGCCGCGATCAACTATTATCAACAGCGGTTCGCGACATTCCAGCGCGCCTTCGTGCCACCCGGCACCGTTCCGCTATACACGCCCGCCTATGGCGACGCCCTGGCCAGCTTCGTCAACGAAGGCACGGTCAACGGAGATATCCGGATCGCGACCGCGTCCTTCGCCAACAATGACGAGATCAACCTGAGCACGGGCGGCATCGGTTCGGTCATCACCACCTCGGCTGGCGAAGATTTCGCCTTCGCGAACGCCGGAACGATCGAAATGACGTTCAACGGCCAGCGTTCCCCCACGACCAATATCGAACGCGAGTTCGATGAGGGCGTGAACGCCGCCGTCCGCATCCGCCAGGCGCTGGAGACCACGACGCTGGCGGGCGCGACCATCGGCAACAGCGGCAGCATCGTCGGCGGCCTGGACGCCAATGTCGCGGCCGACATCTTCTCCTTCACCAACAGCGGCCTGATCGCCGGCATCGACGCCAGCGGATATTTCCAACGCGGCCTGACGCTGGCACTGGGCGAGCTGGACCTCGTCCTGCCCGACGCCAATGACGAGTTCAACGCGGACAGCGCGACGATCGTCAACACCGTCGACGGCGAGATTCGCGACGGCTTCTACGCGGGCGCCGCGACGCAGAATCTGCGGTTCGAAAATCATGGCAGGATCGCGGCCTCGGCGCGGGAGGGCGGCACGGCGCTCCTGATCGAGACCGGCCTGCTGCAGGATGACGGACCGGGCGACGACGATGTCATCGACATCCCGGCCGAAAGCTTCGCCTTCACGAACAGCGGCACCATCGACGGCGCGGTGGAGATCGAGATCGGCAACCGGGTGGCGACCTTCGACAATAGCGGCGTCGTGACCCGCACGGAACTGGCCATCGACCAGGATAATCGTCCGCTGTTCGGCGGCGTCGCCGCCTTCGACGTGGAATCGGAAACGGACGTCGGCCACAGCATCGCCTTCAACAACAGCGGCAGCATCGTCGGGCAGGATCGCGGCGGATCGGGCCTGTTCATCGAAACCGAAGCGGGCGACGGTGACGAGCCGGGCGTCCCGACGGCGGATTCGACAATCACCCTGGTCAACAGCGGCACGATCAAGGCGACCGGCGGCGCGACCGTGGCGGTCCTCAACCCCAACACCCAGCAGCTTGTCGTCAACCAGATCGCGGCGGTCGGCATCGACCAGGAAAGCAGCGGCGCGGGCGTGGTCACCATCGAAAACCGCGAAGGCGGACTGATAGAGGTGTCGGGCACGCCGACCCTCCTCGTCCCGACGCCGCCGGTGGGCGACTTTGTCTACAGCCCCGTGCCCAACGGCGTGAACGGCGCGATGGCGACCGCCATCGGCGTGGCGGGCAAGACCGTGAACATCGTCAATGCGGGCATCATCCGGGGCGGCGCGGGCAGCGACTATTCGGCGGGCGGCGACTTCATCATCGACAATGCGCTGGGCCAGCCCAACCGCTATCTGGCGGGCGCGATCCACACCAGCGGCGACCAGCTTGACGACGACAGCGGCTTCCTGCCCTCGACCGACCATGTGACGAACGCCGCGACCGGCGTCATCATCGGCTCCATCGACCTCAACGCAGGCGACGACCGCATCGACAATGCCGGGCAGATCAGCGGCGACATCTATATGCGCGAGGGCGACGACACCATCGTCAACGCAGGCGTCATCGCCGGAACGGTGCGGATGGGCGACGGCAACGACAGCTTCATCCACCTGCTCGCGTCAGCCGTGCAGAACGGAACGGTCGACGGCGGCGCGGGAGAGGACACGCTGTCCTTCGACATCACCGGCACGACCTATACCGGCTCGATAGACCCGGCGCTGCGCAATCTGTTCACCGGCTTCGAGGTCGATAAGATCATCGGCACCGGCCAGGTCGTCGTCCAGCAGACGGTGGAGGTCGCCAGCGGCGGTCCGCTCAACCTGACCGAGGGGTCCAGCATCGTCGTCGCCCCCGGCGAAACGGCGATCAGCGGCGGCGCGACCAGCGTCAGCGTGTCGAACAGCGGCGAAGTGGTCGGCAATGTCGATCTGGGCGGCGGCGACAATGTGCTGACCAACATGGCGGGCGGCTCCATCACCGGCAACATCGTCACCGGCGACGGCGCGAACATGATCAGCAACCAGGGCGGCACGATCACCGGCAACGTCACGGCGGGCAGCGGCGCCGACAGCCTGGTCAACAGCGGCGCCATATCCGGCGACGTCGACCTGGGCGCGGGCGCGGACATGCTGACCATCGGCACCGGCGGCAGCTTCGGCGGCACGGTCGCCGCGGGCGGCGGAACCGACGTGCTGGCGTTCAACACCGGCAGCAGCTATGCCGAACAGACGACCATCGACGGTTCCAGCTTCACCGGTTTCGAACAGCTCAACAACAGCGCCGGCGTGAACGGCTTCACCGGCAATCTGGATGTGGAGACGGTGAACGTCACCGGCGGCCGCCTGATCGGCCAGGCCGGATCGACCCTGACCGGGACCGTCGAGGTCGCCAGCGGCGGCACGTTCGGCACGGCAGGCGCCGTCAACGGCGACGTCACCATCGGAACGGGCGCCACCCTTTCGCCGGGCGCATCGCCGGGCATCATGACGATCAACGGCAATCTGACCATCGCCAACGGCACGACGACGACCTTCGAATTCGTGCCCGTGGGCCAGAGCGACCAGATCGTGGTCAATGGCGGTTCGGTGTCCATCGGCGACAATACGACCGTCAACCTGACAGGATCGCTGACGCCGGGGGCCTCGCGCGATCTGATCGTCGTCAATGGCGGCGGCACGATCAGCGGCGAATTCGACATCGTCAACCGCGATCCCGGCATCGTCGGCGTGCTGCGCAACAACGGCGCGACGCTGCAACTGCTGGGCACCTTCGTCGCGCCGACCGGCGTCACCAGCCAGACGGACGCGGCGATCGACTATGTCAACGATCTGCTGATCGCCGGCACCGCCAGCGCCTCGCTGATCGATGCCGTTCCCCTGCTGCTCAGCGGCGGCACCGCCAATGCGGCGGCATTCGGTCAGTTGACGCCTGAAGCCTATGCCAGCGCATCGCAGCTTGGCGTGGAACAGGGGCTGGCGCTGGCCAGGGCCGGGCGCGCGGGCCTGGCGGCGACGACCCGCGAGACGGCGGGCCCCTTCACCTTCGCGCAGGGCCTGGGCGGCTGGCGCACGCTGAAGGGCGACGGGGCGACCGGCACCGCCACGGCGAAGAGCCACAGCTACGGCGTCGTGGGCGGCATCGGCTTCGGCAACGCCAACGGCTCCATCGGCGCCTTCGTCGGCTATGTCGACAGCCGCCAGACCCTCCTCGGCCGGGGAGCGCGCACCAATTCCGACGGCGTGGTCGCGGGCCTGACGGGCCATTTCCAGAGCGGCGGTTTCGAGGGGACCGCGACCGTCGCCTATGACTGGAGCGAAGCCAGCACGCGCCGCGCCGTACCCGGCGCCGCGACCGCCCTGTCGGGCGACTATCGCCTGCGCAGCCTGGTTCTGGACGGCACGCTGGGCTACAGCTTCCCCATGGGCGGCTGGGCCGTCCGGCCTGAAGTCGGCGTGACGCATGTCGCCACGCGCCGGGGCGCGACGACGGAAACCGGCAGCGCCGCCTTCGCGCTGGCGGTCGACCGGGCCAAGACCAGCGCGACCTTCATCGACGGCGGCATCAGGCTGAAGGACTCCGGCGATGGCGCTGGCTTCCACCCCTGGGCGGCGCTGGGCGTGCGCCATCAGTTGGAGGGCGAACGCTCCACCGCGCGCGCAGGCTTTGTCGGCAACGCGGCGCGGTTCACGGCGCTGGGCGCAGGCCGCAAGGAAACGATGGCCACCGCCGGGGCCGGGGTCAGCTACGACCTTGGCACGGGCCTCAGCCTCTATGGCGCCTATCAGGGCGAATTTGGCGGCGGCCGCAGCCATAACGTCAATGTGGGCGTCCGCTTCGCCTTCTGATCCGGGGGGGGGCGCACATGCGCTCCCCATTCATCACTCCATTTTCAGGACGCGATTCTGACGGGCTGAAATTCCGCCCGGTTGATTGAGATAGATCAAGGCGCAGGTGAACCCGGCATCCTACATCCCTCTCGACGCCGATGGCCGATCCCGGCTCCGGCGGCAGCGGGTCCAGGCCGGAGCAAGCCATCATGTTCATCGCAATTCCCCCCGAACCGGCGAATCCGGCCTGAGTCAGGACGATGTGGACCTATCATCCCGACCTGCTCGACCGGCCCGTGCCGCGCTACACCAGCTATCCCACCGCCGCGCAGTTCGGCGGCGGCGTCGGCGCGGCTGACCTGGCCGCCCGGCTGGACCGGGTGGAAAGGGACGACGCGCTCTCCCTTTATGTCCACATCCCCTATTGCCACGACATCTGCTGGTATTGCGGTTGCAACACGGGCGCGGCGAACCGCGTCCAGCGCCTCACCGCCTATGTGGAGGCGCTGGAGCGGGAGATCGCGACGGTCGCCGGGCGGCTGAACGGCAGGGGACGGGTACAGCGCATCGCCTTTGGCGGCGGCAGCCCCAACAGCCTGCCGCTGGTCGATTTCGTCCGTCTGCTCCAGCAATTGCTGCTCTGCTGCGACGCGCATCATGCCGAATTGTCGGTGGAACTCGACCCCCGCCGCCTGGACGGGCAATGGATATCGACCATGGCCGCCATGGGCGTCGACCGGGTCAATCTGGGCGTGCAGAGCTTCACCCCCCATGTCCAGGCGCGCATCGGCCGCATCCAGCCGCTCGACATGGTGGAGCGCGCCGTGGACCAGCTTCGCACCGCCGGGATCGCGACGGGTTTCGACCTGATGTACGGCCTGCCCGGCCAGACGGCGGACGACCTCGCCGCCACGCTGGACGCCGCCATCGCGATGCGGCCCGCCCGCATCGCCCTGTTCGGCTATGCCCATATGCCCCGGCTGCTGCCCCGCCAGCGTCGCATCGACGCGGGCGGCCTGCCCGATCTTTCCACCCGCTTCGCCATGGCGGCGCAGGGCTATGAAATGCTGACCGGCGCGGGCTATGATGCGATCGGCTTCGACCATTTCGCCCTGCCCCATGACGGCATGGCCGCCGCCGCCCGCGAAGGCCGCCTGCGCCGCAATTTCCAGGGCTTCACCGATGATCCGGCGGAGATTTTGCTGGGCCTGGGCGCCAGCGCGATCAGCCAGTTTCCCGACCTGATCGTTCAGAATGAGAAACAGGCCGGTCCCTGGCGCGCCCTGGCCGACGCCGGACAATTGACCGCCACCCGCGGCACGCTCCGCACGCCGGAGGACCGCCGCCGCGGCCGCATCATCGAAACCCTGCTCTGCCAGGGCGAGGCGCATGTCGGCACGGCGCACCCGCTGCCCGACCTCAGCCGCTTCGAACAGCTCGGCCTCGTCCGCCTGAGCGAAGGCCGGGTCGCGCTGACGCGGGACGCCCTGCCCTATGCGCGCAGCATCGCGGCCTGCTTCGACGCCTATCTGCAACCGGCGGAACAGCGGTTCAGCCATGCGGTCTAGCGCGTTGGCGTTCCTTGCCATCATCCCGTTGACGGCGGTCCACGCGCCCGCCGCCGCCACGCAAAGCCCCTGGTATTGCGGCTCCGCGCCGCCGGGCTGGACGCCGCCCTGGCAGCGCAAGCCCGCCGCGCCGGACGACAAGAGCGCGCCCTGCCATTTCATCCCCTGCGACCGGAAGAAGATGCGCACCATTCCCGCCGCCACGGATTGAACGGCTGCCCCCGTTCAGGCCAACGCCAGCACGCTCGTCAAAATGTTGCGCACCAGGTCCGCCTGCCCCCGCGCCCCGGTCTTGGCGTAGATTTTCTTCGAATAGTTGCGCGCCGTCTCCACCGTCAGCCCCAGATCGTCGGCCGCCTCGCCAATCGACATGCCCTGCGCGATGGCCCAGGCCAGCCGCGCCTCGCTGGGCAGCAGGCCGAACAGGTCGACCAACTGGTCGCACCGGTCCGCCTGCGACCATCGGTCTCCGCTGATATAGGCGATGGCGACCGGCGGCGACTGGACCGACAGGGACCGGTCCTGGATCGGACGCACCAGCATGTCGATCATCGGATCGCGGCTGAGGTTGATCGCCCTGGGCCGCCCGTCCGCATCCTCCGCAAAGCCCTTGACCAGCGCGGTCAATTCCCGGTCCACCGCCGGGGAAGCGGGTATCAGCCGGTCGTAACGCCCCCGCCGCAGCACGCTCGACCGCTGGAAAAGCTGCTCCAGATGCGGCGTCATGTCCACGATGCGGCACCGCGCATCCAGCGTCAGCCAGCCCGCATTGAGCCGCCCGAACGCCTCCGACGTCACTGACGACCGGAATTTCTCCCGCTCGAACGCGACGAAGCTGCGCAGCGCGATGCGCAGATGCGGCACCAGCGCGGTCAGCAGCGCGCCGACCGCCGGACCCACCTCCCGCCCGCCCGCGCAGCTCAGCCAGGCGTCCATCCCGCTCGGCTCGGTGACGCGGACGGATCGCATGTTGCTGATACCCAACGGCTCCAGAAACTCGGCGCGATAGCCCTGATGCACCGCGTCGCCGGGATCGAGCAGTTCGTCCAGCGTATAGACCCGCGCCTCCCGCATCTGCCGGCACGGCAGGGGGTCGCGCCCATATTTTTCGTTGAACAACCGGCCCAGATGCAGCGGCGGCGGCGGCCCGGCATAGAGTTCGACGATCCGTTCCTCATCCACCGGACGGAACGCCAGGCTGGCATAGGCCGCCCCCGTCCGCGCCCGCAGCTTTTCCAGGAATCCATGCCAAAGGGGTTGCTCGAACATACCCTCATGGAGGGCCGCCAATAATCCGCCATCGTCCAGTCGCATGGCTAATATGTATATCCTCCCATATGGGAGGTACAGCCTTTTCCCTCTTCTGCCATCAGACGGTCACGAAACAAGGCGGTGAACGATGATCGATTCGAAAAGGCTGACGCATCTGGAGCGTCTGGAGGCGGAGAGCATCCATATCCTGCGGGAGGTGGTGGCGGAGGCCGAGAAGCCGGTGATGCTGTACAGCGTGGGCAAGGATTCTGCCGTGATGCTGCATCTGGCGCGCAAGGCCTTCTATCCCTCGCCCCCGCCCTTTCCACTGCTGCATGTCGACACCACCTGGAAATTCAGGGCGATGTACGACCTGCGCGACCGCATGGCGCGGGAAAGCGGCATGGAATTGCTGGTCTATCACAATCCCGAAGCGCAGGAACGCGGCATCAACCCGTTCGACCACGGCCCGCTGCACACCGACATGTGGAAGACGGAGGGGCTGAAACAGGCGCTGGGCCTCTACGGCTTCGACGCGGCCTTCGGCGGCGCCCGCCGCGACGAGGAGAAGAGCCGGGCGAAGGAGCGCATCTTCTCCTTCCGCACCGCCTCCCACGGCTGGGACCCCAAGAACCAGCGGCCGGAACTGTGGAACCTCTACAACGCCCGCAAGAACAAGGGGGAGAGCATCCGCATCTTCCCGATCAGCAACTGGACCGAACTCGACATCTGGCAATATATCCACCTGAACGACGTGCCCATCGTGCCGCTCTATTTCGCGGAGGAGCGCCCGACCGTGGAGCGCGACGGCATGCTGCTGATGGTCGACGATGAACGCTTCCCCCTGAAACCGGGCGAGGAGCCGGTGATGCGCTCCATCCGCTTCCGCACACTGGGCTGCTATCCGCTGACCGGCGCGGTGGAGAGCGCGGCGAAAACGCTGCCGGAGGTGATCCAGGAAACGCTGCTCACCACCACGTCCGAACGCCAGGGCCGCGCCATCGACAAGGATGCGAGCGGCGCGGGCATGGAGAAGAAGAAGCAGGAAGGCTACTTCTGACGAGCCGTCGCCCCCAGCCGTCATCCCAGCGACGGCTGGGATCTCAGGCCTCGTGGCAGACCCTCTCCCAGACCGCCCCTTCGACCCAGACCAACCAGATCCCGGCCTTCGCCGGGATGACGGGACAGATGATATGACCGACACGCTCGACGACCCCATCTACAAGACCGACGCCCTCATCGCGGAGGATATCGACCAGTATCTGGAGGTGCACCAGCACAAGACGATGCTGCGCTTCATCACCTGCGGGTCGGTGGACGACGGCAAGTCGACGCTGATCGGCCGCCTGCTCTACGACAGCAAGATGATCTTCGAGGATCAGCTTGAGGCGCTCCAGGCGGATTCGAAGAAGGTCGGCACCCAGGGGCAGCAGATCGACTTCGCCCTGCTGGTCGACGGCCTCGCCGCGGAGCGCGAACAGGGCATCACCATTGACGTCGCCTATCGCTTCTTCGCGACGGAAAAGCGCAAGTTCATCGTCGCCGACACGCCCGGCCACGAACAATATACCCGCAACATGGTGACGGGCGCGTCCACCGCCGACCTGGCCGTCATCCTGATCGACGCGCGCAAGGGCGTGCTGACGCAGACCCGCCGCCACAGCTATCTGGCGCACCTCATCGGCATCCGCAACATCGTGCTGGCGGTGAACAAGATGGACCTGGTCGACTATGATCAGGCGGTCTATGACGGCATCGTCAAGGATTATGCCGAATTCGCGAACAGCATCGGCATCAGGGCCTTCACGGCCATGCCCATTTCCGGATTCAAGGGCGACAATATCACCGGCCCGTCGGAAAACACCCCCTGGTACAAGGGTCCGGCGCTGATCGAACATCTGGAGACGGTGGAGGTCGACCAGGTTTCCGACCAGGAAAAGCCGTTCCGCATGGCGGTGCAGTGGGTCAACCGCCCCAATCTCGACTTTCGCGGCTTTTCCGGCCAGATCGCGACCGGCACGGTCAAGGTGGGCGATGCGATCCGCGTCCTGCCTTCGGGCAAGACCAGCAGCATCAGCCGCATCGTCACGCTGGATGCGGACCTCGACATCGCGGTCGCCGGCCAGTCGGTGACGCTCTGTTTCGCGGACGAGGTCGACTGCTCGCGCGGCGACGTGATCGCGGCGTCGGACAATCCCCCCCAGACCGCCGACCAGTTCGAAGCGACCATCATCTGGATGGCGGATGAGGAAATGCTGCCCGGCCGCCCCTATTGGCTAAAGATCGGCACCCAGACCGTCACCACCACGATCCAGCAGCCCAAATATCAGGTCAACGTCAACACGATGGAGCATCTGGCGGCCAGGACGCTGGAACTCAACGCCATCGGCGTCGCCAACCTGTCGACCGACAAGCAGGTGGTGTTCGAACCCTATGAGGCGAACCGGACATTGGGCGGCTTCATCCTGATCGACAAGATCACCAACGCCACCGTGGCGGCGGGGATGCTGCATTTCAGCCTGCGCCGCGCCCAGAATGTCCATTGGCAGGCGACCGACGTCAGCCGCGACTTCCACGCGGGCCTCAAGAACCAGAAGCCCGCCGTGCTGTGGTTCACCGGCCTTTCCGGCGCGGGCAAGTCGACCATCGCCAATCTGGTCGAAAAGAAGCTGGCCCGCATGAACCGCCACACCTTCCTGCTGGACGGCGACAATGTGCGCCATGGCCTGAACAAGGATCTGGGCTTCACCGACGCCGACCGGGTGGAGAATATCCGCCGCGTGGGCGAAGTGGCGAAGCTGATGACCGATGCGGGCCTGATCGTGATCACCGCCTTCATCTCGCCTTTCCGGGCGGAACGCGAAATGGTGCGGCAGATGATGCAGCCCGGCGAGTTCATAGAGGTGCATATCGACACCCCACTCGCCGATGCGGAGGCCCGCGACGTCAAGGGCCTCTACAAGAAGGCGCGCTCCGGCGAACTCAAGAACTTCACCGGCATCGACAGCCCCTATGAAGCGCCGGAGGATCCGGAAATCCACATCGACACCACCGGCATGACCGCCGAGCAGGCGGCAGAGGCGATCGTCGCCAGGATCATTCCATGACCGACGCCGAACTGGCGGCCCATCTGGCCGAAGTCGCGGGACGCATACTGATCGACGTGCGGACCAGCGGGTTGTTCAGCCCGAAGGCGCTGGGCAAGGCGGGCGACCAGACCGCCAACCAGTTCCTCTGCCACGCCCTGCGCGAGGTGCGGCCCGAAGACGGCCTGCTGTCGGAGGAGGAGAAGGACAATGCCGACCGCCTGGCCAAAAGCCGGGTGTGGATAGTCGACCCGGTCGACGGCACCCGCGAATATGGCGAGGCGCGCGCCGACTGGGCGGTGCATGTCGGGCTGGCCATTGACGGGCGTCCGGCCGTGGGCGCGGTCGCGCTGCCCGGCCTGGACGGCGGCACGCTGCTGCGTTCCGACCGGCCCGTCGCCTTGCCGCCCGCGCCGGAAAAGCCGCGCATGGTCGTGTCGCGCACGCGCCCGGCCAAGGAAGCGGTCGCCGTGGCGGAAAGACTGGGCGCCGAACTGGTGCCCATGGGATCGGCGGGGGCCAAGGCGATGGCGTTGATCCTGGGCCAGGCCGACATCTACCTCCACAGCGGGGGCCAATATGAATGGGACAGCATGGCGCCGGTCGCCGTCGCGCAGGCCCACGGCCTCCACTGCTCGCGCATCGACGGCTCACCGCTCGTCTACAACCGGAGCGACGTCTACCTTCCCGACCTGCTGATCTGCCGGCAGGAACAGGCAGACCAATTGCTGACCCTGATCGCGGACGTAGCCCGAACAGGCGGTTGAAGCTCAGGCGGCGGGGACGAATTCGGGGCTTGCCACACTGACCGATTGGGTGGGAAGCGGACTTTCCGCTTTCATTCTTCCGTTCGCCCTGAGTAGGGACTGAGCGAAGTCGAAGGCCCGTATCGAAGGGTCTGCGCGACATCCTTCGATACGCCATTTCGACAAGCCTGTCCTGAGCCTGTCGAAGGGCTCAATGGCTACTCAGGACGAACGGAGAGTGGCAGCAATTGGCCATTCCCCCACATTCCCAACCATCCAAACCGCCTCACCGCGTCCGCGAAGCCCAATAAAGATGGCAGGGCGGCACGTTGCGCCATTCGAACCCCGTCCCGACCTTCGCGAAGCGCCGTTCCAGCAGCGGCTGGACCGCCTTGCGCATCTGATAGGCCATGAACAGCCCGTCAGGGGCCAGGGCGCGGGCGCTCGCCTCCATCAACCGTTCCGCCCGCTCCGGCGCCAATGTCGAAAAGGGCAGGCCGGACAGGATGCAGTCCGCCTTGTCCCACCCCTGCCCGGCCATGATGTCCAGCACCGCGTCCGCCGAGCCGGTCACGGCGATCAGCCGCCTGTCCCGGTTCGCCCCGCGCAGATGATCGATGAAGGCCGCGCTGGTGTCGATGGCCAGCAGCCGCGCATGACCCGGCAGCCGGTCCAGCAAGGCGCGGGTGAAGATGCCCGTGCCCGGCCCATATTCGATGACGCGCCGCATCCGGCTCCAGTCCACGGGCGCGAGCATGGCTTCGACCAGGAAATGCGACGCCGGAAAGGCGGACCCGACGGCCAGCGGATGCCTGAAAAACTCCCGCGCCGCCAGCGCCAGCAATCCCGACCCGCGCTCCCGCGCCAGCACGCCTCGCGCCGCCCTGTTTTCGAACGTCTTGTCTTCGAAAGATGCCGCCACGATTGCTCCCTCTCCGAACATTCCGGCGGCCGATCCGCGCCGGGCTTGCAAAGCAAACCCTCAGGATCAGGCCGAGGTTCCTGGAAAAAGCCTCAGCCGGCCCCACGCCCGCCTATAACCGCTCCCGCACCCCCCGCGTCACCTCTTCCAGAAAATCCGCCGCCGCCCGAACCCTCGGCAGCCTCTGCAGATCCGCATGCATGACCAGCCAATAGCTGCGCCACACCTCCATCGACTCGGGGAATAGCTGGACCAGCCGCTCATCCTCCGCCGCCGCGAAGACGTGCAGCACCCCCAGCCCCATGCCCGCCGCCACCGCCGCATGCTGCGCCGCGCTGGAACTGGCGCGGAAGACGATGGCCGCGCCCGGCAGCAACTGGTCCAGCGCGATCATCTCGGCAAATCCGGCCAGTTCCTCGATATAGGAAACGAAGACATGACGGCTGAGGTCGGCGCGGGTCGCCGGTTCGCCCTGCCGCTCCAGATAGGCTTTCGACGCATAGAGACCCAGGCGATAATCGGTCAGCTTGCGCGTCACGAACCGGCCCTTGGGCGGCGGTTTCAGCATCACGGCGATCTCCGCCTCCCGCCGGGACAGGCTGGCCGCCTTGCTTTCGGACGCGATTTCCAGCGTCAGCCGCGGATGCCGTTCGCGCAAATCCGCGGCGCGGGGCGCGATCAGATGGCTGGCGAAGGCCTCCGGCGTGGCGATGCGCACCGTCCCCTCCACCTCCCGGTCGCGCCCGGCGACGCTGCTCAGCGCGGCCAGCAATTCGCTCTCGATCCGCTCGGCATGGGGGACCAGCGCGAAGGCGGCGGGCGTGGGCGTCACCCCGCGCGGGCTGCGGTCGAACAGCCGCGCGCCCAGCGTCGCTTCCATATTGGTCAGGCGGCGGGCGACCGTGCTATGATCCACGCCGACCCGGCGGGCGGCGGCCAGCATGTTCCCCTCCCGCATCACGGCCAGGAACAGGCGCAGTTCGTCAGAATTCAGCATGGGCAAACCTGCACAACCAATGTGTCCCGATACCTGTATATCTGCAAAGCCCAGGCGTCTATATCAAAGCGATTCCACCGTCAGGAGAGGAACCGGAAAAATGCGTTCAATTACCCACTTCATTCATGGACAATCCGCCCCGCTGGCCGGCGCCCGCCTTTCCGACGTGCTGAATCCCGCCACCGGCGCGGTCCAGGCGCAGGTCGAACTGGCCACCGCCGCCCATCTCCAGAAGGCGATCGATTCCGCGCTTTCCGCCCAGCCCGATTGGGCCGCGACCAACCCCCAGCGCCGCGCCCGCGTGATGTTCCGCTTCAAGGAACTGATCGAACAGAATATGGACGAACTCGCCGTCCTGCTCTCCTCCGAACATGGCAAGGTGGTGGCCGACGCCCGGGGCGACATCCAGCGCGGTCTGGAAGTCGTCGAATTCGCCTGCGGTATCCCCCATCTGCTGAAGGGCGAATATACCCAGGGCGCCGGTCCGGGCATCGACGTCTATTCGATGCGCCAGCCGCTGGGCATCGCGGCGGGCATCACCCCGTTCAACTTCCCGGCGATGATCCCGCTCTGGATGAGCGCCATGGCGATCGCCTGCGGCAACGCCTTCATCCTGAAGCCCTCTGAACGCGACCCCTCCGTGCCAGTGCGTCTGGCCGAACTCGCCATCGAAGCGGGCATGCCGGCGGGCATCCTGAACGTCGTCCATGGCGACAAGGAAATGGTCGACGCCATTCTCGACCATCCGGACATCAAGGCGGTCAGCTTCGTCGGATCGTCCGACATCGCCAATTATGTCTATGCCCGCGGTGCCCAGAACGGCAAGCGCGTGCAGGCGATGGGCGGCGCGAAGAATCACGGCATCATCCTGCCCGACGCCGACATGGACCAGGCAGTGGCCGACATCGTCGGCGCGGCCTATGGCTCGGCGGGCGAACGCTGCATGGCGCTGCCCGTGGTGGTGCCGGTGGGCGAGGCGACGGCGGAGGCCTTCCGCGCCAAGCTGATAAACGCCATCGAGACGCTGCGCCCCGGCATCCCGACCGATCCCGACGCGCAATATGGTCCGCTGGTCACCGGCGTGCACAAGGCGCGGGTGGAAAGCTATATCCAGATGGCCGCCGACGAAGGCGCGGAAATCGTGGTCGACGGGCGCGGCTTCTCGCTCCAGGGCTATGAGGAGGGCTTCTACCTCGCCCCGACGCTGATCGACCGGGTCACGCCGGACATGAAGAGCTATCAGGACGAGATTTTCGGGCCGGTGCTCCAGATCCTGCGCGCCCAGACCTTCGAGGAGGCGCTGAGCTATCCGTCGAAGCATCAGTACGGGAACGGCGTCGCCATCTTCACCCGCAACGGCGACTATGCCCGCAAGTTCGCCGCCGATGTCGAAGTCGGGATGGTCGGCATCAACGTGCCGATCCCGGTGCCGGTCGCCTATCACAGCTTCGGCGGCTGGAAGCGTTCGGGCTTCGGCGATCTCGATCAATATGGCATTGACGGCATGCGCTTCTACACCCGCACCAAGAAGATCACGCAGCGCTGGCCCGACGGCGGCGCGGTGATCGACCAGAGCTTCGTCATCCCGACGATGAAATAAGCCTCAGGAAACCGCCGGTCGCCCCCTGAGGCGACCGGCGGGCCTGCGAGTGGGACGCCTGAACCAGAAAGTCCACACCGCCAGTGTGCCAAGCAGCGTCATCGCCAGGCCCGACAGGGTCATGACCAGCTTGAACGCCAGCCCCCCGACCTTCGCGGCGTGCAGCGGGTAGAGCAGATTATATCCCTTCACCGCCGTCGGCAGCGCGGCCGCATCGCGCGCGCCGACCAGCGCCCCGCTGTCCGCCGCGAACCAGAGGGTGGTGCGGCCATTGGGCAGCCATTCCTGCGGCCGCCGCATGCGGATGGTGATCAGCCCGCTCTTCTTGCGCGGCAGGGTCAGGCTGCGCAGTTCCGCATCGGGAAAGCGCGCCTTCGCCGTCATGACCATCCCCGCCCAATCCAGTTGCGCGGCGACCTTGGCTTCACGCGGCGGCGGCGGGGCCAGCGCCTTGTCGATCTGGGCAGGCGCCCCCGGTCCGAACAGCAGTGCCGCCATCGGGCGGAACACCAGCACGGCCCCCGTCACCAGTGACAGCAGCAACAGCGGCGCGACGATCACGCCCAGATCGCGATGATGCCGCACGATCGCCGGTCGGCTCATCCGCGCGGGCCATAGCCGCCATTCGAAGGTCCGGCGGGTGCGCCACCACAGGATCAGGCCGGTCACGACGAAGAACAGTCCGCAAAGCGCGGCGACCCCTATCACCCATTCGCCCGCGTCGGCGGCGAAGAGATGATGATGCAGGTCGAACAGCCACAATTCGGGCCGTTCCCATTGGCTGTTCCATTGGGCCACCAAGGCGCCGCGCTGATCGGCATAGGCCCCGCCACCGTCCCGGAACAGCAGCTTCAACAGCCCGAAATCATCCGATGCATAGCTGATCGACTGAGGCCGCGCCGCCGGATCGGCCATGATGCGCTGCGTCACATCGGCCAGTTGGCGGACATCCTCCACCCTGGGATCGCCGGCATGGGGCGCCAGCGTCCAGGCATTCTTATGCACGAGCAGCGCACCGCTGAGACCCAGCAAGGCCAGCAGCAGCCCGATCAGTCCGCCGGTCCAGCGATGCAGGGTGTCGATCAGCCTCACTAGAAGCGATAATCCCAGGACAGGGTGAAATTGCGTCCGCGCCCTGAGAAATAATGAACCTTGTCTGTAGGCCTGACGGTCTGCGTGTAATAATCGATGTAGAATTTGTCGAAAATATTCTGAGCCGCCAGCGTCAGCGCTCCGAAGCGGGTCTGATAGCGCAGCGACAGGTCGGTCACATTATAGCCGCCGAAGCTGAAGTCGCGGTTGAAAATGGCATTGGCCTGGCTGATGCGCGGACGGACCTCGAACTGGCGCGAGAGGAAGAATTGCGTCTGGATACGCGCCGACAGCGGGCCTGCAACATAGCTGGCCGCGACATTCAGGCGGTCGGGCGAAATGTTAGCGCCGTCCAGGTCGCGATCGACCTTATCGATGCCGTCGCTATTGTTGCCGTCCGTCCGGCCGAGCAGGTGCGCATAGCCGGTGGACAGGGTCAACCCCGGCAGCGGCGTCTTGACCGACAGGTTCAGTTCCAGGCCCTGTATCTCCACGCGCTGGCGTTGAATCTCGAACGGCGCGCCGAGCGACGGCTGCACCAGCAGCGACCCGTTCTTGCTGGTCGACCAGAAATAGGCCGCGCTGGCGTCTACGGGGCCACGCTTCACTTCAACGCCGATCTCGCGATTGTTCGACACGATAGGACTGATGTTCACATAATTGTCGATATCGACCCCAGCCCGGTCAACGGCGCGCGCGATGCGTCCGACATCTGGGACGGTGTAGCCCTCGGCATAGCTGACATAGGCGCGGATGCCGTCCCACGGCTCCAATATGGCGCCGCCGTTGAACAACGTGTCATGAAAGGTCGGCGTGCCCCCCGCCACGTCGAAGCCGCCGCGATAGGAGGCCAGCGTATGGTAGTCGTCGATATGGATGCGCACATCCTCATATCGGATTCCGCCCGCCAGGCGCAACTTCTTGTCGAACAGCGCCAGGTTGAGTTGGGCGAACGGCGCCAGGCTCCGATAATCGGTCGGCGGTACCCAGGTCCGGCCGGTGGCGATCAGGCGCTGTTCCGTCAGATCGTAAAGCGCATCGAAACCCAGAACGGCTGTCAGCGCCTCGAAACCCGGCACCGCGCGTTCGTAGCTGATCTTGCCGCCATATTTGCGGCTGCGGTTCTGCGACTGGTCGAACAGCGTGTTGGCTGGCGCGATGGCTGTATCCTGGAACGTGGCGATGGGCGCAACCTCTCCGCCATAAGTGTCCCGCGAGCGGTTGAAGAAGAGCTGAGCGATGAGATTGCCGCCCCACAAATTGCTGTCCGTCAGCGTCAGCGCCGCGCTTTCGGTGCGGTTGGTGGCGGGAACGCCCGGCGGCGTGCCGCGCACGGCTGTCGTCGGCAGGCCGATAGCGGGATTGCCGTCCAGCGTGACATAATCGCCCTCCCCCTTCAACTGGAAGCGGCTGAGGGTCAGGTCCAGCCGCGCGCTGTCGCTGAGCGCATAGCCGAAGCGGCCGAACAGCGACCAGCTTCGGCTGTCCTGCGTTTCGCCCTGGGTCAGGTCCGTGCCGACGCGATTCCCGTGGCCATCGTAAAAGGCGCCGCGCTTCTCATAGGCCGCGCCCACCGTCGCGTCCCACCGCCCGGAACGCCAGCCGATCAGCCCCGCCACCTTGCCGCCGATGCCGTCGCCGCGAAAGCCGGTGTCGGCATTGCCCTGCACCAGCACCCGGCCCGTCACGCCATCGGCCTTGGGCGGCGCGACCGTCACCTGGTTGACGATGCCGCCCGTGCCGCCAATCCCCTGCAAGGCGTTGGAGCCGTAGATCAATTCCACCCGGTCGATGAAGAAGGGATCGATGCTGAAGCCGTCGCGCGCACCGTCGCGCAAGGGCGCGGTCTGCGGGATGCCGTTGATCGCATAGAGCGGCGAACGGCCGCGCAGAGTCTCGCCCGCGCCCGACAGCTTCTGCCGCGTGGGGGAGAAGGACGGGGTCAGCGCCGACACCGCATCCACGATGGAGCCGCCAATCGCCACCTGCTGGGTCAGCGTTTCCTGATCGATGACGTCGATGGTCAGCGGCAGGGCGTTGGCGGGCAGGATCGTGCGCGCCGCGGTCACGACAATCGGGCCGGCATCCTCGGCGGCGGGCGCCGATTCGGCCAGGGCAGGCTGGCCCAGAAGCACGAGCGCGGTGGTGGCGAGCAGGACAGACGAGCGGATATGCATGCATTCCCCCAAATTGGCTGTCCTCCCGCTAGCCAAATGAATGGGATGCTGCAAGTCATTAGCATTATAATCCGAAGCCCCCGCAGAGTGCGGCTGCGCCCGGTTTATCGCTCGATCAAATTCTTCAATGCCTTGAGGTCGCGGTTGATCCACCGGATATCGGCGGCGAAACGTTCATCGTCCATGCCCGGCTGGCGGAAAAGCGTCAGCATGACCTCCGCCCCGTCGCCGTTCGCGACGATGCGGAGCGGCACATGAACCTCCCCGCTTTCTCCCAGATCGACATGATGATCCATCACGCCATAGGGATTGTGCGGCGTGAAACGGATGCGGATCGGGCCTTCAGGGCCATCGGCCAGCCAATGCTCCCCTTCCCTGCGCAAATCCGACTCCGCAAGACCCGAGGCCCATTTGGGGAAGAATTCCGGCTGCCAGATGGCTTCGTAGAGAGACTGCCAGTCACGGCGGATGGTGATGCTGAAGGTACGGGCGGGCAGCATTTCATTCTCCAATAGGATCGTCATGGGTCGCCCATAGCATGGGATGGGCGATCTCTCCCTTGCGTTCCGAACGATATGGGGCGAACATCGCCGCTTCCAAGCGACCGGCTTCGCCCAGAAAGACGGATGGATTGGAGGAGAGCCAGGATGAGCGGCTGTTGTACACGGGCCATCGCGCTCGTCGGCCCCGCCGGAGGGGGCAAGACCAGCCTTGCGGAAGCAATGCTGTTCATCAGCGGCGCCGTTCCGCGCCAGGGATCGGTGCAGGCGGGCAGCAGCGTGGGCGACGCCAGTCCGGAGGCGCGGGAGCGCGGCAGTTCGACCGAACTCAACCTGATGCATTTCGAATGGATGGGCGACAGTTTCGCATTGATCGACGTGCCGGGCGCGCCGGGCTTCGCGACGGACGGGGCGATCGCGCTCGACATGGCCGACCTTGCCGTCGTGGTGATCGATCCCGATCCGGAACGGGCCGCGCTGGCCCAGCCGGTGCTGCGCAGGCTGGAGCGGGCGGGCATTCCGCACGCGCTGTTCGTCAACAAGATCGATCAGGCGCGGGGCAGCATAGAGGATCTGCTCACCGCGCTCGCGCCGATGAGCGCCGCCGCGCTGGTGGCGCGCCAGATTCCGATTCGCGCCGGGGAGCGAGTCGCGGGCTTCGTCGACCTCGCGTTGGAGCGGGCCTATCATTATGAGGCGGGGAAAAAATCGCAGCAGGTCGCGATCGCCCCGCATGTGAAGGACGATGAAAGCGCGGCGCGCTTCCATATGCTGGAGCAACTGGCCGACCATGACGACCTGTTGCTGGAACAATTGCTGTCCGACGAACAGCCGAGTCTGGATACCGTCTTCGCCGATCTGGCGCGGGAGACCGCGAGCGGGCTGATCGTGCCGGTGCTGTTCGGTTCCGCGTCGAACGGCTTCGGCATCCGGCGGCTGTTGAAGATGCTGCGCCACGACACGCCGATGGCGGCCCAGACGGCGGAACGGCTCGCGATCCGGGGGGAGGCGGCGCAGATCTTCAAGATTTCCCATGCCGCGACGGTCGGTCGGCTGGCGCTGGCCCGCATCTTCGGCGGTCCGCTGGCCGACGGGGCGGAGATGGTCGATGGCGACGGGCGGCCGTTGCGACCGGGCGGGCTGTTCGCTGTCCAGGGCGCGGCCACGACCAAAATCCCCTTGGCGGAGTCGGGCGCGATCGTCGGCCTCGCGAAGATCGAGGGTGTCCAGGCAGGCGATGTGATCGGCATGGCGGGCACGGTCCCGACGACCGGCCTGGAGGTGGAGAAAATGGCGGCCAATTGCGCGCTGGCGATTGCCGCCAGGGACCATAAGGACGAGGTGCGGCTTTCCACCGCGCTCAACCGGCTGGCCGAAGAGGATGCCGGGCTGCACTGGGATCAGGATGAAGGGTCTCGCGAAACCCTGCTCCACGGCATGAGCGAGGATCATCTGGCGGTCGCGCTGGACCGGCTGAAACGCCGCTATGGCGTCGCCGTGTCGGTCCACGCGCCGACGATCGCCTATCGGGAATCGATCCGCAAGGCAGTGACGCAACGCGGGCGGCACAGGAAACAGTCCGGCGGCCATGGCCAATTCGGGGATGTGGTGCTGGAAGTCCGCCCTCTGGAACGGGGCGGGGGCGTGAGGTTCGAGGAACGGATCACCGGCGGCGCGGTGCCCAGGCAATATATTCCGGCGGTCGAAAAGGGCGTGATGGACGCCGTGGCGAAGGGTCCGTTCGGCTTTGCGGTCGTGGATGTCGCCGCCGCGCTGGTGGACGGGTCTTTCCACAGCGTCGACAGTTCGGAACTGGCCTTCCGCACCGCCGGGCGCATGGCCATGTCCGACGCTTTGGCGGCGGCGTCGCCCTATCTGCTGGAACCCATCGCCCATGTGACGATCATGAGTCCCAGCGCCGCGACGTCCCGCATCACATCCGCCGTGGCGAGCCGGCGGGGCCAGATGCTGCGGATGACGACTCTGGACGGCTGGTTCCACTGGGATGTGGTGGAGGTTTTGCTGCCCGAAGCAGGGTTGCAGGGGCTGGAAGCGGAAATCCGGTCGATGAGCCAGGGCATGGCCCATTACACGGCGCGCTTCGATCATCTGGCGGAGGTCAGCGCGAAGCTGGCGGACGGCATCATCCAGCGGGCGCGGGAATTGGCTTAGTGTTTGGATAGGCTGCGTGGACGGCCGGAATTTCGAAAAATGGCGGTTTTGCGTCGAAGTTCACAGTGTATGCGCGCGCGTGCCTGGGCGCGCGTAGGCGTGAAGGGGGGTGCGGGACGTTTCAAAGACGGGGGCGAGATAGCGCGGTGGGGGTGGAATAGGACAGGCTGAAATGCCGCCTGTCGGAGAAATAGGATGTTTTGCGGGGAAGGCTGTTGCTGCTGGGCTACCTATTGGGGTTGGGAGGGGCCGATGGCGGGGCATAGTCAGCCATCACCATATTCCTCACCCTGAACTTGTTTAGCATGACGAGTAGGCAAGGGCGGGAAACCACCCGAATCCATCAAGCCGGGCTAAGCCCCTTCACCACGAAGGGCAGGCATTCCCCATCCGGATCGGTCAGCGTCAGATAGGCCCCCGGCTGGATGGCATGCGCGTCCAGCCGGTAGATTTTCTCGTCGTCCGCATCCCCCGGTTCATAGGACAGCGCCCAACCGTGCCTTGTGTGCAGCAACGTGCCGTGCCGGTCCGGCTCATTGGGCCAGAAACGGCGGGCGGTCGCCAGTTCGGGGTGAACCCGATATTCCTTCTCATCGATCAGGCCGCCGCTGCTGAGCGGCAGGCGCAGCACATAGCTTCGCGCCGCCGATCCGTTGGGAAAGGCAGGCGTCCGGGCAAGTTCGAGGCGTATGGTCGTCCAACTCATATGCAATGCAATCGGATTCCACGGCGAAAAGGGATATAAGGATTATTCCTGATGGCGACCGCGCCGGGACGGTCCTAGCCAGATGGGGAAAGCCGCTTGCCGGGAGACAGACGATGAAATCGATCCTGTTGCACATTCATGAAGATCATGGCGCGGAAAGCCGCTTGCAGGCGGCCTGCGATCTGGCCCGCGCATCGGGTGCGCATATCCATTGCGCGCAGGTGACGGCCATGCCCGATTTCGTCGCGGCGGACATGTATGGTGGCGCTTCCATGGCCCCGGCGATGATGGCCGAGCTTTACGACATCGACGAAAAGGCCCGGGTGCGGGTGGAGGACCGGCTGCGCCGGGAGGATGTGAGCTGGGACTGGCGCCATGTGGAGGGCGATGTCGTCCATGCTCTGCTGTCCGCCGCGACGCTGACCGACGGCATGATCGTCACCCTGCCGTCCGGCCCGCGCAAGGATTTTGCCGATCCGCTGCACCTGGCCGCCGATCTGGCGCTGGCCGGGCGGGTTCCCGTGATCGCCGTGCCGCAGGAGGCCAAGTCCTTCCCGGTGACGGGCCGCGCATTGGTGGCGTGGGATGGTTCGCAGGAAGCCTCCGCCGCGCTGCGCCTGTCCGTGCCGCTGCTGAAACTGGCGGAGGAGGTGCATGTCGTCACGGTCGAGGAAGCGGGCAAATATCCCTTCCCGGCGACCGACGCGCCGGAATATCTGGCCCGCCACGGCATCAAATGCCAGTTCCACACCTGGCCGCAGGACGGCCGCACTGTCGAAGCGGCGCTGAAGGCCGCCGTCAGCGTGCTGAAGCCGGACTGGATGGTGATGGGCGCCTTCGGCCATAGCCGCCTGAGGGAGATGGTGTTCGGCGGCGTAACCCGCACCCTGCTGCGCGAAGTGCAAGTGCCGCTCTTGCTGGCGCACTGAAGCCACGGCATGGTGGGGGCATGGCGGTAGCGGACGACGAAACGGATGGCTTGACGCAGCGCGAGCATAGTCTGGAACAGGCTCTGCTCGGCTCCATTCTGGCGACCGTGCCGGACGCGCTGATCGTCATCGACATGCGCGGGCAGATCGTGTCGTTCAGCGCCGCGGCGCAGCGCATGTTCCAATATGCCGAAAGCGACGTGCTGGGCGAAAATATCTCGATGCTGATGCCCTCCCCCGACCGGGAAAGGCATGACGGCTATATCCACCACTATCTGTCGACCGGGGAAAAGCGGATCATCGGCATCGGCCGCCTGACCAGCGCGCGGCGGCGGGACGGGTCGACATTCCCCATCGAACTGTCGGTGGGCGAGGTGCAGGATGAGGGGCGGCGGCTGTTCACCGGCTTCATCCGCGACCTGACCGAACGCCAGCAGGCCGAGCGGCGCGTGGCCGATTTGCAGGCGGAACTGGCCCATGTCGGGCGCGTGACGGCGATGGGGACGCTGGCGTCGGCGCTGGCGCATGAACTGAACCAGCCGCTGACCGCCATCGCCAATTATCTGGAGGCGGGGCGCGACATGCTCAATGCCGAAGGGCCGGTGGACCGCGAATTGCTGCGCGAGGCGATGGCGGAAAGCGCGAACCAGGCATTGCGCGCGGGCGAGATCATCCGGTCCCTGCGCGAATTCATCAAGCGGGGCGAGACGCTGCGCCAGCCCGAACCGCTGCGCGGCTTGCTGGCGGAGGGGGCGGCGCTGGCCTTTATCGGCGTGGACAGCCGGGGGCTGGACATGGACATCAGCGTCGACCCCCGCGTCGACAAGGTGCTGGTCAACCGGGTGCAGTTGCAGCAGGTCATCATCAACCTGACCAAGAACGCGGTGGAGGCGATGGCCGACAGCCCGGCGCGCATCCTGCGCCTGTCCGCCGTTCCGGGGGAAAATGGCCGGGTGGAGGTGATCATCGCGGACAGCGGGCCGGGCCTGGCGCCGGACATGTCGCGCACGCTCTTCACCCCCTTCACCACCACCAAGGCGTCCGGCATGGGCGTCGGCCTGTCGATCAGCCAGACCATCATCGAAGGGCATGGCGGGCGCATCTGGGCTGCGCCGTCGCAATGGGGCGGCACGGCCTTTCACTTCACCCTTGATGCAGTGGACTAACGCATGAGCGAAGCTTTCCCCATCTATGTCGTGGACGATGATGAGGCGATCCGGCGGTCGCTGTCCTTCATGCTGAGGACCAGCGGGTTCGCCGTGAAGCTGTTCGAGGGCGGCCTGCCCTTCCTGAAGGAGGCCGCCGACCTGGAGCCGGGCTGCGTTCTGCTGGACGTGCGGATGCCCGATATGGACGGGCTGGCGGTGCAGCGCGAGTTGCGGGCGCGGGGCGTCATGCTGCCGGTGGTGATCATGACCGGCCATGGCGACATCGACATGGCGGTGACTGCGATGAAGGCCGGGGCGAGCGACTTCATCGAGAAGCCGTTCGAAAAGGCGGCGCTGCTGGGCTGCGTCGAGGCGGCGCGGCGGGTGGCGGTGGCGGATCGCGGCGCGAATGCGCGGGCGGACGATGCGCGGGCGCGACTCAACATCCTGACCGACCGGGAACGGGAGGTTCTGGACGGACTGGTGGAGGGCCTGCCCAACAAGACCATCGCCTATGACCTGGGCATCAGCCCGCGCACGGTGGAGATACACCGCGCCAACCTGATGCAGAAGCTGGAGGTGAAGAGCCTGGCCGAGGCGCTGAGGATCGCATTCCATGCCGGAGTGGAGAAGGACGAGGGAGGAGGGTTATGCCATGCTGAATCGTAGGACATTTTCGTCACGGATTTACCGTAAAACCTGATCAATATCGTAATTCATCTTGCGAATCCGTCTCCATAATGTGGGACAGTAATCAGGGGGACAGGAGCCGATGATGATGAAACGGAGCAGCCATGGCAGCGCCCTGGCCGAACAGCTTAAGTCGTTCATGGCCGAACATATCTACCCCAATGAGCGTCGCTATTATCAGGAGGCCGAACGGCTTGGCCCCTGGTCCGTCTATCCGGTGGTGGAGGAATTGAAGCCCATCAGCCCACCAAAATCGTCCAGCCCCAGAGGATGCAGCCCAGACCGGCGGCGATGGAAACCGCCCTGCCCCATGGCATCAGCTTTTCCAGCGCGACCAGCAGGGTCAGCAGCGCGATCCAGGCAAGGTTCATGATCCCGCCCGCGAACAGCAGCGCCATCAGCATCCAGCAGCAGCCCACGCACCAGGCGCCGTGGATCATCCCCATGCGCAGCGCGCCGGTCCAGCCCGGCCGGTAATGGCGGCTGAGGAACTGCGCGGGGTTGCGGCACTGGTGCAGGCAGGCGTCCTTCCAGGAACTGATCTGATAGACGCCCGCCGCGATCAACAGCCCCGCCGCCAGCCAGCGGCTGGAGGCGGCCATCGCCATGGGGGAGAGCATGGCGATGGCATCGAGCCGCCATTGCGCGGTCGCGGCGATCAGCGAGAACAGGCCCCAGACCAGCAGATAGCCGAGCAGGAAGCCCTCCGTCGGCGGGCGGACGGCTCCGTCCCGATGGCTGACGGCGCGGGCATGGAGCAGGATCACCGGCGCGGCGGAGGGCAGCATCATCGCGACCATCATCACCCACCACATGGCGAGGGTGAGGGCGAACTGCGCCGCCGTCCAGGGCGCGACGGCGGGCATCGGCATCGCCATCATGGGGGACATGGCCGCTGGCGCTTCCAGGCCGGAGGGCGCGAGCGAGGCCATGGGCGCCATGCCCATGCCCGCGCCCGTCAGCAGCCAGCCCCAGGCCAGCAGGATCAGCACGGTCAACGCGATCGCGCACCACAGGCGATGCCGGGCCAGTATCGCTTCGATGGCGGTCTTCATCCGGCCCTGACGACGCCGTGGCTGTCGAGGTGGAGATAGGCGAACTGGCCATAGCTGGACGCATGGTCGAGCCGCATCGGCGCGATGGCGCGGCTGGCGCCGGAACCGATTTCCGCCACTTCATATTCGAAGCCGTCGGGCAGGCGGATCTGGGCGCGGATTTCGGAGCCGTCCACCGGGCTGCGAATCGGTTCGCCGTCCATTTCCAGATGGCCGGGGATGCGCAGGCGGCCCCTGCGGCCCTCCACGTCGACCTCGAAATCGACGGGCACGAAATGCGGTTCGTGCATGGTGACGATGGTGGAGGCGAAGACCGCGAAGACGGTCGCGAGGGGCGCGGTGTCGCCGCCGGTCATGATCGTCAGCAGGGATTGGCGCTGCGCCTCTGTCGCGCGTTCGTCGACGAAGGCGACGCATTCCCCCTGCCCTTCATGAATCGGGCCGGGCCAGCGGAAGACGGCGGCGATGTTGAGGCCCGCAAGGTCGGTGTCGCCATGGCGGCCTTCATCGATGGCGAAGCCGAAGGCGGCCTGGCAATGGCCCTTGTCGGGCAGGCCGCCAAACTGGCAGTTGCAGCCATATTCGCAATTGCAATTGGCGAATTCCCGGCCCTTGAGCATCCAGTAAGCCATGATGCGACTCCCGCGCGGTCGCGGGAATATAGCAGAGATCGGGGACGATAGCCATTTCGAGCGGGTCGAGAGAGACCGGCGATCAGGAGTGGAAATGGACGGCCAGCGCGTAGCGGTCGCCGGGTAGAGCAGGCGGGCGTCGGTGATCGTCGCGGATGGAACCGGGGCGGCGGCGAAACGCTTGGAACGGGTGTGGTGGAACGCTCCGGCGACCGGTTTGATGCGGCATATGACATAGCGCTGGATTGCGCGGGATAAGGGTTGGACCTGCCGGGGATGTTGGGGATGAATTTGTTTCAGTATTCCGGTTAATGTGATGATCCTGTTTCATATGAAGAGGGGATGAGCAGGAAATTGAAACCCGTTTTCCCTTTTGGCGTGCGATAAGGCTTTCCTATGGCACATGCGGAACTGGCACTCCCTGAAGGCGCGGCTGCGGACTGGACGGTTCCGCAGCACTGGGCGGCTTATACATCCGGCGAACATGCGATGTGGGACCGGCTGTTCGAGCGGCAGGCGGCGATGCTGCCGGGGCGGGTGGTGCCGGAATTTCTGGAAGGGCTGGATATACTGCGGATGACGCGGCCGGGGATTCCCGACTTTGCCGAATTGTCGGAGCGGCTGATGCGGCGGACCGGCTGGCAAGTGGTGGCGGTGCCGGGGCTGGTGCCGGACCGGGTGTTTTTCGAGCATCTCGCCAATCGGCGGTTCGTCGCTGGGCGGTTCATCCGCAAGCCGGAGCAGATCGATTATCTGCAGGAGCCGGACGTGTTTCACGACGTGTTCGGCCATGTGCCGCTGCTGACCCATCCGGCCTTCGCCGATTATATGCAGGCCTATGGCGAGGGCGGGTTGCGCGCCGATCATATGGGGGCGATCGACCATCTGGCGCGGCTTTACTGGTATACGGTGGAGTTCGGGCTGATGCGGCGGGGCGGCGACCTGCGGCTTTATGGGGCGGGGATCGTGTCGTCCTTCGGCGAGTCGGTGTTCGCGCTGGACGATGCTTCGCCCAACCGGATCGGGTTCGACCTGAAGCGGTTGATGCGGACCGAATATCGCATCGACGACTATCAGCAGAGCTATTTCGTGATCGACAGTTTCGAGGATCTGCTGGCCAGGACATCGGACGTGGATTTCGGCCCCATCTATCGCGAGCTGGAGAGCGAGAGCGATCTGCCGCCCGATGCGGTGTTGCCGGAGGACCGCGTCCTTCATCGCGGGACGCAGGATTATGCGCGGGCGAAAACGGCATGCTGATTTTTCAGAAAGGAGAGGAGCGCCTTCATGGCTGACACCGTCAATCCGCTGGGCCTGAACGGGTTCGAGTTCGTCGAATTCACATCGCCCGATCCCGAAGCCATGGGGCGGCAGTTCGAACAACTGGGTTTCGTGCCGTCGCACCGGCACCCGACCAAGAACATCACCCGGTACAAGCAGGGGCGCATCAACCTGATGCTGAACCGCGACGATGCCGGGCGGGTGGCGGCTTTCCGGGGCGAACATGGGCCGTCGGCGAGCGCCATGGCGTTCCGCGTGGCCGATCCGGAAGCGGCGATGGCCTGGGCGCTGGAGCATGGCGCCAAGCCGACCGAGGAGGACGATACCGTCATCCAGGGGATTGGCGGTTCCTATCTCTATTTCATCAGGGATGGGGAAGATCTGTACGCCGATTGGGCAGAGTTTGCGGGTTGGCGGGAAGCTGAGGCCGCGAACAGCGTCGGCCTGGATCTGCTCGATCATCTGACGCACAATGTCCGGCGCGGGCAGATGCGGGTGTGGAGCCAGTTCTACCGGACGCTCTTCGGGTTCGAGGAGCAGAAATATTTCGACATCAAGGGGCAGGCGACCGGGCTGTTCAGCCAGGCGATGATCGCGCCGGATCGGGCCATCCGCATTCCGCTGAACGAAAGCCAGGACGACAAGAGCCAGATCGAGGAATTCATCCGCCAATATCATGGCGAGGGTATCCAGCATCTGGCGCTGACCACCGCCAATATCTACGAGACGGTGGAGAAATTGCGCGCGCGCGGCGTGCGGTTGCAGGATACGATCGAGACCTATTATGAACTGGTCGACAAGCGCGTGCCGGGGCATGGCGAGGATCTGGAGCGGTTGCGGAAGAACCGCATCCTGATCGACGGGTCGGTGGAGAATGGCGAGGGGATCTTGCTCCAGATCTTCACCGAAAACATGTTCGGGCCGATCTTTTTCGAAATCATCCAGCGCAAGGGGAATGAAGGCTTCGGAAATGGGAATTTCCAGGCGCTGTTCGAAAGCATCGAACTGGACCAGATACGGCGCGGGGTGATTTCGGTGGATGCCTGAGGGACAATCTGGACCATTTTGGAGCGATCTGGGCCGCTTTGGATGGGGTTTTGCGTGATCGGGATCGGGGGAAACCCTGACGGCCATACGCAAAACCGCTTTTGTGACAGCCCAGGACTTTACGCCGTTACGGTTTCTTCTTTCATGCCCTGACAATGGCCCGAAAGCTATGACCTCCTCCAGCTTTTGGGGGTTCGTTCATGCGTCTGGGTTTGAAGGCCAAGCTGACCATCGCCGTCGGGCTGACGGCCGCTTGCGCCTTTCTGGCCATGGGCGTCAGGGAATTGCGGAGCGCTTCCGCCGCCACCGGAGAGGGTCGCACCGCCGCGCCCGCGAAGAAGGATGCGCCAACCGCGCTGCTGGTGCAGGCGGCGCGGGCGATCCGCACCGGGGAGACGATCACCGCCGCCATGATCCGCAACGCGGCGGGCGATCCGGCGCGCTATCCCTATGCGGCGACATCCGCCGAAGTGGTGGGGAAAGTGGCGACGCGGGACATTCCCCTGCGCGCCCTGATCGCCCGCGAAGCGGTGGGGATGGAGAGCAATCTGGCCATTCGCGTGCCCATGGGGATGCGCGCCGTCAGCATCGACACGACGGCGGAGATCGCCGTGGCCGGGCTGGTCCGGCCGGGCGACCGGGTGGACGTGCAGGTCGTCTATCCGGGCGCCGACGCGATCAGCGGGGCGCGGGGGTCCGGGCGCAGCCGGGCGCAGCCCTTGTTGCAGATGGTGCAGGTGCTGGCGGTGGGCGAGGTCGTCGTCGGGGCGCAGCAGGCGTCGGGGGTGGACAGGGCGCTCGCCTCCCCTCCCCCGCCTGCGCGGACGGTGACGCTGGCCTTGACGCCGGAGCAGGTGTCGGCGCTGTCGCTGGCGAAGAATATCGGGGCGTTGACGCTGTCGCTGCGCAATCCGGCGGACAGCGCGCAGGTGGCGGTGGCGGTCGCCGCTTCGGCGGGGGTCGAGCCGGCGGCGGCGGCAAGGGTGGCGGTTCCCGCGCCCGCGCCCCGCGCCGTTCCCCGCCGGACGCCTCATGCCATTGAGCTGGTCGTGGGAGACCGGCGCGAGACCATCTATTCGGGGAGCGGCGGGCGTTGAGGCATTTTGTGACCCTGATCGCGCTTGCCCTGCCCATGACGGCGGCGGCGGAGACGGCGCTGCATGTGAAGCAGCAGCGCACCCTTTCCTACCCCCGCGCCATCGGGCGGGTCGAGGTGGACCGGGAGGGCGTGCTGTCCATCGCCGCGCCGTCCGCCCGGTCGTTGCGGCTGACGGCGATTGGCGAAGGGGAAGCGACCGTCAGCGTCTTTGGCGGCGATGGCGGTTTGATCGCGCGGGAGCCGGTGCGGGTGGCGGCGGATGCGGCTGCAAGCGCGCCGGTCGTCCGGGCGGGCGAGCAGGTGGTGGCGGTCGACGTGCAGTTCGCCGCCGTGTCCACGACGACGCTGAAGGCGCTGGGGTTCAATTTTTCCAAGCTGTCCGGCGACATTCAGGGGGCCATCGTTTCGCCCAGCAGCCTGGGCAGCGCGTCCTTCAATCCCGACGGCCTGTCGCTGGAGGCGAGCGCGCCGATCCAGAACGCCTTCAACCTGTTCCTTTCCGCGCCCAACAGGGGGATCGGGGCGGTGCTGAGCGCGCTGTCGTCCAACGGGCTTTCGCAACTATTGGCGCAGCCGACCCTGCTGGTGCGGTCCGGCGAGCAGGCGAGTTTCCTGGCCGGGGGCGAGTTCCCAGTGCCGGTGCCGCAGGTTTCGGGATCCGGCAATACATTGTCCATCCAGTATAAGGAATTCGGGGTGCGCTTGTCGGTCACGCCCTTCGTGTTGTCGAAGGACCATATCGTGCTGAAGATCGCGCCGGAGGTCAGCGAACTCGACTATAATAATGGCGTGCAGTTGCAGGGCTATGTCGTGCCGGGGCTGCGGCGGCGGTCGGCGGAGACAACGGTCGAACTGGGCAGCGGGCAGAGTTTCGTCATCGCGGGCCTCAGCTATTCCAGCCAGACGGTGACGAAGGAAAAGGCCCCCCTGCTGGGTGACATTCCGGTGCTGGGCGCCTTCTTCAAGCGGCAGCAGAACCAGAAGGAGAAGCAGGAGCTGATCATCGTCGCCACGCCCCGGCTGGTGGGACCGGTGAAGGCGGAGGAGATGCCGCCCCTGCCCGGCGCGGCGACGGCTGGGGTCGACCCCGGCATTGGCGACATGATTTTGGGCACGGACGGGCTGGACCAGTCGAGCGCGCCCCTTGGCGTGGTGAGGCGCTGACATGGCGGCGATATATCTGCTGTCGGTCGACCGGATGCTGGCACGGCGGATCGGCGAGGCCATGAGCGAACGCGCGACTGTCGAACTGGTGCAGTCGATAGAGCGGGAGGCGCTGGCCGGGCCGTGCCTGATCGTCATCGACCGGGCGGCGATCCCGCCGGATCGGGCCTTGTCCGCCGCGATTGCGACCGTGGTGGAGAATGCCGGCGGGCGGGCCGTGGTGCTGGCGACCGGGGAGATGGAGGCGGAGCCGTTGCTGCGCGCCATCCGGGCGGGGGCGGACGATGTCATTCCCCGCGACGGCGAGGGGGCGGAGATCGCCGCCGTGCTGGCGCGGCTGCTGAACGATGCGGTGGGGGACCGGGGCCATCGGGGGCGGTTGACGCTGCTTCTGGGGGCGGACCGGGACGCCTGCGCGATGGTGGCGACCGACATGGCGATTGCGGCGGGACGCGGTTCGACCCTGCTGGTCGATTGCACTTTGCCGACCAGCGCGGCGGCGACCTATCTCGATTTGAGGGTCGATTATGGGCTGGCTTCGGCGGTGGGCGACAGGGACCGGCTGGACGCCAGCCTGCTGGCCAGCGCGGTGGCGCGGCATGGGCCGAGCGGGCTGATGCTGCTGACCTTCGACGGCGGGACCGGGGTGGAGCCGGCGGGGCTGACGCCCGGCGATCTGGCGGCGCTGATCCGGCTGTTGCGCGGCTGTTGCGACCATGTGGTGCTGAATGCCGGGAGCCTGCGCCATGGCGGGTTGCTGCGCGAGGTGGTGGCGGATGCCAACCAGGTGGAGCTGCTTTGCGGCCAGTCGATTCGGGAGATAGAGGCTTGCCGCCGGTTGCTGGACCGGATCGGGGCGGAGCGCGGCCAGGTGGAGGCGATGCGGCTGCTGGTCTGGGATCATCTGCCCGGCGTGCTGCTGGACGGGCGGCGGATGGCGGATGCATTGGGCGTCGGGTCGGTGATGGCGTTGCCGGTGGATCGGGCGCGGATGCGCAACGGGTTGAACGCCGGGCGGCCGCTGGCGGTGGGGCTGCCGGGCGGGGCGGATGATGGCGGCGTCAGCGCGGTGCGCGGGCATTTGCTGGCGGCGCGGGGGCGCTGGGCGGAGGCGGCGGATTTTTATGAACGGGCGGAGCGCGCAAGGCCTGCGGATGCGTTGCTGCGCAATGCATGGGGCTATGCGCTGCTGCGCGCCGGGCGGGCGGAGGCGGCGATAGAGGCGTTGCGCGGGGCAAGCGACCTGGCGCCGCAAAGCGCGGTCATCCGCAACAATCTGCTGCTGGCGCTGATGGTCGGCGGGCGGGGCGCGGAGGCTGAGGCGGGGTTGCGGCGCATCGATGGGACGTTGCGGCGGAAGCTGGCGGCCGAGGCTGTCCGGATCGGAAAGGGAGGCTGATCGATGATGATGCTGTTGGTGATGCTGGCTTCCCCTGCCCCCGCGCCGGTGGAGAGCGAGGCGCGCCGGGTGGTCGAGTGGCAGTTGAAGGCGGCGGCCCGGACTGAGGCTGAATTGTCGGCGGAAGAGGCTGCGCGGATTCGGGGGCTTTATCTGGAGTCCATCGGGCGGCGGGTCGAAAAAGCGCCGGATGCGGGGCGATGAGGGTGTGGAGGCGCCGCCAGTTCCTGCGCAGGGGCAGTCGGGCGAGGATCGGGTCGCTCTGGCGCGATCGGTCGGCGGCTGTGGCGGCGTTGGGGGCGGTGTTGATCGGGGCGGCGGGATTCGCGCTGGATGCCGGGCTTTATTATGTGGGCGAACGCGATTTGCGGGCGGCGACCGACGCCGCCGCGCTGGCCGCCGCCATGAATCCGGCGCAGGCGGCGGCGCGGGCGCGGGACAGCCTCAGCCGCAACGGCTATGACCCGGCTATTCTCCGCTCGGTCGAATGGGGGCGTTATTGCGCCGACGCCGGGTTGAGCGCGGCGCAGCGTTTCGACGCCAGCATGACGCTTTGCCCCGGCAATGGGCGGGTGAATGCGGTGCGCATCCGCACGGGGAAGCCCGCACGGCAGTTTCTGATGCGCGTGCTGGGACCGGCCAATCCGCTGCCCGATCTTTCCGCCGGGGCCACCGCGGCGCGCATCGATGAGGCGGGGGTCGGCATCACGTCCGGCGTGCTGACCGTCACCAACGCCTTGGTGAACGGCGTCAACGACCTGCTGGGCGCTTTGCTGGGCATCACGCTGCGGCTTTCCACCGCCGATGTCGAGGCGTTGATGGCCAGCAATGTCGATGCGGGGCTGTTCTTCGACGCGCTGGCGCAGCGGGTGGGGGAAAGCGGAACCTATGCCGACCTCACCGACCGGACCGTGGGCTTGCGGGATCTGCTCCATGCCGCCGCCAGCGCCGCCGACAATGCATCGACCGCCGCCACGCTGAACCTGGTCGCGGGGCAGGTCGGCAATGGCTATGCCGTGCCGCTGAAGGGGCTGTTTGGCCTGGGCGTATGGAAGAATATGCCGGTGGGCGGCGCGGACGGGAAACCCGCCTTGCGCGCCGGGATCAACGCCTATCAGCTTTTTTCCTTCGCGGTGCAGGCGGGCAATGGCCGGGTCGACCTGTCGAACGCCGTCGGCACCGTCGCGCCGGGCAGCAGCGTGTTGCTGGCGGCCATGGCGACCGGTCCGATGGACAGGCCGCGATTTTCCTTCGGCCCGGCGGGGGAGACCAGCGTCGCGACGTCGGCTGTGCGGCTGCAACTGGATGTCGGCATCAGGAACGTCACATTGCTGGGCGTCCCGCTGGTGTCGGTCAACCTGCCGGTGACGATCGATATCGCGGCGGCGCAGGGCCAGGTGAGCGCCATCGACTGCCCTGATACAGCCGAGCAGGCGCGGGACATGCGCGTCACGGTTCAGGCCAGCAGCGGCCTGGTCAACGCCTATGTGGGCGCCCTGCCAGCCGGTGCGATGACGCGGCCCATGCCCGCTCTGTCCGCCGCCGATGTGCAGCCCGTCCAGATCGTCAACGCCCTGGGCGTCCTGACCGTGGACAGCCGCGCCGTGGCGCAGCCGGTGATGGGCAATAGCGGCGCGCTGGTCTTCGGCCCCGGCGGGCAGGGCATGATCGGCCGTCCGGGATCGCCCGGCACGCCTGCCAGCATCGGCAATGGATCGCAGGTCGGGCCGTTGCTGACGTCGCTGGTCGGCAGCCTTGCCGCGTCGGATGGATTGCAGGTGCAGTTGCTGGGTCTATGCCTTCCGACCGTTTGCGAGACGACCAGGGCGCTCGCCCGGTCGCAACTGCTGAGCAGCGTCGTCAATCCCATCGCCGCGCTGGTCGGCACCACCATCGATCCGCTGGTGACAAATCTGCTCGCGGCGCTGGGCATCCAGCTTGGCCATGCGACCGTCTGGGTCACGGGCGCGCGCTGCGGGGTGCCGGTGCTCGTGTGAAAATCAGGCGGCGGGCGCATCCCCTCCCCGCCCGCCGCCATTCGCCATCCGGAGGGGGTAGAGGAGAATGATCATGAAGAAACTGGGACGGTTGATCGCCAGGCTGAAGCGCGACCAAAGCGGCCTGACCGCCGTGGAATATGCCGTGCTGGGCGCGGTGGTGGTGGCCGCCATCGTCGCGGTGGGCGCCAATTTTCAGACGCAACTGGGCGCGGCCTTCACGGCCATGTTCAACAGCATCCCGCAGGGCTGATACGCCATGCCGGGGCGGGTGCGCCGCCTGGCGGCATGCAACAGGGGGCTGGCGGCGCTGGAATTCGCGCTGCTGGCGCCCGCGCTGCTGATGCTGGTCTTCGCGATCGTGCTCTATTCATTCTATTTCGCCGCGCTGATGGGCGTGCGCCAAGCCGCCGTCGAGGGCGCCCGCGCCGCCGTGGCGGGTCTTTCCGCCGCCGAGCGCGAGGCGCTGGCGCGCAGCCGGGCGCAGGCGGTGATCGACGGCTATGGCACGCTGCTGGCGGCGGGCGGCGGGCCGGTCATCGCCGCCGCGCCCGACGCGACCGGCACATTCCGGGTGCGGGTGAGCTATAATATGAGCGGCAGTCCGATGATGCGCTACGCCGCCTTCGTTCCCATGCCGTCGCCCACGGTCAGCGCCAGCATCATCGTCACCAATGGGAGCTATTGAATGAATGGAGCGTCCTTCATCGGCAGCGCGCTGATGATCCTGCTGTTGTTGCCGGTGCTGGTCCTGCATTGGGAGGGGCGCGCGGTGGCGGATCGGCTGTACGGGCTGATCGCGCTTGGCGGCGTTGGTTTCGCGGCGATTTTGCACGGGGTTGCGGGGATGATGCTGGCGGCGGGGATCGGCCTTGCCTGCCTGTCGCTGCTGTCGTCGGCTGTCGCCGGGATCAGCCTGCTCTGGCGGCTGAGGCTGCTGACGGGCGGGCATATCAAGCTGATCGCGGCGGGCGCGACATGGTTGAGCGCAAGCGGGGCGGTGCTGATGCTGGGGTTGGCGGCGGCGTTGTTCGTGCTGGCCGCCATGATTTTGCGTATACGCAAAACGGCCGATCCCCGGCCCGACATGGCGGGAATCGCCGCCATCGCCCTGCTGTCGGCGCAGCTTATGACATGAGCGGCGTGGCGCGCACCGCGACGATGGTTTCGCGCAGCCGCGCCAGCAATTCGTCCAGATCGGCGTCCTCCGCGATGCTGAGGTCGACCGTCAGGCCGCCGCCGCGGCTGGGTTTGGCGCGGCCGATGCGCGCGCCGCCCGCCATGATCGCGATGTCGCGGGCCTCCTCCTGCGATTGGGGCATGGCGGCTTCGCGCAGCCGGGCCAATACCGTGGCGGGCGGGATCAGGCGGTCGCCTTCGCGGGCGAGCGCCTGCTGCTGCTCCCCGATCAATTGCGCTTCGGCGATCATCCGCCCGCGCTGTCCGGCCTGCCGCAGCAGCGGAGTCAGCAATTCGGAATAGCGCACCCGCAATTCATCCCTGGTGGCGAAGGCGTTGATCACCTCCTCCGGCAATTGCGCCAGGGCGATCAGGCGGCTCAACTGGCTGTTCGACAGGTTCAAGGCTTCGGCCATGCGCGATTGCACGCCGCCATAGAAGCGGTCGACCGCATGCTGGTAACTGCGCGCCCGGTCCAGTTCGCTGATGTCCGCCCGCTCGCGATTTTCGATGTCGGCGAGGCGGAAGGCTTCCTCGTCCGACAGGTCCACCACAAGGGCCGTCAGCCGCAGGTCGGTCCGCCCATTATGGTTGAGCCAGCCCACCGCGAAACGGCGGCGGCTGCCGACCAGAAGCTGATAGGGCCGGTCCGAACCGGGCGGATTGAGGCGCACCAGCACGGGGATGCGGTTGCCGCCTTCGCTGGCGATGGACTCGATCAGCGAGCGGCAGGAGTCGGCGGTCAGGCCCGGCTGGTCGCGGGGATTGCCGTCCCAGACGGAACATTCGTCCGGCTGGATCGCAATCGCCCCGCCCGGTCCCGCATCCCTGCCCGCGAAATGGGCCAGCCGTTGGTCGAGACGGCTGAGTTCATCCCGATCGGCGGGGGCTTTGGCGGCGGGTTCATAGGACAGGGTCGCCAATATGTCGCGGATGAAGCGGGCCATGGATCACTCCCTTTTTGCGTAACATGCGTGCGCAATAGCCCGATCGGCGCGGTTGTGGCGGGGAATCCGGTTCGTTTTGGAGCAATCGATTCTCCGCCTAGAAGCGCCGTCCGATCGTCAGCGTCGCGGCGTGGACGTGGCGGTCGGAACTATATTCGCCCGCATAGCCCAGGCGGACGGTCGTGCGGCTGTTCCACGTCGCGCTGAGGGCGGCGTTCACCAGCCCGGCGTCCCGCGCCAGCCGCGTGGGGCGCAGGGTGAAGATCGGCAGGTCGCGGGTGGCGAAGCGGGCCTCTATCCGGCTGTCGGGTCGGGCGCGCAATTCCCGCTGCCATTGCGCTTCCACCGAGGGGCGCAGGGTCCAGCCGCCTTGCGCGACATTGGCGGAGAGGCGCGCGCCCAGCGCGCCGCGCAGGGATTTGACGCGGAAGGGGGCGACTTGCAGCGCGGCAGGGCCGCCATTTTCGGTGAAGCCGCTGACATCGGCATAGCGATAATGCAGGCCGGCAAAGGGCTGGAGCCGGAACGCGCCTGCGCGCAGCATCGCGCCCGCTTCGCCGGAGGCCGCCCAGCCGTCGCCGTCGACCGGGGCCACCATCCGGCCGGTGAAGCCGGGCCAGCCGATCTGGCGGCGCAGCTTATATTCCGACAGGGTGTAGGATGCCGTCGCGTCGGCGTAGAAGCGGCCGTCGCTATAGCTGAGATAGGGGCCGATCTGGCTGTTGAACTGGCTGATGCGCGGGCGCTGCGCCGGGTCGAGCCGGGCGTCGATGCCGTCGATGCCCAGCGTCGCGCCGACGATCAGTCCGCGCACGGGCTTCACGTCGATGGCGAAGCGGAGCGAGCGGCTGTCGCTCTCCGCTTCGGGGCGGTCGATGCGGCCCTTGTAGGTCGCCTGTTTGACGCCGCCGGTCAGCATCATGGTGATGGTGCGGTCGCCGCTCACCGGAACATCGGCGGGGGCGTCCAGGGCGATACTGCGCCGTTCAGCGAGCCAGGAGCGGATTTCCCGGTCGGCGGCGTCCATCGACTGGATCGACAGGCGAGGCAGCAGGGAATAGCTGCGCGGCGAAAGCTGGCCCAGCGCGTCGGCGCGGGCCGCCGCCATGGGCAGGGCGTCGATGGACGCCAGCATCGCGGCGCGGTCGCTGGAGGGGGCGGTGGGGATCGCGTCCAGCATCGCGCCGACGGCGGCCTCGCCCGGCGTCGCGGCATAGGGGGCGTAGGGACCGGCGAGGGCAGGCTGGGCAGTGAGCAGCAGCAGGGCAGCAGCGCGCTTCATCAGGCGGCGGATCGGGAGAAGACGGTTCGACAAGATGGGATTCCCCTTTGGTGGAATTTTTTTGCGTATGCGCAAGTTTGAGGAGGCAGTGGGTCCACTGCCTCCTCGCCCCCGCCCTACCCCCGGGGGCTATTTGGGGGAGAGCTTCGTCGGCGCGCGGCCCCGCCATGCATGAGGGTCATGGCGGGGCAGCGCTCCAGCGTCAGTTGCCGCCGATCAGCCCGCCGAGCAGGCCGGTCACGGGAGCGGTCGTCTGGCCCGATCCGGTCGCCGGTGCGAGCACGCCGTTCACAGGCCCGTGACGGGGGCAAGGGCGTTGCCGGTCCCCTCCCCCGCGCCCAGCAGGTTGTTGACCACGCCCGTGACCGGCGCGAGCGGCGATCCATTTTCCGCTCCGGGCAATGCGGGCGTCAGGCTGTTGACGGTGTCGAGCAAGGGCGCGGTGACGCTGCCGACCGCGCTGGTGACGGCGGCGACCACGGGCGCGACGGCGCTCGTCACCTGGTTGACGGCGGTTTCGGCCTGAGGCCCCAGCAGGCCGCCTGCCAGATTGCCGACAGGTTGCAGACCGGCCTCCACCCCGGCGGCCGTCGTCGGCACGGTCAGGTCGACCAGATTGCCTTGCGACAGGACGCCGACCGTCGCCAACTGTCCGGTCACCGCGCCGCCGTCCGACGGCAGCAGGTTGACGCCGACCAGCGTGGCCGCCGTGGACGGGCCGGTCAGCGCATTGCCGCCGACATTGGCGCCCACCAGCGGGCCGCCCAGCGCGGCGGAGGGATCGCCGCCGACGCCGCCCAGCACGCCCGTCAGGCCGCCGACCGCATTTTCAACCAGCCCCGTCACGGGGGCGAGCACGCCATTCTCACCGACCAGCGGGTCGGTGACGGGCGACAGCGCGCCATTGACCGTGCCGAGCAATGGCGCGGTGAGCTGACCGACCGTAGAGGTGACCGCCGCCACCGTGGGCGACAGGCCGTCGGTAAGCTGCGTCACCGCCTGCCCCGCCGGAGCGCCGAGCAACGTCCCGGCGAGCGTGCCTACCGGGGCCAGTCCCTGCTGAACCTGCTGGGCGGTAGTCGGCAGGTCGACCTGCGCGACCGTGCCGTCCCCCGTCAGCAGGTCGACCGTCGCCACGCTGCCGGTCGCGGGCGTTTCGCCCGGCAGCAGATTGACGCCGATCAGCGAACCGGGGCCGGTGGGACCGACCAGCGGCTGGTTGCCCACCGATGCCCCGATGATCGACCCGCCGGTCGTGGGGCTGGTGGGGCCACCGGGACCGGTAGGACCGCCAGGACCGGTGGGGCCGGATGGACCTCCTGGACCGGTGGGACCGGCAGGCCCGGTCGGACCGCTCGGACTGGTGGGACCGGTTGGGCCGCCTGGCCCCGAAGGTCCGGTGGGGCCAGTCGGGCCACCCGGACCCGTCGGGCCGGAAGGGCTGGTCGGGCCGCTGGGACCGCTTGGTCCGGAGGGACCGGACGGAGACTGGCCGCCGCCGCCCGCGCCTATGTCGAACCCGACTCCATCGGCGCAGGCGCTGAGCAAAAGAAGAGGTATCGCCGTGGCGCACAGCAGATAGCGCCTTCCCGATCGAACCGGTCCGTGACGTGGCATTGCAAGACTCCCTGTTTCCCTGCGATCAGATCGCAACAGGTGCAAATTAAGCCGGGCAATCCCTATCGCCTCGTCAAGAAGAAACCGGTCTGGTTGAAACATATGGCGGACGGCCAATCCGCCTTGCCGGGGCACGCAACCGGCTGTCCCGGCATGCGCAAAGCCGGTCGGAAGATCCGGAATTGCCCGATGACGCGCCGTTTTCGGGGCTTTTCAGGGGCGTCCTATCTGCAAAATACGGCGCGGGGCAAGCAAATCGCGCCGGTCGTCCATTCCACCGAAACGGTTCATTTTAAGCGGGCATCACCGCCATCTCGGCCCTTCGATCCAGCTCACCAGGCTGCGCCGCACGCCCTTCGTCACGGGCAGGACGCGATGCTGGAGGAAGGAGGGAAAGATCAGCATGCTGCCGCGTGGCGCGAAATTCGCGCCCGGTTGCTGAAGGCCGAAAAATTCGAAGGCGCCGCCCTCATAATCTTCCGGATCGGACAGTTGCACCACCACCGACAATTTCCGGTCATAGGGGCGGGACGATTCCAGCCAGACATCCTGGTGCCAGTCATATTTGCCCTGCGCCCGGCCATGATATTCGGTATATTGCAGGTCATAGGGTCCGGCGATGTCGATGCCGAAATTGGTGCGGTTCGACGAATGGACGAACTGCATCAGCCGGTCGGCTATATCCTTGTCGCGATGGACGTCCAGCCAACTGACGGTGGACGAGCGATAGCCATGATCCGGGCGCGCGCCCTGGGCGAAGCCGACGGTGGCGCTTTGCGGCGCATAGAGCGCGGCGCGCTTGACGATGGCGTCGCATTCGGCCCCGGTCAGCGCCGACGGCCATACCTCCCACACATTGTTCATCGTCTCAAATTCCTGCGCATCTGTTTTTGCGTGTTCGCAAAAGGACGGATCAGAATGTCCGCCCCAGCCCGAAGAAAAAGCGCGCCTTGCGGCCATAGGCCGGGCCGGGGCGCTTGACCGGCACGGCGACTTCGGCGCTGGCCCGCCATTTCGGCCCCAGGCCGATCCGCACCCCTCCCCCCGCCGACGCAAGGCTGTAATCCTGCGCGGCGAGCCTGTAGAAGGGCCGGGCGGTCGTGTGCGCCCATGCGCCGTCGGCGGCGACGAACAGGGCGGTCCCCTTCGGCAAGGGCGATTTCGCGGCCAGCGACCATGTGAGTTCCGCGCTGGCCGCGACCCCTTGCTCCGCCGTCAGCGCGCCGGTGCGGAAGGCCATGCCCGCGCCCCGGCCGCCCAGCGGGAAGCGCTCTGTCACCGGCAGCTGGTCCTTCGAATATTGCCCCTTGATCGAAGTTCTGAGGCTGATTTTGTCGCCGATCCCCTTCACCGCGACGGCCTGAACATTGATCTTGGCGAAGCCGGTTTCGGAAAAGCCGGTAAAGGGCCTGGCGCCCAGCACATTCAAGCCCCGGCTGACCACCGCCGACAGGGCGTAACCATCCTTTGCGTCGGCGCGCGACCAGGATGCGCCCAGGCGCAGCGCCCTGGACCGGTAATCGCCGAAGCGGATGTCCAGGAAATAATTGTCGCTGTCGATGCCGTCGACCGCCGCCGTGACCGACATGTTGGTTCTGGCGGACCGCAGGACCGGATAGCTGAGCGCAATCCCGGCCAGCGTCGCCTCCCCTTCCGTCCTGCTGTCCCGCGAGCGGCTCTGCACATGGGCGGCCTGCGCGCTCAGGGTCAGGCCGTCGCTGCCGATGGGCGTGCCGTGGCTGAGCGCATAATATTGATAGCGGTCGGGATAGAAGGGTAGATAGCCGGATATCCGCGTGCTGTCCCCTTCCCGCGCCAGGCCGTTGACCGTGACCGACATCTGCGCCTGTACGCCGTCCACGACATTGCTGACGCCGCTATTGTCGATGGTAAGGCCGATCTGCACCTGCTTGCGCTTGACGATCAGGTCGATCCGCAGGTCGCCGGGCGCCCCCGATTGCGCCATCCGGGCGTCCACCGTCTGCCCCGGAATGTCGCGCAGCAGGGACAGGGTCCGTTCCAGCGTGCTCTTGCGCAGCGGCGCATCGCGCATCAGGCGGCGCATATGCGCGGCGATCAGGCCCGTCGGCATGCTGGGCGACATGCCCGCCAGGCGATAATCCCTCACCCGTCCCTCGACCAGCCGCACGGTCAGGACGCCGCCAGACGCCGCCTGCGGAGGGATGGACACGGAATAGTAGGCGATGTCGCTGCCCGCATAGACAGCGGCGATCGCATTTGCGACGGCTTGCAGCGTCTCGCCGGTCAGGGGGCGGCCGATCTGGGATGCGGTGGCGGCGTCCAGCCGCGCGGCGGACAGCGTCGTCCCGTCATAATGCAGCCGCGTCAGCAGAAGCCGAGTGGCGGACACCGGCGCGGGCGCGACCTGGACCAAGGGCGCGGGGCGGGCGGGCGCGGCGGACGGGGCCGAGATCCGCGGCTCCAGCCGGTCGGTGCGGTCGCGGTCGATGATCGGCTGGTTCGACACGCCTTCCTGCGCGCCCGCCGGAACCGCCAGCATCAGACCAAGGCCGATGAAGACTCCCCATGCGGCGCGTCCGCACCGCGCCGCCCCCGCCTTGCACTTCTTCCACATCGTCCCACGCCACCCTGAGGCGCCAAAAGGGCCGCCCCGGTGGACAGGATGGGAGAAAATGGCGCGGCCTTCATCCGCAACCGGGACCGGATCGGTTCTATCGGCAAGCTTTCGTAAAGTTCGGCCCGGACGAAAGCGGGCTGTTACCGGTCGCCGGGCGAGAGAGCTTGCGCAGGCCGTCCCGACAATTGCGACCGTTTTGGCGAGACCCGCTCGACGCCCTTCAGCCGCCGTTTCGCAGAGGCCAAAACCCCCTCCTCCTCTTACCGGATCATGGAGTCGCGACAGGGCGGGAAAGCCGCCGGACGAAGGGGAAGCAGGCGCGATTTGGCCCCAAAAAGCCGTAATGACGCGATTTTAACGCTGATTTTCGCCGATAACCGGTCGCAAAGGGACTAGTTGAGCGCGAAGAGACAGGTTAAGACCATCCGTCCACGAAAGGGAGATCATCATGAATAATACCGAACTCGCCGAAGCACTGGCAGCCGATCATGGCCTGACCAAGGCCGATGCGCGCAAATATGTCGACGGCGTCTTCTCCGCGATCGCCGGCGCCGCCGCGAAGGGCGATGAGGTTTCGCTGAACGGATTCGGCAAGTTCAAGGTCAAGGATCAGCCCGCTCGCGAAGGCCGCAACCCTTCGACCGGCGCCGTGATCCAGATCGCCGCTTCGAAGAAACTGACCTTCACCCCGGCGAAGGCCGTGAAGGACCAGTTGAACGGTTGAACCGACCTTTAGGAAGATCGCGGCCGAAAGATCGGAACGGTCCATCCGAACGACCGGACGAGATCATATTCCCGAACGAATGGCGCGCTCCTGTTTCATCAGGGGCGCGCCATCGTCTTTGCGGCGGGACGGAGGCCTGCCTCCTTTCCGCCCGGCAGGAATAGATTTCACGCCATCGGAATATTGGCGAGGTGCGCGCAAACACTGTCCCGCGACGGACGAATATAGATTGGCAAGGCAATTTCCTTCCACGCAAGCTGTCATGCGCTCGGCCCGAAACTGTCCGCTGCCGGCGCAAAGCCGGACGCCGGCCGGGAGCGGAATTGGCGCGCATCATCTGTACCATCCCGGAACATTGTGATGGTTTATTCCGTGCAAAAGCAGTCGGTCGACGCAGTTCAATTGTTTCGGATTTACATTTCACGCAAAACCGCGCAAAAGACTGTCTCTATTGATCAGAAAATGGGAAGCGGGGCCAATGTCTGAAAACAACCAGCCTGATATCACGACGCTCACTGTTCAACTGGTGAGCGCCTTCGTATCCAACAATAATGTTGCAAGCGAAAGTCTTGCCGATCTCATTCGTACCACGCGCCTGGCCTTGACTGATGATCTGGCGGCTAAGCCCGCCGAGGCGGCGGCGCCGACTTACACGCCCGCCGTGTCCGTCCGCAAAAGCCTGTCTTCCCCCGAACATATATTGAGCATGATCGACGGCAAGCCGTACAAGACATTGAAGCGCCATCTCGCCAGCCATGGCCTGACGCCCAATGATTATCGCGAACGTTATGGCCTGCCGAAATCCTATCCGCTGGTCGCGCCCAACTATTCGGAAGCGCGGCGCGCAGTCGCCACGAAACTGGGTCTGGGCCGCAAGCCGGTGGTGAGCGCCAAGAAGGCGCCCGAAACGGCCGCAACTCCAGCCGCGCCAAAGCCCGCCGTCGCGAAGACTGCTCCTGCCAAGCCCGCCGCGGCGAAGGCACCCGTCGTCAAGGCGCCGGCAGCCAAGCCGGCCGAGGGGAAGGCCCCCGCACCGAAAGCCGCAGAGGGCAAGAAGCCCGTCGAGGCCAAGGCGCCCGCTCCCAAAGCTCCGCCGACAAAAGCGGCGGCTTCGCGCAAGCGGCTGTCCATCGCCACGCCGGCAGCACCGAAGAAAGACGCGGCTGGCGCCAAGCCTACCGACAAGGCAACCGCCAAGCCCGCCAAGAAAAAGCAGGCCGCCAAGGCGCCCGCGCCCGAAACAGCCTGATCGTCCGGCTTATCCGCGCCACCTGATCGAGATCGTCCCGACCGTATAGCCGGTCGGGGCTTTTCCCTGTTTTGGGATAAAGGCGGCGCAATATTGGGTTCAGCGCATCCGGCTTTCATTTTTCATCTCGGATCGGCATTTTGTCGAAACGGGTTGTTGTCGGCTAGGGGTTGTGGGGATTTAGGATTGAACGAACTCGCTGACGCTCGACTGGTGCCTGGGGGCTGGCGAGAATGACCCCCTGGTGGGAGGATTTGGTTGCTGAAGACCAACCCCTCACCAGGAGTTCATCCCATGACAGACGTCACAGTAACGGTCAGCCCGCTGCGCCGTCGTATGATCGACGACATGAGCTTGCGCAACCTGTCCCCCGCCACGCAACGCTCCTATCTGCACGCGGTGACGAAGTTCAGTCGCTATTTCGGGCGATCACCGGATCGGCTGGGGCCTGAAGATGTCCGCGCATTTCAGGTCTATCTGGTGTCGCAGGGCATTTCCTGGGGCTCTTTGAACCAGATCGTATGCGCGCTTCGCTTTTTCTACGGCGTCACGCTGGATCGGGCGGAGATCCCGGAGCGGATCGTCTATGCGCGCATGCCGCGCAAGCTGCCAACGATCCTGAGCGCCGACGAGGTCGTGCGCTTCCTGGAGGCGGTGCCATCATTGAAGGCGCGCGCCGCACTGACCACCGCCTATGCCGCAGGATTGCGCGCCTCTGAAGCTGCAAGTCTGAAGGTTACGGACATCGACAGCGACCGGATGGTGATCCAGGTTCGCCACGGCAAGGGCGCCAAGGATCGTACGGTCATGCTCTCGGCGCAGTTGCTTGGGATCCTGCGGACTTATTGGCGGCTCGCCCACCCGCAGGATTTTCTGTTCCCCGGACGCAGCGCCGATACGCCGATCACCACGACCTGTCTTCACGCCGCCTGCCGGTCAGCCACCAAGGCGGCAGGATTGACCAAGCGGGTCAGCGTTCACACGCTGCGGCATAGTTTCGCGACGCACCTGCTCGAGAACGGGGTCGATATCCGGATCATCCAGGTTTTGCTCGGGCACAGCCAGCTATCGACGACGGCGCGCTACACCCATGTCGCGACGACCACGATCGCCACGACTCAAAGCCCGCTCGACCGTCTCAGCCTGGACGTGGTGCCGCCCAGCTGAGGCCGCCGCTGTGCGTCCGGAGCTGGAGGTGGCGGATATATTCCGCCGCCATGGCCCTCCTTACCGCATTGCCCATGACGGCCACCTTGGCCGCGTTGAACGGCGCGTCATGGCGGCGATCGAGCTGTGCCGGACCCCAGCGCTCGGCGGCCATGTCGAGGCCTGCGACAACTGCGGCCATAGCCGGGTCTCGTACAATAGTTGCCGCAATCGGCACTGCCCAAAGTGTCAGGGGATCGCGCGCGAACGATGGCTGGCCGCGCGCGAAGCCGACCTTCTGCCGGTGCCCTATTTCCACGTCGTATTCACCGTGCCCGCCGAGGTTGCGGCGATCGCCTATCAAAACAAAGTTCTGGTCTACGCCATCTTGTTCGACGCGGTGGCCGAGACGCTCAAGACGCTCGGCGCTGATCCCAAGCATCTCGGCGGCGAGCTCGGCTTTATCGCCATTCTTCATACCTGGGGGCAGACGCTCACGCACCATCCGCATATCCACTGCCTCGTTCCGGGCGGCGCACTGTCGGCCGACGGCTCCCGTTGGATCACCTGTAAACCGCGCTTCTTTCTACCGATCCCCGTGCTCTCGCGCCTTTTCCGCCGACTGTTCCTGGCGCGGCTACAGGCAGCGGATGAGGCCGGACGCCTGCAGTTCTTCGGGGCACTTGGCGGTCTCAGCGACAGCCGCGCCTTTGTCGCCACGCTCAGGTCGCTGCGCAAGATGTCCTGGGTGGTCTACGCCAAGCCGCCCTTTGGCTCACCGGCGCATGTTCTCGCCTATCTGGGCCGCTACACCCACCGCGTCGCTATCTCCAACAGTCGTCTCGTCAGCATGGCCGATGCAACCGTCACCTTCCGTTGGCGCGACTATCGGCATGGCAATGCCCAAAAGCATATGGCTTTGGCTGCCGACGAGTTTATTCGCCGGTTCCTGCTCCATACTCTGCCCGACCGCTTCCATCGCATCCGCCACTACGGTTTTCTCGCCAACGGGTGCCGTCGTGCCCGGCTTGCGACGATCCGCTCCCTGCTGGTGATTACGCGGCCGGTGACGTCCGACCACGACATCGCCTTGCCACATCCCAAGTGCGCCGATTTCGATCCCACCGTCTGCCCATGTTGCGGCGGGACGTTACGGATCGTTGCGACAATGCCGCGCGATACGGCGTGGCGAGCGCGCGGACCGCCGGCAAAGCCATGAACCAGCGTTATTTCCTCCCTGATCATGACGGCACCACGGCGACGCAGCCAACTGGCGCACGGAGGGCCGCAGTCATCCTCCGCCTAGACCGACATTACGGTACTTGCCGCTCACCCTTGCCCTCGCGCAACCATTGCCCACTTCGGCCTTCATACCGTCCCGGACGCCTCCGTCTCCGGTCAGCCCCCTCTCACGACCGCCTGTTCCTCGACAAGGACCGGGACAGAAGCCACTAACCCCATAGCGTCTGCCCAGCCAGCGAGTGCGCTCAATCCGGCTTCAATGAGGTCGCGCACCGCGCCATGACGCACAACCAACCCCGCGCGACCTCACAGAACCCTCTGGATTCATGTGTGGACGACCCCCGGTGGGCAAGGGCGATTTTCGGCAGATGATGCTTTTCCTGGTCAGGTTCATTCATGTGTCCGGCCTATTCGCGCGGCGCGAGAGGCCGCTGGCCATGATGGTGTCAGTGGATCGGATCCTCATCACTGTGTCGCGCTCGCGGCGCGGTGGATCACGCAGGTTGTTCCGATCCCCGGCTTGACCGAGTTGGCATCATTCGTTTCGTTCTCTCCTGCCCAGACTTTGTTCCGTGCGTGCTTCAGGCGATGGCCGGAGCCGCGCGGTAATCCTCCTCTCGCGTCATGACCGCCCAGGCGATCCTCGCCGTCTTGTTAGCGACAGCGACGCTCACCAGTCTCGCCGGCTTGCGCTCCAGCAGCCGGTCCGCCCAGATGCTGACGGCCGTCGTCTTGCGGCGGGTGTAGCGTAGGACAGCAGTGGCGCCGACAACGAGGAGATGGCGCAGATAGCGATCGCCCATCTTCGATATCCCACCCATGCGCTCCTTGCCGCCCGAGGAGTGTTGTTTGGGTACGAGCCCGAGCCATGCGGCGAACTGGCGACCCGAGCGGAAGACGCGGGCGTCGCCGACGGTTGCCGCGAGCGCGGTGGCGGTGATGAACCCGATCCCGGGGATCGTCTCCAGCCTACGGGAAGCAATGGTGGCGCGATGCCATCTCATCAGCTCGATCTCAATCGCGCGGATCTGCCCGCTCAGCCCCTCGATCATGTCAGCGATCAGCAGCAGGGTCTGGCGTGCGAGCTCCGGTACCAGCGCCGTGCCACTGGCAAGCGCTTCGACCAGCTCGCGAACATGCGCGCGACCCTTGGGCGCGATGACCCCAGACTCCGCCAGGTGCGCCCGCATCGCGCTGACTTGTGCGGTCCGCTGCCGGACCAGCAGATGGCGGGCACGATGCAATATCAACACGCTCTGAGCGTCGGCGGATTTGATCGGTACGAACCGCATCGTCGGCCGCCGCACCGCCTCGCAGATCGCCTCGGCGTCGGCTGCGTCATTCTTGTTCCGCTTCACATACGCCTTCACATAGGCTGGCGGCATCAGCCTTACCTCGTGACCAAGTGCCTGGAGCTGACGCGCCCAATGATGCGCCGTCGCGCACGCCTCGATGCCGATCAGGCATGGCTGCAGCTCGCCGAGCAGCGTGAGCAGCTGGTTCCGCTTGACCTTGCGCCGTAGCACCACCTTACCTTCGCAATCTACGCCATGGACCTGGAAAACGTTTTTCGCGATATCCAGTCCGATCGTGGTAATCTCCATGTGGGCGGCTCCTTCCTACTGATGGTCGATGACAGCACCATCATGGCGACTCGATGCCGTTTGGGTGGGGGCCGTCCACCTCATCACTTCAGATGGAACGCTTCGTACTGACCGATGCCCAATGGGCAAAGATGGAACCGCACTGTCCGGGTAAGCCGACTGACCCGGGGCGCAGCGGCAGGAACAACCGGCTGTTTGTGGAGGCGGTGCTTTGGATTGTGCGGACGGGCAGTCCGTGGCGCGATCTTCCTGCGATGTTCGGCAACTGGAGCACGGCGTTCAGAAGGTTTCGCGACTGGCGCGAAGCCGATGTTTTCAAGCGGATTTTCGATGCCCTGTCGGACGAGCCCGACATGGAATACGCATGGTTGATGCCACCATCGTCAAGGTTCACCGGCACGGCCAGGGCGCAAAAGGGGGACTCAGAGCCAGGCCATTGGTCGTTCCAAAGGCGGCATGACGACCAAGATTCTGGTGCTGACCGATGCCTTGGGCAATCTTGTGCGCTTCGAACTCCTGCCAGGACATCGCTACAATACGATCGGCGTTGCACCACTGATCGACGGCATCGACTTCGACGCACTGCTCGGCGACAAGGCCTTTGACTCCAACTGGATCATCGAGGAACTCGATCAGCGCGGAGCAAAGGTCGTCATCTCGCAGCATCCCGGCCGCGCCCAGAAGCTCAGGATCGACGCCGAAATGTACAAATGGCGCCACCTGATCGAGAACTTCTTCTGCAACCTCAAGGAGTTCAAGCGCATCGCCATGCGCGCCTGCAAAACCGACCAGAGCTTCTCTGCCATGATCTATCTTGCCGCAGCCGTCATCAACTCAAGATGAATCCCCACAACCCCTAGTTGTGTCAGTGTAAGCTGACAGATCATGTGCGATGGCGGTAGACGAGAACTGGCGGATCGATTTGGAGCGATGGCTGGATCCTTTTCTGGCGGGGCTATCGCATCCATCGCAGCGCCGGATCGCCCGCTTAATATTGCTGGTGTGATCGGTCCTGAAGGCCGCAAAGAGCGTGCAGCTGATGGCAGTCCGCGCCGGCGAGGTCGGCTACGACCAACTCCATCATTTTGTTGCGGTGGCATTTAGCACAGCGCGCCATTGGAAGCGGCTCTGCTGGCAGAAGCCGACCGACTGGTCGGCAGTGTTGATGCCTTCCTGGCATCGATGACACAGCGCTGCCGAACAAAGGGCGTCATTCGGTCGACGTGGCGTCACAATATGCCTCCTCGATTGGCAAGACGTCGAACAGCCAGTCGCTGGTGTCCGTGACGCTGGCGTCGGGAGAAGTGCCGGTGATGGTAGGTCTCCGGCTGTTTTTACCAGAAAGCTGGACGAGCGATCAGGGTCACATCCAGCGCCCGGCGCTAAGGCTGGAAAAGCGCGTCGCCCGCGTCAGCATGGCAAGCGCCGACGGAAGCTTTCAATTACCCACAAGTGGTCCGACGCCAGATTCCACTGATCGCAGCGGCATTGCGGCCAGGGAATCGGTTATGATTCCTGTTCGCACACAGGATCGCCGTTGCGAGGTGCACGATTGTGGTCGGGGGCTCGGAATCTCAGGCCTGGATCGATGACGAACTTGCTGCTTCGCGTTTTAGCGATGTGCGTCTTGGGCGTCGTCTGCGCCAGTTGGTGACGCAGATGGCGGGTGCGGTGGGCGGTCCAATTCCACTCGCTTGTCAGGACTGGGCCAACACCAAAGCCGCCTATCGCTTTCTCTCCAACTCCGATGTTAGCGAAGGTAAAATTCTGCATGGCCATTTCCAATCTACGGCATTGCGTGTTGCAGCCGTCGAGGGGCCGATCCTGGTTCTGCAAGATACCACCGAATTTTCATATGAACGCAAAAAGCCGGAGCAGGTTGGGGCCATCGGCTATGCCCCAAGCAAGCGCGAGACTGTCGGGATTGTCAGGCGACACACCATTTGCGGGCTGTTGATGCATAGCAGCCTGGTGGTGACGACCGAGGGACTGCCGCTCGGGTTGGCGGCGATCAAATTTTGGTCGCGCAGTAAATTCAAAGGCACCTCTGCGGTTAAGCGTCATATAAATCCGACGAGGGTACCGATCGAGGCCAAGGAGAGCATCCGCTGGCTGGAGAATATGCGCGCCTCCACAGCTCTGCTGGGCGAAGGCCAGCGCCTGATCCACATCGGAGATCGCGAAAACGACATTTATGAGTTCTTCTGTGCTGCGCGCGAAGCCGGAACCCATTTCCTGGTACGGACATGCGTTGATCGCCTGGCGGGCGATGGCAAACACACCATTACTGCTGAAATGGCGGACGCACCCATTGCAGGTCGCCACATGATTGAAATTGCCGATGGCGTGCCACCAGCCTGGCACTGAAATATAAGCAGATCCGGGTCTTACCGCTGATCGGAAAGCAGAAGCGCTACCCTGCGCTCGACCTTACCATAGTCCACGCTCAGGAACAGGATGTCCCGGAGAACCGATCTCCCATCGACTGGAAGATGATCACTGACTTCCCCATCACGTCGCGAAAAGGGGCGATCGAAAAGCTTCAATGGTATGCTTTGCGTTGGAAGATAGAGGTCTTTCACAAGATCCTTAAATCTGGATGCCGCGCAGAAGATGCCAAATTGCATATCGCAGAGCGGCTTGTGAACCTGCTCGCGATTTACTGTGTTCTGAGCTGGCGGATGTTCTGGATGACCATGATCAACTGCACTGCGCCCACAGCTTCGCCAGATATCGCGCTGCCCAAAGATGAAATCGACCTCATCGACCGCATTGTGATACAGCGGACGGGCCAACCACCGCCACGACAATTATCAAGTTACCTAACACAGATCGCCAGACTTGGCGGCGGGGGCGAAGCCGGGCCAGCCTTGGGTGAAGCTGGCCTCGATAGCCTTGTGATGGGCCAGGGCCGTAACGAGGCCGTGTTCGATCCGGGCCATGTCGGCGGCACCAGGCCGGGATCGCGGACCAGCGGCAGTTGCAAGGCGGGGGGCGGCGTCGCGGTGCTCATGCCGCCAGGGCACTATCGCGGGCCGCCTGCCAGCGCCATGGCAGGAGTTCGTCGATCCGGTTGATCGGATGGTTGCCGATCCGCTCGATGACATCGGTGAACCACGCCTCCGGCTCGACGCCATTGAGCTTGCAGGTCTCGACCAGCGAGTAGAACAGCGCCGAGGCATGCCCACCCTTGATCTGAGGCAGGCACCTGGGATGGCGACACTTACCCTTCAGCCTTCTCCAGTTCAGGCGAGGAAGCCATCGACGACGCGTGGGGCTTGCGGCGCAGCACATCTGGAATAACACCGTCGAGATCGGCCTTAATGAGCAAGGCGAGACGTTCCGACCCCGGCCGCATCTGGTTGATGCCGCCGCCGTTGAACCAGAGGCCGCGCTGTCCTGTCTGCCCCCAGATGTTGGCCCATTCGCCCTCCGCATCTAGCCGCGCCACTTCGCCGATTTTCTTGCCCACCTCGGCACCGAAGAAGTCGATCACTTCCGAGATGCGGCTCTGATATCCCGTGGCGAGAATGACGACGTCCGCCTCGAGAAAGCTGCCGTCCCTGAGCTTGGCGCCTTCGGGCACAAAAGTCTCGATCTGGTCGTACTGCGCAATCTTGATGGTACCATCGACGATCATCTCCGACGTACCGGTATTGAGATAATAGCCGCCGCCGGTTCGCAGGAATAGGTCGAGCCAGCCCTGACCGTTGACGCCGTCGCCCAGCTTGAGACCCCGGGCCTCGAGCTGCTTCAGGAGAGCGCCGTCAAGATCCTTCGCCATCTTATGATAGGTTTGGCTGGCCTTTTCGCGCAACGGGTTGATGAGGCCGATACCGTAGCGAATATCAACGAGCTCGGTCGGGATTTCGGGGTCGATATAGCCTGCATAGGCGAGATTGGCTGTCTCCACATTGTTGATGACGACAGCGCCGCGCTGGATCATCGTGACGTCGACTCCGCCCTCGGACAGATTTCGGGCAATGTCGTGGGCGCTCGTCGCTACGCCGACGATGATGGCTTTCTTGAAGTCGTAGTCCGAGCTTCTCGAATATTGCGACGAGTGCATGACCGGCCCGGCGAAGCGATCAAGGCCGGGCAGCCGCGGCATCGACGGCTTTCCGCCGATACCCCCGGTGGCCATGACGATGTGGCGTGGATGCAATACGCGCTCCGAACCGTCCGCAGTACGCACATGTGCGGTCCATCGACCAGTCGCCTCGTCAAACGTCGCGCCGGAAAATTCCGTCGAACTCCATACGTTGAGATCCATGTAGCGCGCATAGAGATCCAGCCATTCGCCCATGAGGTCTTTCGGCAGATATTCGGGATAGTGCGGCGGGAACGCCAGGAACGGAAACCCGTTCATCTCGATCGGATTGTGAAGCGAGAGAGAGTCGTAGCGCTTGTTCCAGCTGTCGCCCACTTTCTCATAACGATCGATATTGAGAACGCTGACCCCGAACCGTCGCAGATAGGCGGCCGTAACGACGCCCGACTGACCGGCGCCGATGACGATCACATCCGGTTCGGCATCGGCATATTGGCGCGCCTCGTCCCGATTTTGGAGCCAGGTCTGCCCTGGATAGCCGGGCTCGTAGCCACGGCCGCGCGGAAACGGCGGCGGCCGATCGATCGTGTGAAGGTCCTCGATCCGCGTGAAGATCGCGCGGGCCTGGAGTTCGCCGCCTTCTGCGGCAATTGCGTTCAGCAGCAGAACCGCAGAACCGGCTTTGGTTTCGAAGTCGAAAAACGCTTCGATGAAAGCAGCTTCGCCTTCACCCATCTGATGCGGCGCGGGCCATTTGTCCGAAATCTTGAAGTTCCGCGGCTCGGTCAGCGCGGCGAGTTCTAGAAGCTTCGCGACGACCTCGTCGCGCCCGTGAAACTGCCTGTAGTCGAACGTGAGCGCTCCATTGTCTCGAAAATAGGCCGGATCGCAGAAGATCGGCGTGAGCTGGGCAGCGTCCCTGGACTCCAAAGCCTTTTCGAATGCGGCAACCCAATCTGCGGCGGCGACCTGGATATTCACGTCTGTCATGGAGGCATCCCAGTTGAAACAAAAAACTCGATAGGTCGGGCTCAAGCTCCGCTCGGAGGCCCGCCGCACCATCGGGTTTCACAGGGAGCCTCTCCGATCTCGCAGCGTCATTAAGCCACCGTGCCCGCCTGCTTGAGATCGGGATAGGCCCTCGCCTCTGGCTCCGCAATGTCGATCACGCGTCTGTTCTCAATGCGAACACATATCAGAACGCTGACGGGCCGTTTCGCTCGGCCATTGGTCGGCATACCGCTAGAGCGCGCATCCTACCCCACGCCAAATCCCGCCCAGGTTCACTTTGCGAACATTTCAATGATCGCAGTTGCCGGCCCACAACCGAAAGCGCTAACGGACAGCGCGCCCGGCAGACCATGTCCCCGCGAGCCGACACCGTCGTGCGAGGAATGGGACGCAAGCGCGAGAGCGGCACGGAAGTCCCGGGCAGGAGAAGGATTATGGAAACCGTCGTTTACGCGAGCCTAGCAGATAAAGTCGCCTGGATATCGGGAGGTGCGAGCGGCATCGGCCGCGCCACAGCCTTGAGGATGGCGAAGAGCCGCAGCAAGATCGTCGTGGCCGATATGGACGATGCGCTCGGAGCCGAGACCGTGCGAAGCATCGAGGAGAACGGCGGGTCGGCAGTCTTCGCCAAGACCAACGTGTTGGACGATGAAAGCGTAAAGGCCAGCATCGCCAAAGCGGTCGAGCATTTCGGCGGACTTGACGTGGTCGTCAACTCCGCCGGTCGCACGAGCACCGATGATTATGACGACTTCGAGCGCAACGTCGACATGTTCCTGCTGGGCACCTGGCGCGCGATGCGGGCGAGCCTGCCGATCCTGCAGAGGACTGGCGGCGGTTCGCTAATCAACATCGCCTCCATCGCGGGCCTGACGGGATCGATCGGCCCGGCCGGTTACGGCCCCTCCAAGCACGGCGTGATCGGCGCCACCAAGGATGCCGCGCTCAAATATGCGAAGGACGGAATTCGCGCCAACGTCGTCTGTCCTGGCTATATCGAGACGCCGATGACCAAGCCGTTCCAGCCCACGCCGGAAGAGAGCGACGCGCTCATCAAGGAAAAGCTGCGCGTTCCCATGGCGCGTTGGGGGCAAGCGGACGAAGTCGCTGCGGTAATCACGTTTGTCGCATCGGACCAAGCCGCGTTCATCACTGGCCAGGCCATTGTGGTCGATGGTGGCCTGACAGCCCGTTGAGACGCACGGGGCCGCGCAGTTCGCCGCGTGCCCTCAATCTCCGGCGATGCTGTTTCGCTCCGCAAAATCTTTTAGCGAACGTTCAACCTCTCGCACGCACATTCTGAGCTTCTCAAGATAACGGTCCGCGGCCTGCTCGGTCGTCATGACACTTCTGAAGAATACGATGTTCACGGCGCCAGCGACACGCTCCTGAGCCGAACGGACTGGCATCGCGATGGCGCTTATCTTGGCTTCTGTCTGGCCCGCCGAGCTCGCGTAACCGCGGGCGCGGACAGTATCGAGCGTACGGTGCAATGTCTCTCGATTGCGAACGTCCTCGGCGTTGGAGCCGCCCATTCGTTCGATGATCGAGAGCGACGATTCCAGTTCGTCCTCGGCCATTCCGGATAAAATAGCGAGCCCGAGCGCGGATCGCATGAGATAACGCTCCTTGCCGACCATCCCTCGATGGATCGACATGGGGCTGATCTTGTGCGTCGAAAGCCGGATCAGGACCTTGCCGCCCTCGAAGCTCGCGAAGTCGCAAGGCCACAGAACGTCCTTTGAGAGTTCGAACAGCGATGGCCATGCGAACTGGGTAACGATGTCGTCATCCTTGAGAGCGTCGGCGAGATAGGCAAATTTCGTCGTCAGGGCGACCGCGCCGTCGTCGCTCCGACGCGTTACATAGCCCAGCTGCTCGAGCGTGTTCACGAGCCGGTAGGCCGACGAGCGCTGTATGCCGGCGGCAGCACTCAATTCGCCAACCTTAGCCCAGCCGAGCTCGCTCAGCATCTCGATCACACGCAAGCCGCGGACAAGCGATCGGACGTCTTTGTATGGATTGCGATCCTCTGGCTTCATGGCTTCTATCCGTTCACTAAGTGAACACCGCTGCAATTTGTGTTGCAAAAGGTCAAGGGGTTTTCGATCACTGGCGCCAAGATTTCGAAGGCGCCGGGGCGCGCTCAGTCGGGTCAGGGGAGATATGCCATGATAGTCGGAACTGTGTGCCTGTCACACAGCCCTTTGAAGGAAAGCAACCGGCCCGCCCCCGAAGTGGAGGCGCAATTCGACCAAGCGCTGCGCGATGTTGCAGCGTTTGTGGACGAGCGGAATCCGGACCTGGCGGTGATTTTCTATCCCGATCATCTGAACGGCTTTTTCTACCAGCTTCTTCCCTCCTTCTGCATCGGCATGGAAGGCGCGTCGGTCGGCGACTACGGCACGGCGTCGGGCCGATTGGACATTCCCACACAGCGGGCGGAGGCGCTGGCGCGCGCGGTCCTGGATGCCGGCGTCGATGTCGCCGTTTCCTACGACATGCAGGTCGATCATGGCGCCATTCAGGCGCTCGAATGGTTGTTCGAAGGTCGCGCCGGATTTCCGATCGTCCCTGTCTTCGTCAACTGCGCAGCGGCGCCCTTGCCCACTTTCGAGCGCGCGCGCGCCTTGGGGCGCGCGGTTGGAGACTGGGCGCGCGCCGCCCCGGAACGCATCCTCATCATGGGTTCAGGCGGTCTGTCGCACGATCCGCCGATGGCGTCCTTGAATACCGCAGGCCCAGAAGTTCGCCGTCGTCTGGTCAGTGGCGAGCCTCTCGCGCATGCGCAACGGTATGCGAGGCAGAGTCGCGCGAAGATTGAAGGGAAGGCGATGGTCGCGGGCCAGTCCTCGCTACTGCCTGCCAATGCGAAATGGGACCGCATGCTGCTGGATGCGTTCGTGGCCGGAGACCTTTCGATCCTCGATGCCGTCTCAGACGACGACATCGCCAAGATCGGCGGTCGAGGCGGACATGAAGCGCGGGCCTGGATCGCTGCGCTGGCCGCCCTGTCCCCCGGTTACCGAGCAAAGGTCCACTTCTACGAGGCAATCGACGCATGGATCACCGGAATGGGTATATTGGCCGCGACCGAAAGCTGAGTCCGGCCATCGCCAATGTATCAGGCAATAGGCAGCGAGAGTGCACATATGAGTGAATTTCACAATTCGGTCTGGGCGGATCTTACCGCCGCATCGTTCTCACAAGGCTATATCGATGCCGGCGGGATCAAGACGCGGTTCATATCATCAGGATCGCCCGACAAGCCATTGCTCATCCTGATCCACGGTACAGGCGGCCACGCCGAGGCCTACAGTCGGAACTTCGCATCCCATGGCGAGCATTTCTGGACGGTCGCGATTGACCTTATCGGTCACGGATGGAGCGACAAGCCTCAAAGCGGGTATGAAATTCCCGATTACGGCGCTCACGTCCTGGCGGTAATCAAGGCGCTCGGTCGCGAGAAGGCCCATATCTCAGGCGAGTCGCTTGGCGGATGGGTCGCGGCCTGGATTGCCTTGCATCACCCGGAGAAGATCGATCGCCTCATTCTCAACACGGCCGGAGGCTGGACGGCGCATCCCGAAGTGATGGAGCGCATCAAGAAGCTTTCGATGGAGGCCGCCCGCGATCCCAATCCGGATCGGATACGTTCGCGCCTGGAGTTCCTCATGCACGACGTTTCGAAGGTGAACGACGATCTGGTCGAGACGCGCCGCGCTATCTACGCGCAGCCCGGCTTTCCGGAAGTGATGGAAAGGGTGCTGTGTCTTCAGGATATGGAAACCCGGCGAAAGCATATGTTCAGCGACGAAGAATCTGGCCGCATCGCCGCGCCAACGCTCGTTCTGTGGACCTCGCATGATCCGACGGCATCGCCCGAAGAGGGACGCCGCATTTCCGAACTCATCCCCAATGCACGCTATGAAGTCATGAATGGCTGCGGACACTGGCCGCAGTTCGAGGATCCGGAGAAGTTCAACAAGATTCATCTTGATTTCCTTCTCGAAAGTTGAAGCGAAAACGGTTTCCGACCGGCGATGGGTATTCGGGGCGCCGATACCTGTCCCAGCTTTCGCGACAGCGGCGACGCGACGACCGCAAAAGGACAATTAGGCCAATGCAGCAAGGAACGGGGCAAATGACGGAAGAGGTCGATGTCGTCATCATCGGCGCAGGACCAGTGGGCCTCACGATCGCCAACTATCTGGGCTGCATGGGCGTCAGCGCAGTCGTGCTGGAGCAGCGTGACAAGCTGATCGACTATCCGCGCGGCGTGGGCATGGATGACGAATGCCTTCGCAGCTTCCAGGCAATCGGACTCGGCGAGGCGGTAGCGCAGCACACCACGCCGGGTCAGAAGATGCGCTTCCTTACGATGACGGGGAAAACCTTCGCCCTCATCGATCCGCAGACGCGCGAGTTCGGCTGGCCCCGCCGGAATTCGTTCATCCAGCCCATGGTGGACGAGATATTGTACGAGGGTCTTCAGCGTTTCGACTGCATATCCACCTGGTTTGGAACTGAGCTGCTGTCATTCGAACAGACCGGAGACGCAGTTCAACTGCAGGTGCAGCAAGGCGATACCCGCCTTTCGATCCGGTCGCGATGGCTCGTGGGTTGCGATGGCGGGCGAAGCATCGTCCGGAAGTCGCTCGATATCGGATTCGACGGCATCACCGATTCGACGCGATGGGTGGTCATCGACATTCTCGACGATCCGCTGGGATTGCCCGATTCCTACCTCCATTGCGTGCCGTCGCGCCCATATGTCTCGATCGCGCTGCCCCATGGAATGCGGCGCCTGGAGTTCATGGTCTTCGGCGACGAAACAGAGGAAGAGCTTTGCTCGCCCGCCGGCATCCAAAGCCTGTTGAAACGAGCGCTTCCCTTTCCCGAGCGCGCCAACGTGCTGAGATCACGGGTCTACACCCATAATGCCCGGCTTGCGCAGCATTTCCGCAAAGGCAATGCCCTGATCGCCGGCGATGCGGCCCATCTCATGCCTGTCTGGCAAGGCCAGGGCTACAATAGCGGAATACGCGACGCGACGAACCTGGCGTGGAAGCTCGCGATGGTCATTCGCGGCGAGGCCTCCGCAGACATCCTCGAAAGCTACGAGTCCGAACGGCGCGAGCATGCCAAGGCGATGATCGATTTGTCCGTGACTGCGGGCCGCATCTTCGCCCCAACCAACAAATTTGTTGCGTGGCTTCGCGACCGCATCGCGCTGGCGCTCAACGCCATCCCTCCGGTGAAGCGCTATTTCGTGCAGATGCGCTTCAAGCCGATGCCGCGCTTCACCAAGGGTATCGTTTTGACGAATGCGTCCGGTCAGCCTGAAGGACGGACGACCGGCCGGCTCTTCCCGCAGCCCATGGTCATCGCCCAGGACGGCAAATCGATCCGCTTCGATGACGTCATAGGGATCCGTTTCGCAATCGTGTCGTGGGGAACAGATCCGCAATTGCACCTGTCCGAGGCTGGCCGCGATTACTGGCGAACGCTCGGTGCCCGGTTCATAGCCGTGGTTCCGGAGACCCAGCTCAACAATTTCAGAGGAACGGTTCAGGACGGCACCATCATGATTGGGGACGCGCAAGGCGTTCTCCATGAATGGTTCGCCCACCAAGATGCGGACGGCTCCATCGTGGTGCTGCGACCCGACAGGGTCGTAGCCGCCATCGTGCAGCCCCAGCACCTTGAAGCCGCCAGCGGACGGCTGATGTCGATGATCGGCGACCGAACCTCTCAGACGCAATGTGCCCCCGACGGTCCCAAGCCGACGCCAGCCCAGCGCGATAAAGGCGAACGCGGCGCACCGATGTCGGTGACGTTCCGGGAGCGTTACTGACGCAACATGAAGGATCATGGCGTCGAGCCGCCATCAGGTCGACGCTGAACGTGGAGCCTTGGGCCGCCCCGCGCGGCTGGCGAGAGAGAGGGGACGTGAAATGAACGAAGGCAGTCTGTCGCGGCAATTCGCAGATGAGCTGTTCCGCGCTTTGCGTGCATGCCGCACCGTTGCCCCCCTGCGTGACAGAGCATCGCTCACGATCGACGACGCCTACAATATATCGCTCGGCATTCTGGCGCTGCGCGAAGCCGAAGGCGAACGTGTAGTCGGCAAGAAGATCGGCGTCACGTCGAAGGCCGTGCAGGACATGCTTGGCGTGGATCGACCCGACTTCGGTTTCCTCACCGATCGCATGCAGGTAGCCCCGGACGCTCCTGTGCAGATAGCGGGAAACCTGATCGCGCCGCGCGCAGAGGCCGAAATCGCATTCATTCTCAAATCCGACCTCATCGGCCCAGGCGTCACCGACGACGACGTTCTCGATGCGACCGAAGCGGTGTGCGCCTGCTTCGAGATCGTCGACAGCCGGATCGAGAACTGGAATATCCAGATCATCGACACGGTGGCGGACAATGCGTCCTGCGGCGTGTTCGTGCTCGGCGATCAGCGGATCGACCCGCGCAGCCTCGACCTCCCCTCGCTCAGATGCGAAGTCTTCAAGAACGGCGTACTGATCTCCGAGGGTTTTGGTTCGGCCGTCCAGGGCTCACCGCTCACAGCCGTCGCCTGGCTCGCGAACACGCTTGGGGCTTATGGCGTGCCATTGAAGGCGGGTGAAATCATACTTTCCGGCTCGCTTGTCCCGCTTGCACCGGCTGCAGCCGGGGACACGTTCGTCACGAAAATCGACGGCATCGGAGAAGCGCAGGTTCGCTTCTGCTGATCTGCGGGGAGGCGCCATCGGCGCCCCCCCCCATCCCGTCTCCGAGCAACCTCTCACGCCGACTGTCGTGCCTTCAGCATGTCGAGCGCGACATCGACGATCATGTCCTCCTGACCGCCGACCATCTTGCGCCGTCCCAGCTCGACGAGAATCTCGCGCGTGTCGAGACCGTAGGTTTCGCTCGCCTTTTCCGCGTGGCGAAGGAAGCTTGAATATACGCCGGCATAGCCCAAGGCGAGCGTTTCGCGATCGACTCGCACCGGCCGGTCCTGCAGTGGACGCACCAGTTCCTCGGCCGCGTCCATCAGCGCCATAACGTCGCATCCGTGGCTCCAGCCCTTGCGTTCCGCGGCAGCGACGAAGACTTCGAGCGGTGCGTTTCCTGCCCCCGCGCCCATTCCGGCGAGGCTGGCGTCAATCCGTACGGCCCCGCACTGCGCGGCCACGATGGAGTTTGCCACGCCGAGCGACAGGTTGTGGTGCGCATGAATGCCACGCTGCGTGTCGGATCGCAGCACGCGATCATAGGCTTCCAGCCGGGCCTTCACGCCGTCCATGTCGAGTGCACCGCCGCTATCGGTGACGTAGACGCATTGCGCGCCGTAGCTTTCCATAAGCAGGGCCTGAGCCGCCAGCGCCTCCGCATCGATCATGTGGCTCATCATGAGAAAACCCGAAACGTCCATTCCGAGGTCGCGGGCGATGCCGATATGCTGCTTCGAGACGTCCGCCTCAGTGCAATGGGTGGCGACGCGGACGGACCGAACGCCGATATCGTATGCGCGCTTCAGTTCCTCGACCGTGCCGACGCCCGGAAGAATGAGCGTAGTGAGCACACTTCGTTCAAGAACATCGGCAACCGCTTCCAGCCATTCCCAGTCCGTGTGCGCGCCAAAGCCATAGTTGAAACTCGCTCCCGAAAGCCCATCACCATGCGCCACCTCGATCGCGTCCACGCCAGCCTTGTCGAGCGCCGATGCGATCGCCCTCACATGGTCGACGCCATACATGTGCCGAATGGCATGCATGCCGTCACGAAGAGTGACGTCCTGGATGTAGAGCTTTTCGCCGCCATCCACATTGTAGCGCTTGCTCATCATGCGGCCTCCTTTGCGAGAATACGCTGAGCGAGCAATTCGCCCGTCGCTTTTGCTGCAGCGGTCATGATGTCGAGATTGCCGGAATAGGACGGCAGATAGTCGCCCGCTCCCTCGACTTCGAGAAGTATCATCGTCTTGAGGCCCGTAAATTCGCCCATCCCAGGGATTTTGAGTCGGTTGTTGTCGCCGAACCGCTCGAACTGGACTTGCTGTTTGAGCCGGTAGCCCGGAACATATTTCTGAACTTCAGCGACCATCGCTTCGACCGATGCGCGGATCGTTTCCTCTTCCGCGCCTTCAGATAGCGTGAACACAGTGTCGCGCATGATCATCGGCGGTTCTGCCGGATTGAGGATGATGATGGCCTTGCCCTTGGATGCGCCGCCGACCGCTTCGATGGCCCGCGCTGTCGTGCGCGTGAACTCGTCGATATTGGCGCGCGTGCCGGGACCCGCAGATCGCGACGACACCGAAGCGACGATCTCCGCATAGTGGACCGTCGCGACCCGACTCACGGCTGCGACCATCGGAATGGTCGCTTGACCGCCGCAAGTCACCATGTTCACGTTCGACGCGCCGAGATTGGCTTCCATGTTGACGGGGGGCACGATGAACGGGCCGATGGCGGCCGGGGTGAGGTCGACGACCTGAATTCCGTCTGCTCTGAGCGCTTCGTCGTGCACCTTGTGGGCGTAGGCGCTGGTCGCATCGAAGGCGATGCCAAGTTCCGCGTAGCAGGGAAGGTTCTTCAGACCGTCGAGACCCTCATGCGTGGTCGCGATGCCGTGGGAACGGGCCATCGCGAGCCCTTCGGAGTTGGGATCTATGCCGACGACGGCGGCCAGTTCCATGTTTTGGGGATATTTTATCATCTTCATCATCAGGTCGGTGCCGATATTGCCGGAACCTATGATGGCGGCCTTCACTCTCGCCACTGGCGGCCTCCTCTCAGGATGTTGGATATGCCGTCGCCTCGCGGTGGGCGACATCGTCGTCATTCTCCTTTTAAGAGGGGCTGACAACGGCACGTCTTGAGCTTACTTCCAAAGAACGGAAATTGACGAATGGAAGCTTACAGCAGGTGCCGATTGAAAACCCGCATCTCATAGAGAAAACGCTCGACATCCTCGAAGCTGTCGGCGCACTCGGCAGCGCGTCCATGCCGCAGATACAGGCACAATGCGGGCTGTCTACCACGACGACACATCGCATCATGCAGTCGCTTGCGCGTCGCGGATACCTGTTTCGGGCGGGACGCGGAAACTTCCGCCTAGGTCGTGCGCTGCTCGCTTTGGCAGACAGAATCTCCAGTCATGATATCCTGGCCGCTTCTGCGCGCCCCTGTTTGCAGCGGCTGTCGAAAGAGACGCGTTGCCATTCGCATCTGGGAGTCTGGGAAGACGGGATGGTCACCTATCTCGTAAAGCAACGGTTTGGACGCACCCGTGTCCATTCCGCCGAAGGGATGCAGCTCGAAGCCTATTGCTCCGCGCTGGGCAAAATACTCCTCGCAGCGCTACCCGACGATATCCTTGATAGATATCTGGAGGACGGTGCGTTCGTGGCGCTCACGTCGAAGACGATCGTCGACCCCGGTGAAATCCGAGACGAGATCGAGCGCGTAAAACAGCGCGGCTGGTCTATGGACGACGAGGAGATCATGGATGGTCTGCGATGTGTAGCCGTGCCTGTGCGTGACATTAGCGGAACCATTATCGCGGCGGTTTCGATCAGTAGCATAGACGCCGCCCGGTCCGGGCCGGATGTGACGGCCCTGCTCCCGACTCTCTTCGATGCCGCCAAGGAGATCGAGGGCAAAGGGCCTTGAAGGGGAAACGGTCGCCGGCGTCGGCCCATCGGCTGCTCGGACCGTCGGCGAATGACGGCGCCTGATCAAGTATACAGCGCTCTCAACGGATATGCGCGTTCGCGATGTGAACAGCTTGTCGAAAGCTGTTGTTGCGCCACAAATCCCTTCCTATCGATTTTCTATAATTGGCGTTGCCGAGCCGGCGATGTCAGGGAGAGGACGATGGTAGATCATTTCATCCGGTCGGCAGAAGCGGAGAGCCGCGTGCCTCACCGGCCTTTCCGGCTCAGCCGGGCGTGCGCCCGGTCTCTTCAAGCGCGCGCACGATCCACCCCTTCTCGCTTCCAAGAACATGCCCCCGAAAGGACAGTTTGCGATGTGTGACCAGCATGATCACGGCCATGACGCCGATCGTCGGGTGAGCGCACTCCTGGCGAACGCGCCCAGAAACTGGGGACGATGGGGGGATGCCGACGAGGTCGGTTCGCTCAATTTCCTGACGAACGCGGAAGTGCTGCGTGGCGTCCGTTCGGTCAGGCAGGGGAAAGTCTTCACGTGCGGAGAGGTCATCGGCCATCCCGACGGCGACCCCCTGTGGCCGGGCCGTGCTCCCGCCAGGCGCGAAATGACCGTGGACAAGGACAGTTACGTCCGTGGCGACATGGCTCCCCTCCCCGGGGGCGCCGAATTCGCGGACGACCGGATCGATATGTTCCTGCAGGGTTCGACTCAGTTCGATGCCCTTGGGCATGTCTGGTATGACGATCAGCTCTGGAATGGCTACCCGGCCTCCGGAACCGTGGGTGGTCTGCGCAAGGCCTCGATCCTGCCGGTAGCGCAGCGCGGCGTCGTCGGCCGGGGCATTCTGCTCGATATGGCGACCTATATGGGTAAGCCCTATCTCGAAAAAGGCGATCTCTTCGGGCTCGAGGATCTGCTCGATTGCGCCAAGCGGCAGGGCGTCACGATCGAGAAGCACGATATCCTCTGCCTGCGCCTGGGCTTCCTCCAGCTCTTGCGCGTGCAGGGGCCTGAGCTCTTCTACCAGGACTTTCTCGAGCCGGGCCTCACCTACTCGCCCGAACTGGTAGACTGGTTCTACGAGATGGAAATCCCGTGTCTGTCGACAGACACGATTTCCAACGAAACCGAACTCGATCCTGCGATCGGCGTGCAGATTCCGTTGCATTGCGCGCTGATGCGCAACCTCGGCGTGACGTTCAACGAAGTCTGCAATTTCGAAGCGCTCGCGCAGGATTCGCAAGCAGACGGTCAATGGGATTTCCTCTATGCTGCGGCGCCGCTCAAGGTTGCGGAGGCCGCCGGCGCGCCCGTCAACGTTCTGGCGATCAAATGAGACCGCGTATCGACATAGCAGCGGGCCGGTACCGGCTCGGCGAGATGGACGGTCGGGCGTGAACAAGATCTACGACCTTGTCATCGCCGGATCGGGAGCAGCTGGGCTCTCGGCCGCGATTCTGGCGCACGCCAAAGGTCTGAGTGTGCTCGTCATCGAGAAGACGAACCTGATCGGCGGCACCAGCTGCTATTCGGGCGGCGTCGCGTGGGTCCCCACCAGCCAGCACAATCTCGCGACCGGCATTTCCGACAGCATGGACCAGGCGGCCCTCTATCTCGACAGCACCGTACGCAACGATCACGAGCGGGACGCGCGCGTGGAGTATCTCCGACGTGGTGCGGAGGCTATCGCCTCTCTTGAACGGGAGACCGGACCGCTCTTCTACGTGCGGGCGATCAACTCGCCCGACTACTACCCCGACGCAGACGGCGCATCGCAGGAAGGCCGCGCGATGACGCCGCTGACGGTGGATGGCCGGGTTCTCGGCGCCCATTTTCGCGACCTCAGGGCGCCGCTTCCCGAACTCTGCCTGTTCGGGCGGCAGATGCTCGAACTGATGGACGTGTATCATCTCCTCAACGCGCGCCGCTCCTTCAAATCAGCCGTTCACACCGCCAAGCTGCTATTGCGGGACTTGCGCGACCGAACGGTCTACCGCCGTTACGGGCGAGGCACGCGGCTAACGGGCGGCAACGCGCTTGTCGCCAATCTCTATCGCACCGTGCTCGCACGCCAGATTCCGGTATTACGCGAGACAAGTCTCGTCGATCTGGTGAAAGACGGCGACGTCGTGACCGGCGTCGTGGTCAGGCGCGCAGGACGGCGAGAACAGATCCGCGCGCGACGCGGCGTCATCCTCGCAACGGGTGGCTTCCCATGGAGCAAGCCACTTCGCGAGACGATGATGGAGGATGCGCCCATCGGCTTTTCCGCGACAAGCCCCGACAGCACCGGTGACGGGATCGCCATAGCCATCGCCAAGGGCGCAAAGCTGGACGCCGACAATGTCGAGCCGGCCTTCTGGTCGCCGGTATCGACGGCGAAGCGTCCCGATGGCACGGTGGCGCGCTTTCCTCATCTCATGGCCGATCGCGCGAAGCCGGGGCTGATAGCGGTCAACAAACACGGCAAGCGCTTCTACAATGAAGCCGAGAACTATCATGACTTCGTTCGGGCGATGCTCGGCCGGTTGAACAACGAGGACCAACAGCCGGTCCACTTCATCTGCGATGCGGACTTTGTGAGCAAATATGCTTTCGGCTCAGTGCCGCCCCTGGCGTCCGAACGCCGTCGGGCGGTACGATCAGGGTATCTCATCAAGGCGGCCACGATCGCCGAACTGGCCGGTAAGCTGGGACTGGAGGCAAGCGCTCTGCAGGAGACCATCAACCGGCTGAACGTCGATGCGGCGGGAGGCGTCGACACCGAATTCGGCAAGGGCGCAAGCGCCTACAACCGCTATCTCGGGGATGCGGGCAACCTGCCCAATCCCTGCCTTGGGCCGATCGCCAAGGCTCCTTTCTACGCTATTCGCGTGCATGTGGGCGACATCGGCACGGCCGCCGGCCTTGCTGCGGATATTCACTCGCGAGTCATGGACGAGCGCGGCGAACCTATACCCGGACTCTACGCCTGCGGAAACGACCGCAACTCCATCATGGGCGGCTTCTATCCCAGCGGCGGCATCACGATCGGCCCGGCCCTCGTCTTCGCCTTCCTCGCGGTCGAACATGCGGCGCGTCCCCAATCGACGCGCGCTGCTTGAAAGCGCGAGAGCCGATGCCCCTCGCTCCGCCTGTCGACGGGGCTGCGCGGCCCTTCCAAATTCCAGCCCTTTATGGGCAGGCTCTTCGGCCTGCCACATCGAACAGGAACCCGACATGACACACAGCACCGGCGCGGCGCCGTTCGAACGCAAGGAAATCCTCGTCGACGGTATCGAGACAAGTTATCTCGAAGCAGGATCGGGCTCCCCGGTCCTACTGCTGCACGGCGGCGAATTCGGCGGTGAGGCCGAAGTGTGCTGGGAGCACACTATCCCTGCACTCGCGAAGCATTTTCGCGTCATCGCTCCCGACCTCCTCGGTTTCGGGCAGACGGCGAAGATCATCGATTTCGTCGATGGCCGCATGCGCCGCATTCGTCATTTCGCGCGGTTCGTTGATGTTATGGGCGTGACCGGCGCGCCTTGCATTGGCAACTCCATGGGCGGCATGCTGCTGCTCTTCGATGCGGGATCGACACCCCCATTACTCAAGCCCCGGAAGATCGTGAGCATCAACGGCGGTGGCGCCCTTACAGAGTCCGAGCATACGAACGCGCTCTTCGCCTATGACGGCTCCACGGAAAGCATGCGCAAGGTGGTCGAGGCGCTCTTCCACGGGGAGCGGTGGTATCGGGACGACGCCTATATCGAGCGGCGGCGGGCGACCAGCCTCGCGCCGGGCGCCTGGGAAGCGATCGCCGCGGCACGATTTCGACGGCCCAAGGAATATCAGGAAGCCCGCGCGCCTTCGGGTATCGACTACGCCCGTATCGAAGCCGAGACACTCGTGATCGCAGGCGAGCGCGACAAGATCAAACCACACGGCTGGTGGGAGGAGCTGACGAGCCAGATGGCGAACGCGCGGGCCGCCATCGTACCCGAAGCCGGACACTGCCCGCAGATTGAACAGCCCGCCATCGTGAACCGGTTGCTGCTCGATTTTTTGACGGCACCCTGACCAACGGAAGCGACCAGGGCGCCGCGACGACATCAAGCGTGGCCGGAGAGGGACAATGACATGAACGGGGGGCATCGGCTCGCCATCGGAACCCGGCTCTATGCGGCGATCCTGTTGGTCATCTCGCTGCCACTGATTGGCGGAGGCGCCTATCTGCTTTGGCTAGGCGGCTCAGGCGACCCCGATCACCTATATCTCGCCGCGAAGCGGAAGGCAGTTCGTCGCGATCGCCGCAGGCGGCAACCCGATATTGGGCTCCGTGCTCGGCGACTACGTCGTCGCGTACGCGCTCGAGAAATAAAGGCGGGGCCATCGTGCCCGGGCATCACCACACAACCGCGCGATCAGGACGAATCCTGGAATGGAGAAAGACGATGGATCCAGTCGAGATGCTGACAGCGATCGAGGATATCCGGACACTGAAGGCGCGCTATTTCCGATGCGTCGATACCAAGGCATGGCGAGAGTTCAGAACGCTCTTCACCGATGACGCGATCCTCGACTTCCCCGAGAATGATTTCAATGCCTGCCCGATCGACACCTTCATCGGGTTGGCCGAGGAATTCCTCGCCGGCGTCTGCAGCATCCACCACGGTCACACGCCGGAGATCGTCATCGAGGACACGACGCGCGCGCGCGCGATCTGGCCTATGGACGACAGCCTGTACTTTCCCGCCGATCCGCCACGCTCGCACAATATGGCGCATGTGCGCGGCTACGGCCACTACCATGAGACCTATGTCCGCGATGACGGTGTCTGGCGCATCCGCACCTTGCGACTGTCCCGCTTGCGCCTAGAACGGGTGCTGAACCCGCAGGCAGTCGCCTGAGTGTCAACACGCGCGCGCCGTCCTTCTCGCCTGGCTACCCAGGTCTCGGCGACCCCTGCCGCCAAAGAAACGGAACGTCGCAACACGTCCGAGCCTTCACGCGCGGGATCGTGATTTTGACCTTCATTTTGCCAATCTGATCCATCGCGCCCGAGAGCCTTCAACTTCGCGACGGGCGGATGTAACAGGCGACACTCAACATGCTGGAGAGCGATATGCGACTTCGTGGAAAAACCGCCGCGATCACAGGGGCTGCAGGCGATATCGGGCAAGCGCTGGCTCGACGTTTTTCCGAGGAGGGCGCACGGGTCGCCCTGATCGACCGCGACGAAGCCGGTCTGGCGACGATCGGCGCCGCGTTCGGCGAGACGGCTACCACCGTTGCGGCCGACATCACCGATGAAAGCGCCGTCCGCGCCGCCGCCGATGCGGTGAGATCGGCATTTGGTCATGTCGACATCCTGATCGCCAATGCCGGTATCGAGCAGTCGTATTCCACAGTAACAGACTTGAGTCGGGAGGAATTCGACAGGGTCGTGTCCGTCAATCTGACTGGAGCATTTCTAACGGCGAAGCATTTCATGCCGATCGTAGCGGACGGCGGGAGCGTCATCTTCACCTCGTCCATCGCCGGCTTGATGGCGTTTCCAGCCTATTCGGCATACTGCGCGAGCAAGGCCGGCCTCATCGGCCTGATGCGATCGACATCCCTTGATGTCGCCAGCCGCCGCGTTCGTTGCAATACGATCCACCCCGGACCGGTGAAAAGCAAGATGCTCGCGCGTTCCGCGCACGAGGCGACCGATGGTGGCGACACCGACGGGTGGTACGCAGCGATGGCGGGAATGGCGAAGATGGGTCGGCTCGTCGAACCCGAAGATGTGGTCGGGCTGGCGCTCTTTCTTGCGAGTGACGAGAGCGCGATGATCGCCGGCCAATCCATCGCGGTCGATGGGGGCATTGTACAGTAAAAGGAAAGCCCGGACCAATATCGACCCGGGCTGGTTGGAACGACCGCGGTTTTCAGAGAAAACCGCAGAAAATCGGAAAGAGAAGCCATTATGAAAGCCCTCGTCATCGGCGCAACCGGATATGTCGGATCCCATGTCGCGAAGACCTTCGCACAGCGCGGCTACACTGTGTCAGGTCTCGCCCGCACGCCGGAGAATATTCGGAGCCTGGAAGAGCAGGGCGTCGCGCCGGTGGAAGGAAGTTTCGACGATTTGAGCGCGCTCAAGCGGATCGTCGGCGGTTATGATGTCGTGGTCATGGCCGCGATGGTCCCGTTTGACGACGAGTTGAGTGTCATGGACGCGCTCGTCGAGGGCTGTACCCAAGGCGACACCCAGAATCTCCTTTTCACGTCGGGTTCCGGCGTGCTCTCGATAGAATCGCTCGACGGTCGCTGGTCGCAATATACGTTCGCCGAGGACGACCCATTTCCATTCCCCGCGCGGCCCAACCGCGCGATGCGAATCCAGACCGAAGAGCGCGTTCGGTCGGCTTCGACCGAAAGGCTTCGCACCTATGTGATTCGTCCGCCGCTGATCTACGGGAACGGCGGAAGCATCCAGATTCCGCAAATTTTCGAATCCGTTCGATCAACCGGGCATGCCTGCTATCTCGGCCATGGTCTCAATCTCTATTCCGCCGTCCACGTCGAGGATCTGGCGGAGGCCTATGCTCTTGCGGTGGAGAAAGGCACGCCCGGCGCATTATATCATACCGTCAGCGGAGAAGCGAACTTCCGCAGCATCGCTGAGGCCGTGGCGCAAGTGACCGGGACGACCACGAGGAGTCTGGATTACGCGCAGGCCTGCGAACTGTGGGGTAAATTCTGGGTCGATATCGCTCTTGCGGTAAACAGCCGTTCGATCGCCAAGCGCACCGTCGCAGATCTTGGTTGGCAACCAAAACATATCGACGTCATTGAGGATATCCGGAGCGGATCCTATGCTCGGAAATTTCAGGGGGGCCTTGAGGCCTACAGCTGGCAAAGCCACGGTTGAGGAGAGCGCGCCACGGTCGAACGCGCTGCCTCGTCAACCGCCATCGCCTAGCGAAACATGCGTTGCCGGAAGCGGGATGCCCCCACGGCTATTGGGGAAGCGCGTTCAATTCTGGAGGCGCGTCCGAAATCCGCTCGGCGTTTCGCCCGAGATTTTTCGGAACGTCGAGGAGAAGGTGCTGGAACTGGCGAAACCGAGCCTATACGCGACTTCCTTTAGCGGAAGATCGCTCTCAGCGAGCAAAGACCGCGCCTTCCGAAGCCGAACATTCGTCACATATTGATGCAGCGTGTCCCCGGTGGAATGCTTGAAAGAGCGTCGCAGGTGCGCGGAGCTGATGCCGCATTGCTTCGAAATTTCTTCGGTCGTCGGGGACCTGTTCACCACGCTCTCGACATAGTCGTAGATTCGGTTGAGTTCCCGCAGTGACAACCGCCCCTCCTGCGTTCTGACGCGCTTCGCCCGCCCGCCCGGAAGAAAATGCCGTGCGAGGTCGACGGCTACGGACTGGGCGAGCGACTCCACCATCAAATGACTGGCAAATCCGGGGCACTCCGCTTCCATGCCCAGTCGTCGCACCGCCTGCTCGATGCTAAAATTCTTCATATCATAGCATTCCGCGAGATCATTATCATTCCAGTCGTCGCGATCGAACGAAATCCGCCGAAACCATTCATAGTCGAACATGCACACGATCGACCGGGAGCGTTCGCTGGCTTTCGCAGGCGTCGTCTCGACCGCGGTACAGGCCGGAAAGAACATCAGCTGACCGAAGGTTTGTAGCCGACCGTGCTTGAGATGCGCAGCTACGCTGATCGGCCTCGGATCAGGCCGATAACGGAGTATGTACCGGTTCTCACATTCCGAGATCTGCTCGTTGGCGCTCCACTTGTAGTCAATCAGCTGGACGTTGACGTCGTCAACCCCCATCGACGCCGATATATGACATGCTTTCACCGTCACTTCGCTCTCTCCTTCGATGCGCGTACGCCGCCAGTCTAGATACTGGTCTGTTGTTTGAGCCAAATAATGCGAACTGGCTTCCCGGCCAAGCCGAGGTCATGATCAGGCGACCGCCAGGGAGCAACAGCTCCCAGATTGTGGAAGTTCGGTCGGAGATGACATATCACCTGCCCCTCGCTGCGGTCGACCGGAGACGTTCGCAATACCCGTGGTTCAATCTGAGAATTGTTCCGGGTTCGCCATAACATTCCAACGCGGCACTTCGTACCATAACGAGCTGCTTGTCTGCCCCGTCAATGCCTGAACCGAAGCCAAAACCGCCGGAATCCGAAACAAAACCCCAGTTTGCGCAAGGCTGCCCTTCTCCCATCCCGACGCCAGCAGTGGTCTAAGCTCAGAACCAGGCAATGAAATGGTCTGAATTATGACCTTTACCGCCTTAGTTGCAACCCATTCCACGGGATCGTACATGGAGAACGAGTGTGCTCTCGAAGGGTTTAACGCCAATCTCGCGATCGATTTCGGTGCCTTTGGGATAATTGCCAACTCCATCGCACCCGGCACGGTGCGCATGGGAATGACACGAGATTTGTTGAACGACCTGGTCGTAGCGGATCATTTCACGTCCCGCGTTCCTGCGGGTCGCGTCGGGGAGGTCAAGGATATCGCGTCTGCGATCGCACTTCTCGCCGACGAAGACGCTGGCTTCTGTAAGGGAACGAAAACCCGTCTCGATGGCGGATACGCGCTAGGCTCCTACACCGGCAGTTGGTCACAATAGCGCTCACCAAGGGATACACGCGATGGACATGGACCTTAGTGGCAGGACGGCGCTGGTGACCGGCAGCAGCGCGGGTATCGGGGCCGCGATCGCGAAGCGGCTTGCGTCCGAGGGTAGCAGAGTGGTGGTACACGGCCGTAACGCAGACAGAGCGAAAGCCGTCGCTGACGAAATCAGGGCCAGCGGAGGCGAAGCGCGCGTCGTTATCGGAGACCTTTCAACCGATGGAGGCGCCGCTGCGGCTGTCCGCGCGGCCTTGGATTGCTGGGGCGGCATCGACATCCTGGTGAACAACGCGGGAGGTCCTTCCAATCCGAGCCTCAACTGGGACAATGCCGGCCCGTCGGACTGGGTCGCCACCTTCCAACTGAACGTCGTTTCAGCTGTCCGGATGATTGGCGGCTGCCTGCCGGGGATGAAGGAACGCGGCTGGGGCCGCGTCATCCAAATCGGCAGCATCGCCGGTATTTCCCCTGCCCCCTTCACGATACCCGACTATTCGGCCGCGAAGGCTGCACTTCACGCTCTCACCATCCATCTGGCCAAATCGCTGGCCGGGTCAGGTGTAACCGCAAACGCTGTGGCGCCTGGGCTGGTCATATCCTCGGTCCTAGAGGATTATTTCCGCTCCCTTCCCGGCAATGCCGAGCGTGCATGGGAAGATATCGAGAAAGACGCGGCCGAAAGCTTTTCGGTGAAAGTGGGCGAGCTGACAAAACCCGACCATGTGGCGTCGCTCGTCACCTATCTGGCCAGTCCGCTGTCGGCACATGTCCATGGTGCCGTGCTGCGAGCCGATGGCGGCATATTGTCGTCGGCCGCATGAACACAGGATTGGAACTACATCCGACAGGTGAACCATGACCCTGGAAGACCTCATCAACGTCCGTGAAATCGAGCAGCTCAAATACCGCTACATGCGCGCCGTCGACACCCAGGACTGGGCGTTGATGGCCGAGTGTTTCACCACCGATGCAGACGTGTGGTACGGCAGCGGCCTCTACACATTCGAAGGCAAGGAAGCGATCCTTGAATTCTTTCGAAGCACACTGACACCCTCGTTCGTAAGCAGCCATGTCGCGCTGCATCCTGAAATAACCCTCGGGGCGGCAGGGACTGCGAAAGGCGTGTGGCGGATGCAAGACATCGTTCACTTCGCCGCCGCCAACCCACATGCGAAGGAAAGCGATTTCCAGGGAGGAGAACGGCTGGAGGGTGCCGGCTACTATTATGACGATTATCGCAAGGACGCCGGCGAATGGCGCGTTCGGCGATCTGGATATGTGCGGCTATTCGATGTCGTCAACCCGGGTTCGGACCGACCTGGAGAGCATTTCAAAGCGGATCCGCAACGTGGCATGCTTGCGACACAGGCGGACGAAAGCCGATAGCTAGACTCGGGACACGACTGCACCGGCCCACGGAGCCGATTGGGAACCGGCCCCACATGTCTTATCAGGCGCAACATTTGCGAACGCGCAGCCATCGGTTTTTTGCCTGTTCCTGCTCAGCGGCCGCTGGCCAAAAGGTAGCGGGCGCGCATCGCAAAGCGATGTGCGCATCGTGTGCACAATGTCCGGAATGGCAAACTGGCATCCTTTGATTTTGTCGGCGCGCTCACGTTAGAAAGGCGCTTGTCCAATAAGGGCGTCTCCCGCTGAGAACCTTTCGGAGAGTATCGATGGAAACGGATGAAATCGGCGCCGCCGCGTCGGCAAATGGCACGGTCGAGTTGGAAGGTTGCCCGATAACCTTCACGAACCCGGAAACCCGGCGATGCCCCTTCCCAGCTTATCACAAGCTCCGCGAGGAGCAGCCGGTCTATAAAGACCCGGTAAGCGGAAACTATATCCTGACACGCTATCGTGATGTCCGTAAAGCCGCGATGGATACCAAGGTCCTCTCGTGCAAGACCGGTGTCATCCAGACCCGGGCATCCGCCATCAGCGACCAGATCAACAAGATGTTCGAAGAGCAGGGTTTCCTGCCGATGGATACGCTCGTAACCAATGATCCGCCGGAGCACCGGACCTACCGGACCCTCGTAGACAAGGCGTTCACCCGCGACAAGGTCCAGAGCCTGGAGCCCCAGATCGAGAAGGCCGTCAAGGAGATGATCGACGGCTTCATCGAAAAGGACGAGATTGATTTTTTCGACGAATTCGCGATGCGGCTGCCGCTCGCCGTCTTCACGGAAATCCTTGGCGTTACTGATCGTGATCTCGACAAGTTCAAACGCTGGAACGACATGTCGCTCGAGACGTCCAATCCGGCTCTCTCACCCGAGCGCGAGCTTGAACTCGTTCCTGCAGTTATCGAACTGCAGCAATATCTCGCAAAGAATGTCGAACGGGTCAGAGCTGCACCCGACGACAGTCTGCTGAGCACTCTCGTCCATGCCGAGGTGAACGGCCGGACTCTCAACATGCGCGAGCTCATCAGCATCCTGTGGCTTCTCTTTCTCGCGGGAGGAGAGACGACGGCCAACGCAATCGCGGGCGGCATGGCCATCCTCATCGAGAGGCCCGAGTTGATAGACGAGATCCGTAGCGATCCCAAGAAGCTGGACGCCTTCATCGAAGAAACGTTGCGCATCAAGACTCCGGCAACCACGATGTTCAGGCGCGCGACTGCAGACCTGGAAATTGGCGGCGTCCATATCCCGGCGGGCTCGCTCATCGAGACCAGGTACGGCGCCGCAAATCTCGATCCCGAGATCTTCCCTGAACCGGAGACGGTGGATCTTGAGCGCGAAAATGCCCGGTCCCACCTGACGTTCGGGAGCGGTATCCATCTCTGTATCGGCAATCAGTTGGCGCGCGAAGAAATGCGCGCTTCCTTCCGCCAGCTTGTGGAGCGCATGCACAACTTCCGCACGACGCGGGGCGAGCAAAGCTACAGCTATACCAGCACCTATGTCGCCTACGGATTGACGGAATTGTGGATGACGTTCGACAAACGTTGAACTGGCCCGCTGACCTGCCCCCACCAGTAGTCCGCGTGAATTGTTAGTGCATTGCGCCGCCGTCGCCAGTTTGGGCCGTAACGGCAGCGCAAAAAGCGGCATTATCAGGAGCCAAGTTGCAACGTCGCTGGTTCCCCTTGGATGTGAGAAATAGCTGCGGTCGCCGTAAACGTCTGGCCGGACATGAGCGAAAATCGTCCAAATCACGCCGACATATCGATTCTTGCGGCCGGTGTGTTCTGTGGCCTCTAGAGGGATTTCCAGTCAGATGGCATCATCTGACGTTTAAGAAATCGCGGTAAAACAAAGGAATAGAGCGGTCTATCTGATTCAATCAGATCGAAAACCGCTCTAGTCACAGAATCGGTTGGGCGCCAGACGCACAGGACGTGGACCGGTGAAAACCGTGTACCATCTGCGCCCTGCCGAGCTACGCTCCCAAGGAAATCGCATTTGGCCAATCAAACAGCAATCCGACACCCGCGATCAGCACGGGACTCTTGGCGATGCTCCGCATAAGGCTACGCAAAGCGGTAAACAATCTATCTCACAGGTTCAGTTCGATCGCCGCATTCACAAGAGGCTAACAACGCCATCAGGCGAAACCATCCGATTAGGCCTGTTCACATAGAGAACATTTTTTCCATTGATATTGTCCGTCACGTCCTCAAACCCTAATATAAACCCATATACTGTCGACAAAATAAAATCGTCAATAATTCTGTAATCTCGTGCAATTTGAACATGTCATAGTGTTTAATTTGGATTTTCATCCGGACGAAAATTGCGCAGATGATGGTCAATGGGCCTTTTAATTGATGTGGCGCGGCCAATTACTATCGGATTGATAGGGAGAGTATCTTGAAAAGGTTAGAAGGGAAGACTGCGCTTATCACTGGCGGCACTACCGGAATCGGGTTTGCTACTGCCCGCCGCTTCCTGGCGGAGGGTGCGCGCATAGCCATAACCGGCCAGAGCGCTGATCGCCTAGCTGCGGCTAGTGCGGAACTAGGCCCGGACGTTGTGACGATCAGGGCCGACGCGTCAAATCTGGATGACATTCGCTCGCTGACGCGGGAGGTTGAACGGCATTTCGGGGGACTGGATGTTGCCTTTCTTAATGCGGGAACCGGTAAGTTTCAGACGCTGGCAGAAATCGATGAGGCAGTTTTCGACGCCATCTTTGCAGTGAACGTCAAGGCGGTTCTGTTCGGTGCACAATCGCTTGCCCCCCTGATGCGCGATGGCGGATCCATCATCTTAACCACCTCGGTAAACAATCAAATGGGGATGCTCGCTTCCGGCGTCTATGCGGCTTCAAAAGGGGCAGTGGCAGCTTTTACTCGCGTGCTCGCGGGTGAACTGGCTGACCGTCGAATCAGGGTGAACGCCGTGAGTCCAGGGCCTGTCCAGACCGAGATGGGCCCCAAGCTGGGCATCCCGGACGAGTTACGCCCGGCATTTTTGCGGGTCATTCAAGAAAGCGTGCCACTCAGGCGGGTTGGTCAGGCAGATGAACTCGCGGCTGCGGTTGCATTTTTGGCGAGCGATGACGCTTCCTATGTCAATGCAATTGAATTGGCGGTCGATGGCGGATGGACGGGCGTTAAGCGGTAGCATTGATATTAGATATTTTCGAGTACTTTCGCAATCCTGACGAAATAGGAATGCCGATCATGAAAACTAAGTTCATTGTCCTTTTGAAACGTAAGGATGGGATATCACCTGCCGAATTTCGTGATCATTACGAGAATAGTCACGTACCACTTGGCGCGAAGTTCATTGGGCACCTTCTGGTACACTTTAGTCGGCATTATCCGGGAATGATGGCGGACTTCACAAGCGATGATTGGTCTACTGGGCGTATGGGTGATGAAGATGCCGGCTGTGCCTATGACGCGATCAGCATCTATGAGTTCCGCGATGAAGCGGCAATTGCCGAGATGGCCGAGATTCTAAAGCAACCGCACGTCTCGCAAGCGCTCAGCGAAGACGAGAAGAAGTTCCTCGATCGCGCGGCCTGCCGGATGGGACTTTGCGATGTGATCGAAGGCAGTGGCATGGTTGCCAAACAGTCTTAAATTGATCCTTTGAAAATTTTAGAGGCGATTTAATTGACGCGCGAAGAACGCGGGAGATGGGGAGGTTATGATGAACAGAATCGTTATTGGATTGTTGTGCGGTATTTCGCCGGTAGGACTGCTTGGTTTGCCCGCACCTGCGCATGCAATGGCCTCCGGACAAGACACCGCCCCTTCAAACGCGCAAGTGGACACATCCGGAGAGTCTACTGGCCCGCAGGTATCGGAGATCGTGGTTACTGCGCAGAAGAGGTCAGAAAATATTCAGAAAGTTCCGCTGGCGGTCACCGCCTTCTCGTCGGAAGCGCTTCAGACAAGAGCAATTACGAATGTCACCGAGATCGCCACGCTTACGCCGGGTCTTTCACTCAATCCAAATGCCGGAGCGATCCTTCCGATTTTGCGCGGTATCGGCAATCCATCAAACGCGGTCGGTAACGAATCCAGTGTCGCTGTCTACGTTGACGGCGTCTATTATTCGCGTCTTCCGGCGGGCTTCTTTTCGCTCGACAATATTGAGCGGGTAGAGGTTTTGAAAGGGCCGCAAGGAACCCTGTTTGGGAGAAACTCCAGTGGAGGCGTGATCCAACTGGTCACCTCCGATCCCTCTTCTACTACGAAGGTCAAAGGCCGTATCGGCTATGGGTCGTTCAACACCCTGCAGGGCGGACTGTACGCCACCACGGGGTTGGCAGAAAATCTGTCCGTTGACGTCGCGGTGTCGGGCGTCAAACAGAAAGACGGCTGGGGTAAGAATCTGGCAACTGGCAAGCGCGTGGGTTATCAGGATAACTTCACGGCGCGCAGCAAACTGCTTTGGGAGCCAAGTTCAGATACCCGTGTTTTGTTGTCGGCCTTCTATGCCTATTCGCTCGACTCGCAACTGGGAAACACGTATCCCGGAACGATCGCCGGTTATCTGTCACCTCCTTTCGATGCCCGTACCAACGCCGGGTTCTACAACACGAACCAAGATGTGGACTCCAGCCAGAAGTATAATGGCGCAGGGGGTTCACTCCGCATTGAGCAGAGCTTTGGGGCTGTTCGCTTCACCAGCACGACCGGCTATCTCAATGTGAAAGAACATGGAATAGTAGATCTTGACTATGGTCCCCGTCCGGACGCTAGAGCCGATTTCTTCGGAAAAACCGAGCAGTTCACGCAGGAGTTCCAGATTGGAAATCGCGACCCACAACCCCTGACGTGGATTGTCGGCCTGTTCTATTATAATACATTGAGCTCCTATCATCCTTTGCGCTTCCAGGGGCCGGCGTTTATTCCCGGTGACGTCCTTGGTGATGGGACATTAAACGCAGCCGATTACGACGCACGTCAACGCGCGAAATCATACGCCGGCTACGCCCAGCTAACCTACGAAGTGGCGCCGGGATTAAAGGTCACCGGTGGTGCCCGGTACAGCGCCGACAGGATGAGTGGCTCGGGAAGCGGTGAGCTGACGCTCGGGGGCGGGGCCATGGTTCTTCCCATTGCTCCGTTGATCAAGGATACCGATAAAACCAACAAAGCAAGTTTTAAGGCAGCGGTCGACTACGAGGTCGCTTCCGACGTTCTCCTCTATGCCACCTTCAGTTCCGGTTACAAATCGGCAAACTACAACCTCTTGCCCTTCTCGCCACCTGCAACCAAGCCCGAATCGATTGAGGCATACGAACTTGGGTTCAAAGCCACGCTTCTCGATCGCCGTTTGCGGATCAACGGGGCCGTATTCCAGTACGACGTCAAGAACCCGCAAGTTCAGCTCCTTGTGAATAACGCGATCGCCTTCTCGAATGCGGGCAAGGCGCGCGTGCGTGGGGCGGAGATTGAAGGGGAACTGGCGGTCATCGATGGCCTTTCTGTAAACTTCGCAGCTTCGTATCTTGATCCTAAGTATACGGCCTATGCCGATGCGCCTGCCTACACGCAGAACGCCGCGCCGCCGTACGGAGCCCTGCTTGGTACTACGGATGCTTCGGGCAATCGGCTACCCCAGGCGGCCAAGTTCACTTCAACCGTTGGCGCATCATATAAGTTCAGTTCCGATGCCGGTGAGTGGGTGATCGGTGCCGACTGGTATCATAACAGTGGGTTCTTTTGGCAGCCGGACAACATTCTGTCGCAGCCGGCGTACGATCGTATAAATGCCCAGGTGCGCTTCGCGCCCAGTGAGGCCTTCTACGTCACCGCGTGGGTGAAGAACCTGGCTGACGAGAAGATTGCGACCTTCCAAGGTTCGCAAGCCGGACCGTCGGGCTTTCCTTACATCCCGGCGCCGCCACGCACATACGGCGTGACGCTCGGCTTCGGATTTTGATAGCGCTGAACCGCAGCGCCGGAGCGGACTTGTCCCCCGCCGCGCGGTTCGGAGTTATAGGTTCAGTCGACCTACTTCGCGGGGCTGGTGTTGCGGCGCGACGCCAGCCTTACGGGTCGGGGAAAGCGGCGCGAGAGGGTATGATGAACACCCCGCCCCAAGGCGGGACAAAGCTCTTGGGGGCATACAAGCACAATGGATATGGCGCGCTACCGCAAGCGGATCCGTCAAGGATGCGCTAAAGATCGAAGAGAAAAGTCATGATCGACACCCCCATGCAATGGGGGGATCTGGGACAGGAGCGATAACTTGGCATTCCCAAAAGAGGTGAAGGATTTCAACCTTGTCGTCGCGGCCATCAACCCCGACGGAACCTCCTCATTCATCGACAGCTGCAAGCCGCTGACGGCGGAGCAGGAAGGTGTCTTTGAGGCTGCGTGGTTCTGGACAGTCGAAGATCGCCATTCCTTAGGCGCGTTTGGCTCGCCGTCCAAAGCTCTGGCGGTTGCTGGCAAGGGCGGCTCGACCTTCGGCATTATGCGCTTTCCCGCTCGATCGGCGGGCCAAATGGACGTCGCGGCGACTTCAGAGGGAAGCTTGGTTGACGGGCATCATCATGGTGACCCCTCGATGCATGCCACCCATACGATCGATTACGAGATAATCCTGTCAGGCAAGATCGACTTTGCCCTGCCGAGTGGAGAAAAACGTACGCTCAGCACCGGAGACCTAATAGTGGTGGCGGGTGCGCCCCACGCCTGGCTCAATCCCTACGACGAAGACTGCATCTACGCGGCCATCACCATCGGAGCAGAAGTCTGATCGAACGGAAGCGCGCAATCACAATGTATTGATCAGTTGTTTCAAAACGTAAGGCGGCAATGTCCGCGGGCGGAGATTATGAGTAACAGGAAGACAACCCGGCTCAAGGCCCTGTTCCAGCGCCCCGAAACGGTGCTCATGCCCTTTGGGACGCTTCCGATCCATGCGCAAATGGCGGAACGCGCGGGCTTCGAAGCCTTTGAAATTTCCGGAAGCATGACCGCGTGGTGGACCATGGGTATGCCGGATCTCGGGCTAGTAACTCTCACCGAAATGGTCCAGCACGCGACGAGGGTCGCTCGCTCGGTGGACATTCCGGTCTATTGCGATGCCGATACCGGATATGGCGGCGGACCAGCCAACATCCGTCGTACGGTGCACGAGTTCGCTCACGCGGGCATCGCGGGCGTCCACATTGAAGACCAGCAGGAGCCGAAAAAGGCCGGAGGACAGAGCGGAATCGCGATCGTGTCCGACGCCGAGGCGATTGGGCGGCTTAATGCGGCGACCGACGCGCGGGACGAGATCGACAAGGATTTCGTCATTGTTGCGCGAACAGACGGTTACGGCGCGGCCGGAGGTGGCCTCGACGAAGCGATCCGCCGGGGCCAGCTTTATTGTGCGGAAACCGATGCGGATGTCATTTTCTACGAAGGGCTGCACACCTGGGAGCAGATCGAAACCGCAATCGCGGCCACGCCCCGGCCGGCCTACGCCATCCCCTCCGTGAAGATCGGGCGACGCCCGACCCTAGCGGAGCTTTCGGCGATGGGACAGTCGATCGACATCGTTCCGTTCATCCTCGCTGGCGTGCAAGAGCCGTGGAAACTCCTGGTCGATATCAAGTCCAGCGGCGAATACGGGCCCATGGACGAATACTACGAAAAGCTGAATTCATACCGCGGGACCCCTTATGACATGGGGTGGGGCGAAGTTTTTGCCCGGCCAACTTATCGCGAAGTTCGCGATTGGGAGGAGAAGTACCTCCCTGCTCAACTGCACCGCGATTACGTGAATAACGTCAATAGCGAAGACTAGAATATCTGGTTTTCGCCTAGAAGATGAGAATTTCCAAATTCTAAGTCATCCGATGGCTTTTAATGTAACAAATGAAAATGCAGTGTAGAGGATACGGTTATGGACAGGCCGATGATTTTCAACTTTTTCGTCATGAACACGCCCTCGCACATTACCCATGGCACATGGCGCAAACCAGGATGCGAGTCCGTAGACTACAACAACTTGGACATGTGGGTCGAGCTTGCGAAGTTAGCCGAATCAGCGAAAATTGACGGCCTGTTCTTTGCCGATGTCTTCGGGCTCTACGCCGGTCCGCTGGAAACCATCGCACGCCATGCCATCCAGTTTCCGATCAGCGATCCCAGCATGCTGATCTCGGCGATGGCGTATGCAACCAAAAACCTCGGATTCGTTTACACCAACTCGGTCCTTCAGGCGCATCCGTTCGCATTCGCTCGTGCGATATCGACCCTCGACCACCTTACGAAGGGCCGCGTGGGCTGGAATGTTGTGACGAGCGCCTCCGACAACGGGTCGCGCAGCATGGGACTGCCGTCGATCGTCGATCACGACGAGCGGTATCGCTGGGCGGAGGAATATATCGAGGTCGTCTACAAGCTATGGGAAGGGTCGTGGGAAGACGGCGCAATCGTCAAGGACGCCGCCACCGGCGTTTACGCGGACGCTTCGAAAATCCACAAGATCCATCATAAGGGGGAACGCTACAGCGTGGAGGGGCCGCACCTCGTGGAGCCATCCCCGCAGCGTACGCCGGTTTTATTCCAGGCAGGTGCGTCGACTGCCGGATTGGCTTTCGCGGCCAAGCACGCAGAAGGCGCCTTCCTCATTTCGGGCGCTCCGGAGGCTTCCGCAAGGAAGATCGCGGAGATCAAGAAACTGGCGTGCGAGGCCGGTCGGAACGACGACGACATACTTTTCATCGAGGGATTGACGTTTGTGGTGGGTTCGACCGAAGAGGAGGCTCGTCGCAAGGAAGCTGAACTTGAAGAATGGATGAGCGACGAGGCACAGATGACGATCATGGGCGGCGGCACGGGGCTCGACGTCCGCGAAATGGATCCGGACACCCCTCTTGTGGACCTACTTGAAAAAATACCCGGCATGCGCGGGGGTATCCAGCTGGCTCTCGACGCCGCCCCCGAGGGTACGACGCCCCGCCTTCGCGACCTGCTGCGTTTCTCCACCAAACGCTGGCGCGTCGTCGGAACACCCGAGACGATTGCCGATCGAATTCAGGACTACCGGGAAGTCGGAGTGAACGGCATCAACATTATGTATATGGACCTGCCGGGCACCTATCGCGATTTCGTCGATTTCGTCGCGCCCGTACTGAAGGACCGCGGACTGATGCAGCGCGAATATCGCGAAGGAACGTTCCGCGAAAAGTTGTACCCGGGGCGAGGGTCCAAGCTCGAAGCCAGCCACCCCGCCATTCAGTATCGCACGATTGCATCCTGATAGCTTCCAGTCATTCTAATGCCCAAAGAATTGGATATCATCTGATGCCAGAGAGCACACCTTCGCTTGAGGAGCGGTTGCAGAAAGTCGAGGATCTACTCGCGATACAGCAGCTCATCGCAGCTTATGGACCGGCTGCGGATTCCCGATCGCTCGATCTGCTTCGTAGCTTGTGGACCTCGGACGGAACGTATGACGTCGGCGGCTATGGAAATCTTGAAGGCGCTGACGTCCTCCAAATGTTCGACGGTCCGTTCTTCGATGATCTGATGGCGCAGGGATGTGCGCATGTATCGACGAACCCGCACATCGTGGTGGACGGCGATCGCGCATCGGCCACGCACTACGCATTCCTGTTCATGCACGAGAACGGACATTTCAAAGCTGCTCGGCTGAGTTCGTCACGCTGGGAATTCCTTCGTATCGGAGCGGGCTGGAAAATCGCTAATCGGAAGAACCGGTTGCTCGACGGGAATCCCGAGGCTCGCGAGATACTAGCCAAGGTTCTTGCCCCACCGCCTTCGAACTCTCCGGCTTTGGCCGACTGAGTCGTCCCGCCGGGAAATGAGCGAGACCAGCGACACATCAGGTCCGGGATCGCCGGCGCAGAGGCAATGGAACGAGCCCGAGATGCAGACTGAGGTAATCGAGAATGACTGAACTTCGATTCGACGGACGCGTGGCCGTGGTCACGGGCGCAGCAAGGGGTTTGGGGCGAGCCTACGCCGAACTGCTTGCTTCGCGCGGCGCGAAAGTGATTGTCAACGACCCGGGCGGCAATCTTGCAGGTGAAGGGGGCGATACGCGGCCTGCTCAGGAAGCGGCGGATGCCATTGTCGCGGCAGGAGGCGAAGCCATCGCGAATTTCGACGCGGTGGGAACTGTCAACGCGGCCCAGTCAATTATCAGTCAGGCGATTGATGCGTTCGGGCGCATCGACATCATTGTCAACAATGCGGGCAATTTCCTGCCGCTCCATCCGTTCGAAGAAGCCACGCACGCCAGCTTCAACCGGTTCTTCAGTGTGCATGTTCTGGGCGCGATCGATCTCATCCAGGCAGCATGGCCACATTTCAAACGCCAGAATTACGGCAGAATCGTCAATACCGGCTCCAGCGTAGGCTATTACGGCTCGGCGGGGCGGATCGAATATGGGGTCGCAAAAGGTGCTGTACACGGATTGACCCGCTGCCTCGCGCATGAAGCCGGCGATGCCGATATCCGCGTCAATCTTATCGCGCCTGGCGCGCTCACCCGTCCCGGAGAAGAGCGATTGGGTAACGACGTCAGCGAGGAATTGCGGCGCAGCTTCGGCCCGGCGCTCGTCGCGCCCATCGTGGCGTGGCTCTGCCATGAAAATTGTCCGGTCAGTGGTGCATCTTTCACCTCGATTGCCGGTACGACGACCATGATCGGCGTGGGGGAGACACCGGGTTTTGCCAGCGACGCTCCGACGCTGGAGGATATTCGAGATAATTTCGACCGCATCTGTGGCGCTGGAATGCTAGAGGCGTCATCGCTTGATTTCTGGGACAATGGAGAGACGCAAGGTCGCGAACTCCTGTCACGCTACGGCCGTCGTTAATAGTCTAGAGCGATTTCCAGTCAGATGGCATCATCTGACGTTTAAGAAATCGCGGTAAAACAAAGGAATAGAGCGGTCGATCTGATTCAATCAGATCGAAAACCGCTCTAGAAGAAAGATACCACCTTTTACTTCTGCTTTGTCGAAGCCATCGACCAGCAGGCCTGATGTACGCTATCTGAGGATTGCTGAGTGACGAGTGACAGGCTATTCAGCGAAGTCGTACGGGCGCATTTCTGCCCGACGCTGTTCCGGATGCTAAGATGCGCGCGGTGCTCGACGACGCCCGGCTAGCCCCATCAAATTGCAATACGCAACCATGGCAAGTCCATATCGTCTCAGGCAAGGCGCGCGACGAGCTGAGCGCCGCACTTATTGCCGCCGATGATGCGGGCAACTTCACGCCTGATTTCAGTTTCTCGCTTGATGATTATCATGGTATCTACAGCGAAAGGTCGCAGGCGCAGGGTGCTGCATATTATCAGGCGATCGGCGTCGCCCGGGACGCGCTCATGGATCGCCGCATCGCTTCCCAGCGCAATCTGAAGTTCTTCGACGCGCCCCACGTCGCCATGCTGTTCATGCCGAAGATGGGCGATTGTGTGCGGACTGCAGGTGATCTGGGGGCCTGGGTGGGATCCCGCAGACCATGCTGGGCTTCTTCGCCCAGACGATCCGAGAGACGCTCCAAGTGGGCCAAGACTTGAAGATGCTGTTCGGAATCTCGTTCGGTTACGTCGATCGGTCGCATCCCGCGAACGACTATCGCATCCCGAAGGCGCCCTTGGAAGAAAGCGTGACGTTCCACACATGACAACGAACCGCACGCAATTGAATATTTGGCGGCCAGCTGCGACAATCCAGCATATTCAGCGGTCAGACGTGTGATGCTCCCGGAAAGAAGTAGGGCTTTCGCCGTTCCAGCGACGAAAGGCATTGCTGAAGCTGGCTACCTCAAAGTAGCCCACGCGGTCGGCAATTATTGAGATCGGAAGATCGGTGTCGGTCAACAGCCGCTTCGATTCATGCTGTCGAGCTGCTTCGCGAAGTTCCTGAAACGAGGCGTTTCTGCCGCTCAGGCGGCGTTGAAGGGTTCGCGGTGACAATCCTAACTTTGCTGCTACCTCCCTTATTTCCAGTCCGCAGTTGCCCGGCTGCTTGAGCAGGGTCAGCGTCTGGTGATCGATCTCGGAAGGGGCGCGGACCCAGGAGTCCGATCGGCTGGCCTGGTCGAGATATAACTGGAACAGACCTTCGTTTCCCCGTGGGAGCCTCACGTCCATCAAATTCGAAGACCAGACGAGCCGAGTTCGGTCGATACTGGATTCAAGACGATAGGAAAGGGCAGATGCAAGGCCGGGCGGAACCATTGCAAAAGGAATCCCAATGCATTTCATCGGAAAGGGCCCTTGCCAGAGGCTTTCCAGCATCGTGACCGCCGCAACCAGATCACGAATGACGCTGAAACGCGACAGCTGCGCCGTTATGGCGCTGTTTGCAGGGAAGATGAATTCCATGCCGGTCCAGCCATCGGCGTCGGGTAGCGGAAATGCCATAGCGCCGGTGTATTTGGCTTTGAGGTCCACAATCGTGTCTCTGAAATGCCGCAAGGTGGGTGAGACCACCATTGCTAGACCGAAGGCCTCGAATGCAGGGAAGGAATACTGCCGCCCTACCTCCACCCATGCCTGAAAATCGCCATCGGTTAGGGCCGCGAACTTGGCCTGGAGGGCCATTTCCTGCGCCCATCCTACCCGTCGTCCCGGCTGGTACATCACCTCTGGCGAAATGCCGACGCTCTTGAGGATCGCGACGGGATCACGTCCCTTGCGGCGCAAGGCCGCACTGAGAATCCCCACGCTGATCGCCGGGACCTCCAACCAGTAATGCGCACAATCGACATCGCGCAGTTGAGGATATTCGGACGATGCTGCCTCTCCGTTCTCCGCTGCGCTTGTCACCGACGAGGAACCTCGATCTGCCCGCTGTGTAGCCTAGATGCTTCCACGAAAAGCCAAGATAACGGCGACCAGCGGTAGCTTATAGCGCATGCTATCTCATGGCAGACGGCCGCGCAAGGTCGCGGTCTCGTTGCCGGTCGTAAACGAAATGTGAACAAGGCGGCGATTCTTTAAGCAGGCGCGACTCTCCTGCTCACGGTGAGCCATTCGCTCGTTTGACGTGAAGCAACAAAAGTTTGACGCATCTCCACAACTAGGAGGCGCGCGAAAAGATGTATGGAGGGAAACGCAAGATAAGACCAAACAGGCATTCCCGCAACAAAGGTTGTTTTCGGCTGATTCAAGGGGGCGGAGTTCTGCGACACCAGTTGCCACGTCCTTCCGATCGGGAGATCCCCGACGTCAGTTCCGGACATCCTGCTGGATTGCCATCAATTGCAGAGAGGATGGTATGACCCACATTCCCTTGGCAGTAATGCCACACATCGGCGGGTGGCATCTTGCATCGTGGCGTCGGCCGGCTTCGCAGGCCAGCCGTTCCTGGGACCCGTACCTTTGGATCGATCTCGCCCGCGCGGCGGAGCGTGCAAAATTCGATGCCATATTTTTCGGCGACCAGTATTCACTCATTCCGGTTCCGGAACATCTGCGCCCCAACACGGCCCGCATGGGCTCATGGGATGCGCTGGTCATCTCCACCGCGATAGCTGCTCAGACCAGCAAGGTCGGCATCGTCGCGACAGCCTTCACCGAGTTCGTGGCGCCCTATGCGATGGCCCGTCAATTTGCGACGCTGGACCACATCAGCGCCGGCCGCGTCGCCTGGAACGTGGTGACGTCAGGGACGCCCGGGGACCAGAGGAACTTTTCGAGCAAGCCTTTGGCCGACCCCGTAAGCCGCTATGAACGGGCAGCCGAATATGTCGATGTCGTCAAGGGGCTGTGGGACAGTTGGGAGGACGACGCGGTCATCAATGATCGCGAGAGCGGAGTCTTCTTCGATGCCGGCAAGCTGCACAAGCTCGACCACCACGGCAAGCACTTCGATATTACCGGTCCACTGAACGTGGCGCGCCCGGTGCAAGGGTATCCGGTGATCGCACAGGCCGGGGGTTCCGGGCCGGGCAAGCAGCTTGCCGGCTCCATCGGCGAGTTGCTCTTCACCCCCCTGTCTGGAACTGCCGCGGCCGCCTATTGCGCCGAAGTAAGGGAGATTGCGGGCAATGCTGGTCGTAAACCAGGCGAAATCATCGTGCTCGCCCAACTGACGCCGATTGTCGGTAAAACCCGGGAAGAAGCCGAGGAAAAATGGCGCTGGTTGCAGTCGAAGCTGCCCGAGGAACTGCTGCGCCAGCCGATTGAGCTGATGCTCGGAGGCGTGGACCTGGCCGAGTTCTCGCCCGACACGCTCATCACGGACCTTGAACTGAGTGGAGGCATCGAAGGGTTCCGCAACGCGGTTCTTTCCTATCGCAACGCCGACGGATCGGTTCCGACGATCGCAGAGCTCCTGAGAGGCTATCGCGGACCGGGAACCGTGGTCGGCAGCGCCGAGGACATCGCCGACTACATGGAGCTGGAAGTCGCGGGAGGGTGCTGTGACGGGTTTCTCTTGCTGCTTCACGGCGTGCCGGAGGACTTTGAGGACTTTTGCGAGCTCGTGGTTCCCGAGCTGCGCAAGCGCGGTCGCTTCCGGAGCGAATATGACGACGATGGCACGCTGCGTGGGCGCCTTGGACTCCAAAGGCCGGCCAATCGCCATGGCTGTCCTGTTTGATGAAAGCGCGAGCCAATGATGACCAATCAATTCGATTCCACCGACTTCCGCAATGTGCTGGGACACTATCCAACCGGGGTGTGTGCAATCACGGCCATGGATGCGGGCATGCAAGTCGGCATGATTGTTGGTTCCTTCACTTCAGTGTCGCTCGATCCTCCGCTCGTGGCATTTTTTCCCAGTCGTACCTCCACCAGCTGGCCGAAGATCGAAAGCGCGGGGCGCTTTTGCGTGAACGTTCTTGCCAGCGATCAGCGGGATGTGTGTCGGGCGATATCATCGAAAGCTGCAAATAGGTTTGCGGATGTTCCCCATGAAATCAGCGAGTCGGGCTTACTAATGATTAACGGCGCGCAGGCCTGGATCGATTGCACTCTCGTCGCGGTTCACGAGGCGGGCGATCATCTCATAACGGTCGGCCAGGTCCATGCCCTAGCGGCCGATCAATCGCGTTCGCCGCTCATATTCCACAAGGGCGGATTTAAACAGGTTGTTGATTGCCACTGAGAGTTTGACCCGTCCGATATTGTGTTTCGGATATCATTGGGGTCAAGACGCGGCACGACATCGAACATTCGCAGGACGGGCGCCGCCGCGAGTAGCAGCGCTGTCAGGGGTCAAAGCCCGGTTTATGATAATACTTCCCAAGGCCGTAGATGGCGATGCGCTCCTCGCTCTCGCTACGGTCGAGCAGATACTGGACTTTCTCTTCAAGCGTCATCGCATATATCCCTTTTGTGCAACGAGATGGCACGCCGCAGCGAACGACCTCAGCAAGGACGACAATATCTCATAAGAAACCGGAGAAGAGGGCCGGCACTGCTTCCTCCAAACGTCAATGGGGCGTTACTACCCGTGGAAAGTGACGCTCTCTTCGAGCGGCGCCTTGCCGATCCGATAGCTGTTGGCGTCAGATGACTCATCGGGATAACCAAAGGAAATGCCGAACAGCATCTTCAAAGACGGATCGATCCCAAGCGACTCCCGGATCGTCTCGGCGTAGAAGCCGAGCATGGTCTGGGGAATTCCGCCAAGGCCATGCGCGGTGAGCGACAACAGGAACGTCTGCGCATACATGCCGATGTCGCCAGCGACGCGAACGGAGTCGCCAAACGCCGGCATGAAAAGAAGGGCGACATGCGGCGCGCCGAAGAATTCCAGGTTGAACAGCGAGGCGGTACGGCGCTCATCGAAGGCGTCTCGCGACACGCCGATTGCCTGGTAATAGGCAGCTCCCTGCGCTCTGGATCGCTCACTATAGATGCCGTGAAAGTCAGCCGTCGCGAAGCTGAAATCGGGCGTCCACCGCCCCGCTTCGTCGGCGGCGAGCAGGGCCTGGCTGAGGGTATCTCGCGCGCCGCCAGATACGATGTGAACCTGCCAGGGCTGGGTATTGCAGTTTGACGGGGCGTGCTGGGCATCCTCGACCACCCGGCGGATCACCGCATCGGAAACCGGAGTCGGCAAAAAGCGGCGAACGGAATGACGGTCACGCACAACGTCATGGAACAGCGGGGATTGGGGCATCTTGCAGATTTCCTGTCGAACAAGGGGAAGCGAATCAACGCAATTGCATTTTACCTAGCGCGCAAGATGAATGTGCGCTAGGGGTTCCGCATGGACGCCGAAAGAAACCGTCGTAAAGCCGGAAGGCATCTGTCGTTTTCGCTGTACGGGGCGGCCAACCGGATGATCCGGTTGCACAAGCCGTTTCTCGCGCCCCTCGGCCTCACATTCCCGCAATATCTGGTGGTCCTCGCTTTGCTGGATGATACACCATGCTCCGTCGGCGCGCTCGGCGCTCGCACCGATATGGATACAGGAACGATCACGCCGCTGGTGAAGCGCCTCCAGGCTGCCGGCATCGTCACGCGGACGCGCGACGCGGATGACGAGCGCCGGGTGCTGGTCGACCTCACCCCTAAGGGACGCGGACTGGAAGCGGAAGTTCGGGCCGTGACGGGCAAGATCAAGTCCGCTTGTCAGCTCACTGACCGGGACATGGATGACCTTAGCCATACGCTCGACGCGCTGGCACGCGCGGCGCAGGAGTGAACCTCATTGTTGGAAGGACCGTTTCATGCGCAGCGCGTCCATGATCCCGGCGAGGTCCTCGCCGCTGGCGAACAGGTCCTGGTTGAGTCCCACCCGCGTCGAATGGGCGCTGATCCCCTTGAGCAGGCGCGCGAGATCGTCTGCTGTCAAATCACCCAATCTGGCGCGCAAGAGGCCCTAACGAAGGCGGCTGATCCGGCGCAGCAGGCAGGCATCAACGACGATACCGCCCTACCCTTCGCCGGTCTGGCCCGTCTCAACGCCCTTCTGTGTGCCGATCCGCTATTCGCGCCGGTGGAACGCGCGGTGAAGAGCTTTTCGCTCGGGGATCGTGAGGTGGCAATCGAGCAGACCGCCCCACGCACTCCGCTCTGGGCCGTCGGCACGGCACTGGGTCGCCTGCTGAGCGCAAGCGGGACTTGGGCCCGCGCCCTACCCTGCCCGGGCGCGGTGACCGCTGAGGCCCTTCAGCCGCAGCTCTGGCCGGGCGAACGGGCGCTGCTGGCCGCGCGCAGCCTCCATGCCAGCGCTATGCGGCTTTGTGAGCTGGTCGCCGACGCACGGAGGCGAGCGGCGCTGATGGGCGAGCAGTTGGGGCACCTGCGCTCGAGCGTGCGGGCACCGCAGGTATGGACCTTCCTCTCCGCGTTCGCGCCGCTCGGACTCAATCAAATCGGCTTGGCGTTCGGCGTCAGTCGGCGCGGCACTTATGCGATTAGCGACGCCCTCGAGGCAACAGGTTTGGCGCAGCGGAAGACGGTCAAGGGCAAGGTTTTGCTGGTCGCCGACGAACCCCGCAGAGATCGGCTCTCGCCGTCCCTGGACCAGGCTCCCGCCATCCCCCGTGCGGCAATGGCCGAATTTGATGCAGCGATGGCCGATATCGACCGGCTGCTCAGCGGCAGTTCTCGCCAACACTGACGAAGTCTCGCATCGATATTCCGTATAGAAAATGATCCAATCGTTGACTTTCGTACAGATATAGTACATATGAATGAGTAGAAGGAGATGGCCGATGGCCACAGCTGCCCATTCTGCCCGCCGGGAAAGACCCATTCGCGCCAAGGCGCCCAGCCGTAAGGATCTGACGGGTCCGGCGCTGCGCACATTCTTCCGCATCGCCGACGCATGGGGCCTCAAGGAAGCCGAGCAAATGAAGCTGCTCGGGCTCGACAACCGTTCGACATTCCAAACCTGGAAGCGCGGCGCAGTTGCGGCCATCCCCAAGGACGCGCTCGAGCGAATTTCCTATGTCATGGGGATATACAAGGGGCTGAAAATCCTCCTGCCTCGCTCGGCTGACGAATGGGTTCGTAAGCCCAACGAGGCACCGCTGTTCGCTGGACGTCCGGCGATCGAACGGATGGCCTCGGGCAATGTCGCCGATCTCTACGTGGTGCGCCAATATATCGACGCACAGCGCGGCTGATGGATGCCATTGCGATGACTCAGGTGCGGTGGCAACCGTGCTACCGGATCGTCGCAAGCCGCTTTCCGCCCATATCGCTGTTTGAAGACGTCGCAGACCCGGCCGATTTGGAAGCAGTCTATGCGATAGAGGCGATGACCAACGACCGGCTCCGCGACGAAGTCGGCGATCTCGCACTCGTCCCGCCGGATGACCGGGTCTCGGGATCCGGCACGACGGCAATCATGGCGGCGTTCACCCACCTCAATCCCGATGGCAGCCGGTTCTGTGACGGCAGCTTCGGGGTGTTCTACGCAGCCAGGACGATCGAGACCGCCGTCGCTGAGACGAGCCATCACCGAACCCGCTTCATGGCATATACCCATGAACCGGCCCAGGAACTCGATATGCGTGTCTATGCGGTCGACCTGGATGCCATGCTGCACGACATTCGCGACCTGCGCGATGAACGCCCTGCCCTCTACGCCGCAGACAGCTATGCGGCCGGTCAGGTGCTCGCCCGGGATCTCCGTGAGCAAGGCTCGGATGGCATCGTATACCAAAGCGTGCGCCACGCCGGCGGCGAATGCGCTGCGGTGTTCCGCCCTCGCCTGCTCGCCAACTGCCGACAGGAGCGTCACCTGTGCTACGTCTGGGATGGCCGCGCGATCATCACTGTCTACGAGAAGAAGGCGTTTATCTGACTGTTCGACAGCCAGGATGTCGGATTACCTCTCGTTGCGACGCGACTCTTCCTACGCCCAATGCCGGTCAAGCAGCGCTTTCAACGCAGTCTCTGCTTCAGCGCGGGTCCCACCGGCATGTGGCAGCAAGCTAAGCTTGAGACCCTTGCGATCCGCAGCCTCCACCTTCAGCAGCGGCTTACCCGCCTCCGACAGGATGGTTTCCGCCTTTCCTGACTTCTTGGGGGATCCTGACTTCTGGGGGGGATCAGCGGCGAGAGCGAGCGCGCGGATAACATCAGGAACCGCCATAGGCGCCGTAGAATCAACCTTCTGCTTTGCAAGCCGCGTCGCTTCGTCAAAAACGCGCTGCCGCCGCTCCTCGGGCTTCAACAGCGGCTTGATCGCTGTCACATGTTTGATCCTCAAATCCTGCGGCACCGCGAAGGCCGCCATCAGCTGGGGGGCAGCCGCGCAAGATCCAGATAGCGGCTGAGCCAGCTTTCGGTCACGTTGATCCGCTCGGCCATAATCTTCTGCCGACCTTCATAATAGGCATCGAGCGCGCGCAGATAGTCGCGGGCGCGCTCGAGATCGGTGAGATCATCCCGGGCCCGGTTTTCGAGATCGGCAAGGCGGAAGGTCTCCTCGTCGGTGAGGTTGCGGATATCGATGAGGAAACGAAAATCTGGATAGATGTGGGCATGCAGCCAGCTAATCGTCCAGTGCCGCCGGGCGCCGCAGATCACCTCTTCACGACGCCCGGAGCCGGCGGTTCGGTCGTGCCGCTGATCAGGGAAGCGATCGCTAACGGCGAACTCTTTCGTGCCCCCCATTTGAGTATGCTTGTGCCATCAACGACATTGATCATCGAACGACCAAGCCCAAACATCCATACACCCGGCGCACTTTCGCACAGCGCGCAATTGCAGTTCGCAATGTGAACACTCACCGCATTGCAATTGCAGGCGCGCGATGTTCGCATCATATTGGTTTCCAACAGTCAACCTTTAAATTGTGATCACGGCTCATATTAATTTCAGGCGGATTACAAGAAATCCCTGAACTGATGACGTGCGGGCAATGATCATTGTCACCTATTGATGATGTGTGCCGTCATATTCCAATAAATGCGGCGACGATCGCATATTTATAGCTCTTGCATATCATACCAGGAGGGGAGTTACATGAAAACCAGAGCGCAGCGCATTTGCGCATTGTCGATCTCGGCGTTGAGTATTGGACTCACTTCGCCGGCTTGGGCTCAAGCGGCAGGCAGCGCGCAGGATCTGACGGGCGCAGACGCTGAGCATGCGGCGACCGATATCGTCGTGACGGCGCAGCGTCGCGCCGAGAATCTTCAGAAGGTCCCTCTGGCGATCACCGCCTTGAGCGCCGATCAGCTCAACAGTCAGGGCATCGAGACGGTAGCCGATCTCGGCGGCAAGGTTCCCGGGCTTTCGGTCCAGAAATTCAATGGCATTGTGCAGCCCTTCCTCCGGGGGATCGGATCGAGCACGTCGACCGCCGGTGTGGAATCGAGCGTCGCCGTCTACCTTGATGGCGTGTATTTCTCGCGGCTTCCATCCAGCTTCTTCGACCTTGCAAATGTCGAGCGGGTCGAGGTTCTCAAGGGACCGCAGGGCACACTTTTCGGTCGAAATTCGACCGGAGGCGTCATCAATGTGGTCACGCGCGAGCCCTCGTTCAATCCCGAACTTAAGGCGAGCATCGGCTATGGTCGCTTCGATGCCGTCGATGGAAGCATGTATGTGTCATCAGGGTTGAGCGACACAGTGGCGATGTCCGCGTCCGTGACAGGCAAGACAAGCGACGGATATGGTTTCAACGCGATCACCGACAACCGCTACGCCTTCGAAGACAGCCTGCTGATTAATTCCAAGCTGATGTTCAAGCCGAGCGCAGATTCCAAGGTTCTCCTCAGCGGCTTCTATTCGTGGTCGGAAAACTCGGGCAACAAGGCCGCTTTCCCGGGAACGTCGAGCCTCGGCCTGAACTATTATTATGATCAGATTCTGGGTCTGGGCCTCGGCGTTCCGCGCGCGGGAAACGTGTATGGCGACAACGCGCCAGACGCCAGGAAGCTGGGTTTCTACGAGTCGGTCAGCGATCCCGACCAGCGCGACGAATTCAAGGTCTATGGCGGCTCGCTGAAGATCGAGCAGAATCTCGGCATTGCGACCCTGGTGAGCATTTCGGGATATTCCCACGTCTCGCAAAACAGCAGCTATGGCGATTACGTGCCGGCGCCCGCTCCGCCCGCACCGATCGAATTCCTCGTCCCCGCCTATTCGCGCGTCAACCTTTTCACACAGGAACTGCAGCTCGTTAGCAAGCGCGGCTCCGCGTTCGACTGGATTTTTGGCCTCTACTATCTCAACAGCAAGACCTCCTACACCGCGGATACGGTCTTCGACATCCCTCTCTTCTATGGAGATACCCCGCTGACCGCACCAGCCGCGGCGCGCGTCAAATCCTACGCGGCCTATGCGCAGGCGAGCTACAATGTGACTCCGGAACTTAAATTCACCGGTGGACTGCGCTATACATGGGACAAGACCTCGGGCGAGGGATCACAGGGAGGAGTCGTGGTCGTCCCGCCGGATACCAGCAAGGTCCACAAGCCCAGCTACAAGGTGGCCGTCGACTATCAGGTCACGCCGGACGTCATGGTCTATGCGCTCTACTCGCACGGCTTCAAGTCAGGGGCCTACAACATCCTAACCTACTCTTCGCCGGCAACCGATCCAGAGGAACTGGACGACTATGAAATCGGCTTGAAGACCGAACTTTTCGATCGCCGGGCGCGCTTCAACGTTGCGGCCTTCTGGTACGATATCAACAATCCCCAAGTTCAGCTCATCACCAACGGCACGACATTTCTGTCGAATGCGGGGGGAGCGAGGGTCAAAGGCGCCGAAGCCGACCTGACGGTCCGAGCAGCGCAGGGCCTTAATCTGCGTGGGAGCCTTTCCTATCTCGACGCCAAATATACCGACTATACAAATGCTCCCGCCGGGCGACCCAATTTCGTGCTGGGCGGGTCCGATGTCCTCCCGCCGATCGACGCATCAGGCAACCGCCTTCCCTTCGCGGCGAAGTGGAGTTTCAACCTGGGCGGAGACTATACGATCGACACCGGCGTCGGCGCTATTACCTTGACGGCGGACTGGTTCCACAACAGCGGCTACACCTTCGAACCGGACGAATTCCTACGGCAGGGGGCCTACGATCTCGTCAACGCGCAGATCAAGCTGCAGGCGAGCGACAATCTCGCCGTCCGCTTCTGGGGCCGGAATCTTCTTGATAAGAAAATCGTAGCCGGTGCCGCATCGCAATATGGCTATGCCGGCTATCCATGGAGTCCCGCTCCGCCGCTCACCTACGGCATGGCCTTCGACTTCTCGTTTTAGAACTACTTTGGCAGATAGAAGGCACCCACTGCAATCTTCGTTGATTCTAGAGGTCCGATCATGTCCTGCCGATGATGCGCTGGAGATGATATCCTCCTCCATGGCGATATCATTTGATGGCGCTCGATCGGGTTGAATTCCCGGTGATGGGATCGATGGCTATATTGCCTTGCTGGATGACGGTGATGGTCGAGTACTGATAATTTTACCGGCGATCGTTCATAAACATTGGATGCGCTCCCCTCCCGGCCTTTCGCCTGATGGATCGAAGTGCGGCATGATCGAGCTTGCGCAAGAACCTGGATAGGTCCGCCAGGGTTGGATTCATCAAATGTCGCATGGGCTGATGAGTTGGATGCTTCGTTCGCAAAGTCGCATAGGGGCGACACGGGGAAATTCAAGCGAGATTGCCTAAAATTTAGGCAGCCTCAGAGCCTCCTCTGAGAGGCAAAAGCGGCTGCTCCGATGTCGTCCTATGCCGGGACCGTCGTCAATGGCTGGCGAGCCTCCAGAAGCCAAATAAGGGCAATTCCACTTTTGTTCTCTCCATGCCGTTCTCATGCTCTATTCCATCGCAGCGCCGGAAGTTTGGAATGGCCGTCTGGCCGGGACAGTTGCCTTGCCGGGCGGGCAGCCGGAGAAGCCCAGGCCGGGGCAATCGTCCTTTTCAACAGAAGGCTGGCGGGAGCCGTCCTTTCATGGCATAAGCATGTCGGCTGGCGGGCCGTCGAAATTCGCCCCCTACCCCTCCCCTTATCCTCATAGTGTATACAACCAACCCTGCTCTTTGGTTGTAGGGCGATATGCGCTATATGTTGGAAATGCGCGATTTTTCGTCTTCCGCGGATCATGCCCTCCTCCTTCTTGGACGGCTTGACGGGCGGCTTTGCAACAGCCCGGCGACAGATATCTGGCTGGCCAGGGCAAGATTGAAGGGCGCGGCGGCATTGGCCAGCTTCGCGGGCGTGCCGGTTTTTGTCGCGGACCTGCAAAACTGGATTTGCGGACGGACGCCGCCGCCCCGCCATAGCGAGGGGCTGAACGATCCGCTGTCGGTCGCGGCCCTGTTCCATTTCGCCCTGTCCGCGACGGACGGCCACGACCCGATCGTTCGGGCGACGCTCAACATTTCGCGGACGCTGCTGGATGACCGGAAGGAAGCGGATTTATGGGCGCCGGAGGATCTGGTGCGCTTCGGTCCCGCCTGGCGGATGGCGCGGATGCTGATCGAGGCCCCCTACCCCACCGCTTCCTTTCAGGCGATCGCCCAGCGGCTGATCGACGCCAGGGCCAGCCTGGACGCACCGGTCGCGGAAGGGCCGCTGGTGACCACCGCGGATGGACGCCAGTGGCGCATCGAACCGCGGCGCTTCGACATGGGCTGGCTGCTCGCCTGCCATTTGCCCGGAGCGTTCGCCGCGACCGGGCTGAGCCTGCGCCGCTTGCCCTCGCTGGTGGATCTGCCGCGCTTCCTGCCGGACGATGCGGGCCTGCTGGCGGAAAGGATCGCCGCCATGGTCGCGCGGCAGGCTGGGCAGGGATTGACCGATCTGGACCGGCTGGAGGCGAAGCTGAAGCGCCTGCCCGCCGAATTGCAGGTGACGCGGCGGAGCAAGGCGCCGTTGCTGATGCGGCTGTTGCTGGCCTATCCGGGGCTTGGCAAGGCGGCAGTGGCCCGGTTGCTGGGCATTTCCCACCAGGGCGCGACGAAACTGCTGGCGCGGGTCGAGAGCCTGACGGAAGGGGTTTAAAGGAAGCCGGCCTCCTGCCCCCGTCCAGAATCCTTCAAAGCGGGAATCTCCCAGAGAGTTATAAGGTTTCTAGTAGAGTTAAAGAGTTACGGGTCGGTGCGATGCCTTGCGAATCGCCACATTCGCACGAGTCGGGTTGGGAAAGGCGTTCCCATAAGGTCGAATGTCCGTTCCCATAGTGTCGACAGAACCGTTCCTGAAATGTCGGGCAAGCGTTCCTGAAGGAGCGTGAAGCGTTCCCATAGTGTCGAAGGTAGCGGAGCCGTGGCGCTTTGCGTTGGGGGATTGAATCATATTGAGGAGGGTCGGGCGGAAGGAGGTTCAAAACTCGCGGCGGATTTGGGGCGGCGGATTTGGTGGAAGGCGGCTGAGGATTTCGGGGCTGTTCGACCCGACACTTCGGGAACGGAGCCTTGCTCTTGATTTCCGTATTTTTCCGAGCCGTCGGGCGATGCCGCCTGACTTGAAATGCTCTAGAGGCGATGCCGGTTCTTTTCGTCGAAACGGCGGACGAAGCCGATGAACGCCTTCTGATAATTGACCGGGGTGCGGGCCGGATCGGCCCCCAGCCAGTCGCGAAATTCCTGATGCAGGGTCTGATAGTCCCAGCCGGGATATTCGGCGCGCAGGGTCGCCAGCGTCGCGTCCGTGATTTCCCCGGCGCTTGCCCGGGCGGAAAGCCCGGCCAGGGTACGGCGGATCATGTTGCCGGCGTCGACCAGGGCTTCCTTGTCAGCAGCGTGGGCGGATGGGACGGGCCGTGAGGGGGTGGTCGAAGCGCGTGGTTCCGCGGTCTTCGGGGTAGTCTGCATGGTGGGGAGCGGGTCGGCCAGGGTGCGGCGGCGCATGCGGAGCGACGGTTCGCGCTTGCCGTCCGGCTGTTCCAGTTGCACCGTATAACCCGGCAGGGGATCGCGTTCGGCGATCTTGGCGATCTCGAACTTGAAGCGGCGATAGGCGCCTTCTGCTCCGGATTTTTCGAACAGGGTCGGCATGGAGATGGCGAACCCCCCCTCCCCTGCCCCGCCGGCATGTTTGCGCGCAACCTTGTAGAGCCAGCGTTCGCGGCCCCCGGTCAGGTCGAAATAAGCGCGGTCGATGCTGAGCACGCCGCCCTGCATCAGCACGCCTTCATAGAACCAGTTGCTGAGTTCGATGGTCATGCCACGCGAGCGTTCGGTGCGTTCGTCGACGAGCTGGGTCCAGCCGTCGAGCCAGCTAAAGGTCGCTTCGCGGCGGTTTTCGGCGCGGATATTGGTCTTGATCGTGGTGGAGACGAGGCGGTCGAGCGACTGGCCCAGCAATTCATAGGCGCGGCCGGTGGTCGGGCGATGGATGGCGCGCAGCAGGTCATAGGGCATGAGGTGCAGCTTGCGCGGAATGTCGTTGAGACCGCGGCGGGCCATGTCCGCCAGGACGGAAGCGCAATAGATCAGGATGTCGGCGTCCCAGATGGTCGCCATGCCGTAATCCGGATTGGCCGAGACATGGACCCAGGCCTTGCCGTCGGGGGATGTGTAATCGATGGGTTTCACCCGCTTCGACTTGGCGAGGCTGAAGAAGGGGCGCTCCATCATCTCGCGCTGGTCGCGCAGGGGCATGTCCGCAATATAGGGGAGGAAGAGTTCGAATTGGTCGTTGATCGCGGTGCTGGCGGCGCGGGTCATGGGCGGTTCCTGATCATGAAACGCGGCGGCGATGCCATGAATGAATTGGAGAAGTGGGAAGGCCGGGTAGGGGGGTGATGATGATGTTTCCCCAGGGAAACGGTGGGGCTGTTTCCCTGGGGAAACAGGATGCGAGCGGGAACAGGCCAGCCTGAATGGCCGCCCTGCCCTTGCCCGCGCCTTTGCCCTGCCCCCCGGTTTCCATCAGCGCTGAAGCCCCATGCCCTGCCGTTCCAGATGTTCGAGCGTGTCGCGCAGCGCGTTGGCCAGCGTTTCCATGTCGGCGCCCGATCCGGCGTGGAGGCGGATGGTGATGCCCTGCCGGTTGATCGACTGCACCGTCAGCGCGGGGCGGCCATAGGGGGTGGTCCAGATGAAGGGTTCCTGCCGGGGCGCGGATTGGGCGGCGCGGGGGGCGTCGAGCAGGCGTTTGAGCACGTCGGCCGCCGGGATCGGCGATGCGCCCGCCGCCCGCAGGGCGCGTTGCTCGGTGGCGAGGCGGCCAGCTTCCGCCCGGATGGCGGGCGCGGCCTTCGCATCGTCCAGCGCCTGGGCCAGCGCATAAGCGGGCTTCAACTGCACGTCCGCCGGGGAGGCGAAGGCGTCGATCACCCCGTCATCGATCCCGGCGACCTTGATCATCTTGCTGAGCCAGCCCTTGGAGAGTTTCAGCCGTTCGGCCATGCGGGTCAGGTGGCTGCCATAATGGGATTTGAGCGCGTCGGCATAGTTGCGCGCGCGTTCCAGGTCCGACACGTCCTTGCGCGCGCGGTTTTCCAGGTCGGCGAGGCGGAAGGCGGCTTCGTCGTCAAGCTGGGCGACCTGCGCCACGAACATCATGCCGGAATAGCTGTTGGCGCGCAGCCAACTGATCGACCAGTGGCGGCGGGTGCCCGCGATCACTTCATAGTCGTGATCGGGGTCGTCCTCTATCCGGCGGACCACGGCGGGCACCTTCTGCCCGCCCTCCGCGATGATCGAATCGATCAGTTCGCGGCAATTTTCCTCGTTGAGATGGGCATAGTGCCGGGCGTTGCCGGTCCAGACGCGGACGCGGGCCGGATCGAGCAGCAATTGCGTGACCTGCCGCACTTCGCCGGAGGCGAGGCGGGCAAGGGCGGATTCGCGGCCGAGCAGCGTCGTGCCGCGAGCGCGGTCCTGACGGGACGCCGCCGGGTCGGGGGAGGGGGGCGCCCCGGGCGCCCCGGCCTCTTCCCGTTCGACGGGGGCAGGCGACTCCGCCTCATCCGACAGAAGCGCCGCCAGATAATCGGATTGTTTACGCGCCATGCCATTCCCCCTTGCCGAATCGGGAACATATCGGGAACAATTGCCGGTAGGACAGAGATTTATGCCGCATTGACAATGTCCTCCTCCCGCGCCGGGGCGACACGGCCCCAGCCCTGGCGGACCAGCGCCTCGATCTGGCCCATGGCTCCGTCCAGATTGGCGCGGCAGCGCTTGTGGGTGCGGGGCGTGCCGATCGGCTTTTCCAGTTCATAGACCGTCATCATGCGCAGCGCCGCGTGGCTGATTTCCGCACTGTCGAGGATCGGGATGGGGAGCAGGGCCGGGCCGAAGCTCTGCTCCATGATGGCGCGGACCATCGAATGGCTGGGATCGTTGCTGTCGAATTTCGAACAGAGCAGGCGGACGAAATGATAGTCCACCTCTATCCCCGCCTGCTGCAACTGGCCGATCACCTGATCCATCATGGAGAGGAACTGGACGGTCGAGCAGAAGTCGGGCGTGGTCGCGGCCAGCGGCACCAGCAGGGCGTTGGCCGCCTGCATCACCGCCAGGCTGATCGTGCCCAGCGCCGGCGGCGGATCGAGCAGCACCACGTCATAATGGCGGGCAAGGTCCATCAGCCCCTGTTTCAGCTTGCGGAAGCGCGCCGCGAGGACAGAGCCGCCGTCGCTGCCCGCCGCCGCCAGCTCATATTCCACGTCGAACAGTTCGAGGTTGGACGGGATCAGATCGACATTGGGCCAGGCGGTATGCTTGACCGCATAGAGCAGGTCGACCTGCGTCGGATCGATGGAGAGATAGGGGTAGAGCGTCTCTTCCCGCTGGATGTTGAAATGCGGGTTGAAGCCGAACAGGGTGGTGGTCGTCGCCTGGCTGTCGCAATCGACCACCAGCACGCGATAGCCCTGCACCGCGAAATAATGGGCGAGATGGGTGGTGACGGTCGACTTGCCGACGCCGCCCTTGAAATTCTGCACCGCGATGATGGCGGGCACGTCCATCGGGGCGCGTTCGGGCGAGGCGCCCAGCACCTGCCGCATGTTCAGCAATTCTTCGACCTTGTAGCCGGGGCGGCGGCCATTTTCGGTCGGCGGGGCAGGGGGAAGGCGTCCATCCTCCTCCGCCATGCGAATCCGATTCGTGGAGCAACCCAGAAGCTGCGCCGCCTCCGCAATGCCGAAGCGGATGTTGAGTTCCTTGCGGCTATCCGGCAGAAAAGCCTTGCGCCGCAGGCGTTCGACCATCTTTTCGCCGGCCTCCGCCAGATCGCCGATCTGGGTTACCACTGCGTTCATTGCTGTCCTCATGCCCGAAGTTGAAGCTTGTTTAAGACAGATATGGCATAAATCCTTCAAATCGGCAAATGATCGGGATTTGGGATGCGGATGGCGGCTCAGGCCCAGCAAATGAATCCCTTTTGCGGGACAAGCGGGCCGGGTTCGGGCTATGCACGGGCCGGTACGGAGGATTCGCCATGAACTGGTACGATCGGCAGGAAAATTGGCAGGCGCAGAGCGAGGATGCCCGGAACGAGGCGGATATCGACTATGCGCGGGTCATCCATTCCGCGTCCTTCCGCCGGTTGCAGGGCAAGACCCAGATCCTCAATCTGGGGGACAGCGATTTTTATCGCACGCGGCTGACCCATTCGCTGGAGGTCGCGCAGATCGCGGGCGGGATAGCCCGCCAGTTCCGGCAGGATTTCCCCGATCATCCCGCCATCCCCCATCTGCCCGACCATAGCCTGATCCAGGCCATCGGCATCACCCATGATCTGGGCCATCCGCCCTTCGGCCATGGCGGGGAAGTCGCGCTGAATTACTGCATGCGGCAGGCGGGCGGGTTCGAGGGCAACGGACAGACGCTGCGCATCCTGTCCCGGCTGGAGAAATTTTCCGCCGGGGCCGGGGCCAATCTGATGCGGCGGACGCTGCTGGGGGTGCTCAAATATCCGGTGCCTTTCTCCCAGGCGTGCAATCCCGCCTGCGCGCCCCGGCTGAACGACAGGCCCACCGCCATCCGCATCATCGACGGGGCCGCGTCGAAGCCGCCCAAATGCTATCTGGATACGGAGCGGGAGGTGGTGCAGTGGGTGCTGGCGCCGCTGTCCAGCGCCGACCGGGAGGCGTTCACGGCGCTGGAGACGCGGACCGGCGCGCATCATCGGGCGATCCACAAAAGCTTCGATTGCAGCATCATGGACGTGGCCGACGATATCGGTTTCGGCGTCCATGACCTGGAGGACGCCCTGGCGCTGGGGCTGATCGGCGAGGAGGAATTCCGGGCGCTGGTGCCGGAGGAGGAATGCGCGTCCTTCCTCAACCATCTGAAGCGCAAATATCCCGGCGAGTCCGAGAATAATGTCTATGAACGGCTGGTCGAGACGCTGTTCGGCGAAGGGGGCGAGCGCAAGCGTTGCATCGGGCGGATGGTCCATCATCTGATCACCCATTGCCGGATCGACGTGCTGGAGCCGTTCGAGGAGCCGCTGATCCGGTACAGGGCGGGCATGCAGGAAGGCCCGGCGCGGTTTCTGGGAGCGTTGAAGAACGCCGTCTACCGGGCGGTGATCCAGAGCGCGGGGGTGCGGCAACTGGAGTTCAAGGGGCAGCAGATGGTGGTGTCGGTGTTCGAGGCCCTGGCTTCGGAGCCGGAGACTTTGCTGCCCGCCGAGCAGGGGGCGCTGGTGCGGGCGGGGGAGGACGTGCCCAGGGTGATCTGCGATTATATCGCCGGGATGACCGACGGGGCCTTGCTGAAAGCCTATGACCGGTTGTTCAGTCCGCGCATGGGGTCGATTTTCGACCGGTTTTGAGGGGGGTGGGGGGCTTCCCTTGTACGGTGGACGAATTCGGGACTTGGCGGCTGGTCGATTGGGGTGAGAGGGTTGCGATCCACAGGATCGCGCGGACCGCAGGCCCGCTCCCCCTCATCCAACTCCGCCTAGCTTCGCTGCGCTCAGCAAGGCTCCCTATCCTTCTCCCTCGAGGGAGAAGGAATATCTTGGTTTGGCCATTTGCGGCCATTTCCGAATTTGCTTACGCTCCCTTAGCCTCAGTCCGAATAGATTTTGATGTCCTTGACGATCATGTCGCCGGAGCCGTCCGCATAGTCGCCCGTCGTCTTCACCGCGACGTTCATGATCGGGTACCAGCGGAAACCGGCGAAGGGGTTCACCGCCTGGTAGGTTTCCTTCCCGTCGATGAACCAGGTGATATAGTCGGGCTGTATGTCGACCGCGAAACGGTGGAAGCCCGTGGTGAAGCCGCCAATGCCGTAAATCTCGTCCGTGTTCATGAAGACGCCCTGCTGGAAGGTGCGGGTGATGTTCGCGCCGCCGTGCAGCGTGTTGGCGGTGTAGCGGTCGAAATCCCACCAGCTTTCGAAGCCGAACCCTTCGTAAATGTCGATTTCCGGCGGCCATCCGGCGGTCGAGATCAGCCAGAAGGCGGGCCAGGAACCGCGCCGGTTGGGCATTTGCGCGGTGAATTCATATTGGCCGTAGCCGATCTGAACCGGGCGGGTGTTGTGGCCGCTGAGCACGATCGCGCCGTAATGATAGGGGACGCCGTCCCAGGATATGGGCTGTTGCAGCTTTTGCGTGTGCATGATCAGCCCCTCGTCCGTGTAGCGGAGCGGGGCTTCTATGCCATAGTCGCGGTAGACCCAGCCGTCGAGATAGATGCCGGTTTCCTGATTGCCCGGTTGCGAGCGGCCATTGGGCAGCTTGGTCGACCAGGCCTTGTCATGGCCGGCGTCCGACCATTTCAGGGTTTCGCGGCTCATCTTCCACTGGAGCGTGGCCGAAGGCTGGAAGGTGCGCGGTTCGCGGCCCTCTGTCTGTTCCACGGTCGGCGGCTGCTGGAAATCGCATTGCACGAAGGCGCGGTCCGTGCCCATCTTGCCGCCCCAGGGGGCCTCCACGAAGCGGACGATGAAATCCGCCTGCGGCACGCCCAGCAGGATGGGCACCGAGACCGTCTTGGTCAGCGGGTCGCCGGGGCGGAAGATCACCGCCTTGTAGATGCTTTGATAGTTGATGCCCGCCACGCCCCGGACCAGGCCCGGCCCATCCTCCGTCATCACGCGCGCGATCACGGTGTTGGGCGTCGGCCGGTCCAGCGTGATCGGCACATGGGCGACGGTCGATCCGGGAAGGTAGAAGGCCGGGCCGACCGAAGCGGTGGCGAGTTCGGGATAGCGGGTGCCGCCGGCGAAGTCGAAATTGGCGAAGTCGCCCGCCTGCGCGGTGCCGGTGGCCATCGACAGGCTGGTAGTCGCGGCCGCCATTTTCGTGCTGGCGCCCCATAGGGAACGGCCGGTCGCGCCGATGCCGGCGGTGGGGGGAAGGAGCGCGGCGGGATTGCTGCTGCCAAGGGCGGTGGCCCAGGGACTGGGCAGGGGGGTTGCCAGGTCGATTTCCGGCGATGGGTCCGCCGCCTGGCCGAAGAAGCCGTTGGTGACGATGGAGGCCATGCCCGGCCTGCCTTTCGCCGCGTGGGCGGGCGCGGAGATTTTTTCGGTGTCGGCGGTGAGGGACAGGCCCCACTCGCTCAGGCAAAATATCAGCACGCACGCGAATAAAGCGCCCGCAAGCGGGCGGAGAGAGAAAATGCGCATGGTACGACCCCTGTTTTTTGAGCGGCCCAGTGCCGCCTTCGTTGAACCTCCTTGTCGAAGCGGCGGATTTGCCCCCCGCCGCTCCGGCGGCATGATGGTTGACGGTAAAATTACCTATAACATTGAATAATAATGGATTTTCAGGCGGGTGAAAAGACTGTGGCCGCCATGTGTCGATGTTCGTGCACGGTTCGCCCGAACATGTGCGGCCTTCCGCCAGGGGATCAGGTGGGGGGCGTCAGATGCCGTCTTTCCATTTCATCCAGCACGGCCTGTTCGAACCCGGACGGACGTTTCGGGTCGGCGATCCTGCGGTAGATGGCGGCGAGTTGCTCGTCCGTCAGGTCGGCCGCGGCGGCAGCGTCCTTCAGATGATCGTGCACGGCGAGTCTCCGCTTCCTTGCGGGGGCAGTGTCGCACGAAAGTTACGCAAGCTCAATCAAGCGAAAGCCTTAGGCGGCGTTCTCGGTAAACGACAGATTGACCATGGCGTGGGCCATATGATCCAGCGCCTGCGCCATCGCCTGGGCGAGTTGCGGGTCCAGGCCGGCTTGGGCGGCGATGGCGCGCGTCATGGCGGCGGACCATTGATCCGCCAGCGCGGGCGTGATCGGGAAGGCGCGGTGCAGCGACATGATGCATGGGCCGTGGTCGAACCAGTCGCGGGGACCGCCTGCCCAGCCCGACAGAAAGCGGGTGAGGCCGTGACGGACGGCGGCAAGATCGGCGGCATGGAGGGCGCGGAGGTCCGCAAAGGCGGCGTCCTGCTCGACCAGGTCGTAGAAGCGGTTGACGATGGCGGCGACGGCCGGTTCGCCGCCGATGCGGGCATAGGGGGTGGTCATGGGGCCTCCTGCTGATGGCAGGAGCGTGGCGATTGCGGCGGATCTGTCCTTGATCCGGGACAAATTCGGATATTTTGACGCGAGACGGGGCGGCGGCCTTTGGTTATGGCAGGGGCATGACGCGGGGATCGAGGAAGCAGCGGGGCGAGGTGGTTTGGCTGACGGAGGCGCGCCGGGCGGGGCAGGGCCGCTTGCGGCGGAAGAGGGCGAAGCGGTCGTCCTTCGCGATGCTGGTGATTGGCGGGATGCTGATCGGCGGCGGGCTGGGCTGGTTCGGGCCGGATGTGGCGCGGCGCTTTTCCGGGGGGCAAGCGGTGATGCCGGTGGCCCGCGATACGCTGTCGGCGCGATTTGGATTTTGTCATAGCGGCGGCGGGACCAATTGCGTGGTCGATGGCGACACTTTCTGGTTCCAGGGGGAGAGGGTGCGCGTGATGGACATCGACGCGCCGGAGACTCATCCGCCGCGCTGCGCGGAAGAGGCGGCGCTGGGCGCGCGGGCGACGCAGCGGTTGCAGGCGTTGATGAACGCCGGTCCTTTCTCGCTGGAGAGCGGGGACCGGGATACGGACCGCTATGGGCGAACGTTGCGGGTGGTGACGCGGGGCGGGCAGTCGATCGGGGAGATGCTGGTGGCCGAAGGACTGGCGCGGGAATGGGATGGGGCGCGGCGGCCCTGGTGCTGAACAGGCTGGGGGAGGGTGGCCCCTCCCCCAGTCCTTGAGCGTTAGCGGCAGTTGAGATTGCCGCGGTCGATTTCGCGGCCGAGCAGCGCGCCTGCGCCTGCACCGATGAGGACGCCGGCGGTGTTCGAATAGCCGCGATCAAGCTGGCCGCCGAGCAGGCCGCCCAGCGCCGCGCCGACGATGAGGCCGGTGGTCCCGTCCGAGCGGCGGCAATAATAGCGATCGTCATAGCCGCGATAGATGCGGGTGCCGCGGGTCACGCGAATCGGCTCGTAACCGCCGCGATAATAGCGGTCGGGGCGGTAATGGCGGCCATAGCGCGTGTCCGGGCGGTTCCAGTCGTAATGGTAGACGACGCGGCCGGGGCGTTGGTAGCGGTCATGCTTGCCGCCATGTTTCCAGTCGTCGCGGCCATGGCCCTTGCCGTGACCGGCCCAGGGCGGGGGATCGGCGGCGGCGGGCGTTGTGCTCAACGCCACGGCGCTGAGCGACAGCGCGGCGAGGGCGGTTTTGAGGGTGAACTTCATCGAGATACTCCCTTGGTTATGATGGGAGGAGAACATCCCAATGCGCATAAACGTTGCATGAACGGAACAAAACAATCCATTCATACGCCGGACAGGCAGCAGGGAGGGGAGGGAATTTCACACGCCAATTCGGTGTGAGATTGAACCGAAATGGTGTGGTCGCCTTGCAATCGGGCGGATTGAGGGGCATCTTCGTCGCATGAAGAGCCGCACGGATCCGCACGATAAACTGGCCGAGCAAGGCAGTGCGCCTGAGCGCGGCTATGCTGCGTGGAAGCGCGCGAAGATCGAGCGCGGTTTGGCGCAGGCGGAAGATAGGGCCGGGATGATCCCGGTCGAACGGATATTGCGCGACTTCGGTCTTGAACGTTAATTTCACGCCGCAGGCGCGGGACGATCTGGCGGCAATCAGGGATTGGATCGCGCAGGATGATGAGCGGGCGGCGGATCGAGTTGTTGCGCGGGTCGTGCAGACAGCGATGATGTTCGGGCAGTTTCCGTTGCTTGGGCGTACGGGGGTTGTGGAAGGCACGCGGGAGTTTTCGGTGGTCGGATTGCCTTATCTGATCGTTTATCGGATTGCGTCAGATATTGAGGTGGATGTGCTGACGATCATTCATACGCGGCGGGTATATCCTCTGTCTTAAGTCTTATCAGGCTGAGACGATGCTGGCCGGAATTGTATTTCCGACATCAACCTTTACGGATGTTTCACCTCGCAGCAGAGCTAAGGTTTCGCTGCGGAGTGATTGAATGGATGCTTGCTCATCTGCCCAACCGCGTGGAGCGTAGACACGGCTGCGAAGATCGACCCCCGTTAGATCGATGTGCAATCGACGTGCAATTTGCTGAATCAATTCGATGAAGGCTGCCTCTGCTCTTTGATATGCGTGAGCAAGATGTTCCCCACCATCAGAAAACCGCGATCGTTTAGCTTAACTATCAAGCCATTAAATGCAGAGATTATATCTGCGCGCCCAGAAAACTCCACTGGGATCATGTTCAAAGCACCCACCCAATCGGGATGTAGCCAATTTGCTCGCTATTGCATCAACGACCGGAATATCTGAATTTGCCGAGAGTAGTCGTTATCACGCTTCTGATACCAGAGCGTAATAACGACTGCCACAATCGGGCCAACCAGCGTAGCTAATATTATAGCCCAATCACCGATTCTCATCTCTCTTATTCCGCCGCGATGCCCGCTGCCTTGAACATGTCGGGGTCGCCTGCTTCATCCGCGTTGGCTGCTTCGCCGCCCTTGAGCTTGGTGCGGCGGTCGAAGGCGTCCCAGACGTCGTTCCACTGGCCGCGGGTTGCCGCCTTCGAATATTCGGTGGCGCGGGTTTCGAAGAAGTTGGCGTGCTCCACGCCGTTCAGCAGCGGGGTCAGCCAGGGGAGGGGGTGTTCGTCGATCATGTAGATCGGCTTCAGGCCCAACTGCCCCAACCGCCAGTCGGCGATGTAGCGGACATATTTCTTGATGTCCTTGGGCGTCATGCCGGGGACCGGCCCCATTTCGAACACCAGGTCGACGAAGGCATCCTCGATCCGGACGGTCTTCTGGCACATGTCCATGATGTCATCCTTGACCGACGCGGTCAGGCAGTCGCGTTCCTTCACGAAGGCGTGGAACAGGCGGATGATGCCTTCGCAGTGCAGCGTCTCGTCGCGGACGGACCAGCTGACGATCTGGCCCATGCCCTTCATCTTGTTGAAGCGCGGGAAGTTCATCAGCATCGCGAAGCTGGCGAAAAGCTGCAAACCCTCCGTAAAGCCGCCGAACATGGCCAGCGTCTTGGCGATATCCTCATCCGTGTCGACGCCGAACTGCTGGAGATAGTCGTGTTTGTCCTTCATCTCCTTATACTGCATGAAGGCGCTATATTCGCTTTCCGGCATGCCGATGGTGTCGAGCAGGTGGGAGTAAGCGGCGATGTGGACCGTTTCCATGTTGCTGAAGGCGGTCAGCATCATCTTGATTTCGGTCGGCTTGAACACGCGGCCATATTTTTCGTGGTAGCAGTCCTGCACCTCCACGTCGGCCTGGGTGAAGAAGCGGAAAATCTGCGTCAGCAGGTTGCGCTCATGGTCGCTGAGCTTCTGCGCCCAGTCGCGGCAATCCTCGCCCAGCGGCACTTCCTCCGGCAGCCAGTGAAGCTGCTGCTGGCGCTTCCAGAACTCATAGGCCCAGGGATATTCGAAGGGCTTGTAGACCTTGCTGGCTTGAAGAAGGGACATGGTGGTTACTCCGAATATTCTCTTATACACCTCTCCCACCGGGAGAGGGAGGGGCCCGCGCCGTCAGGCGTGGGAGGGTGAGGGTGTTGGATGGGTTGCGCTTCGACTGTCCTCACCCTTCCGGCGCTTTGCGCCTCCCTCCTCGAACGGAGGCACGTGACTCCGTTCGACCTGCAGGGAGAGGGAAATCTGGGTCAGGACTCCGTCAAGATTTTCCATCACTTCGTGGTTCCAGAAGCGGAGAACGTGATAGCCTTCTGCTTCGAAATAGCGGGTGCGGGCGGCGTCCTGTTCGGTGCGTTCCGCGTGGGTGGCGCCGTCGACTTCGATGACCAGTTTGGCGGCGAAGCAGAGAAAGTCCGCTACATAGGGGCCGTGAGGGACCTGGCGGCGGAATTTCGCTTCCGGGAGCTTTTCGCGCAGGGCGTTCCAGAGGCGTTTTTCCGCCTCCGTGGCGTTGCGGCGGAGGGTTTTGGCGCGATCGACCGAGCCTGAGGGGAGATCGCGGTAGTTGCGCATCATCCTCACCCTTCCGCCGCTGCGCGGCTCCCTCCCTCTCCTGGAAGGAGAGGGATTTTGGTGCTTACTGGCAGGCGAGGCACTCGTCATAGTCGGTGGTCTCGCCAATTTCGAATTTCGGGGCGTCGATGGTGTTGTCCGCTTCCACGCCGCCAGCGAAGCCGGCGCGCTGGACCGACTTGGAGCGGAGATAATAGAGCGACTTGATGCCCAGTTCCCACGCCCGGTAGTGGAGCATCAGCAGATCCCATTTTTCCACGTCCGCCGGGATGAACAGGTTCAGCGACTGCGCCTGGTCGATGAAGGGCGTACGGTCGGCGGCCAGTTCGAGCAGCCAGCGCTGGTCGATTTCGAAGCTGGTCTTGAACGTGTCCTTCTCTTCCTGGGTCAGGAAGTCGAGATGCTGGACGCTGCCACCCTTTTCCAGGATGGAGTTCCAGACGGCGGTGCTGTCCTTGGCCTTGGCCACCAGCAGCTTTTCCAGATAGGGGTTCTTGATCGCGAAGCTGCCCGACAGCGTCTTGTGGGTGTAGATGTTCGCCGGGATCGGTTCGATGCAGGCGCTGGTGCCGCCGCAGATGATGCTGATCGACGCGGTGGGCGCGATCGCCATCTTGCAGGAGAAGCGTTCCATCACCCCCATGTCGGCGGCGTCCGGGCACGGGCCGCGCTCGACCGCGAGCTGCATCGAGGCTTCGGCGGCCTTTTCGCTGATATGTTTGAAGATGCGCAGGTTCCAGCTTTTCGCCATCGCGCCTTCAAACGGAAGTCCCCGGGCCTGGAGGAAGGAGTGGAACCCCATCACCCCCAGGCCCACTGACCGTTCACGGCTCGCACTATATTTCGCCCGCGCCATTTCCGGCGGCGCGCGGTCGATATAGTCCTGCAGCACATTGTCGAGGAAGCGCATGACATCCTCGACAAACTGCTTGTCGTCCTTCCACTCATCCCAGGTTTCGAGATTGAGGGAAGACAGACAGCAGACTGCCGTGCGGTCATTGCCGATATGGTCGCGACCCGTCGGCAAAGTGATTTCGGAGCAAAGGTTCGACGTCGACACCTTGAGGCCCAGATCGCGGTGATGCTTGGGCATCATGCGGTTCACGGTGTCGTTGAAGACGATATAGGGTTCGCCTGTGGCCAGGCGGACCTCCACCAGTTTCTGGAACAGGGCGCGGGCGTTGACGGAGCCGCGCACCGACTGGTCCTTCGGGCTGCGCAGCGCGAATTCCTTGCCGTCGCGGACCGCCGCCATGAATTCGTCGGTCAGCAGGACGCCGTGGTGCAGGTTCAGCGCCTTGCGGTTGAAGTCGCCGCTGGTCTTGCGGATTTCCAGAAACTCCTCGATCTCCGGATGGGAGATGTCGAGATAGCAGGCGGCGGAACCGCGGCGCAGGCTGCCCTGGCTGATCGCGAGGGTCAGCGAGTCCATCACGCGGACGAAGGGGATGATGCCGCTGGTCTTGCCGTTGAGGCCCACCGGTTCGCCGATGCCGCGCACATTGCCCCAATAGGTGCCGATGCCGCCGCCCCGGCTGGCGAGCCAGACATTCTCGTTCCAGGTGTTGACGATGCCTTCCAGGCTGTCGTCCACGCTGTTGAGATAGCAACTGATCGGCAGGCCGCGACCGGTGCCGCCGTTCGACAGGACCGGCGTGGCGGGCATGAACCAGAGGCGCGAGATATAGTCGTAGACGCGCTGGGCATGGTCGGCGTCGTCCGCATAGGCGGCAGCGACGCGGGCGAACAGATCCTGATAGGATTCGCCGGGCAGCAGATAGCGGTCCTGCAACGTGTCCTTGCCGAAATCGGTCAGCAGCGCGTCGCGGCTGTTATCGGTCTCGACATGGAAGCGGCGCTCCAGCACGGTGGACGAGCTGGGCGTGGGATCGGCCTTGGGAGTCGGCGCTGCCTTTTTCTGTTCCGCCACGGTTTCGACCACTTCGTCAATCACGGTTGCCACGTCGTTTGCACTCACCTGTTCGCTGTCTCGAAAATCCATGACCAGCCCCCGAATGTTCCTGTTTCGTTCGATTCGGTCAAGCCCTTGCCGGCCCGGGCCGAAAGAAGTTAGCATTTTCGACCCGGTCAGGCACGGAGATGGGGCCAGCAGCCCGGATCGCAAGGGCAAAACCCCCTCCTTCCGGGAACCAGCCCGGTTGGCGCGATCACAATCTGTTGGGTAACCCCCGTTAACCCGATACAAGGGATAGTGCCACAGCTTCATTTGCTTGCAAGGGGGTAAATGACAATATGAGGACTCGGTTCGTCGCCGCGGGGACTCATTTCACCGACGGTTCGGCACGCCGCATCGCAGCGACGCATGGACTTTGCTGGAGTATGGAAAAGGCAAGAGGGACAATTGCGCCGGTAAAATAAATTTGGCTTGCCACGCAATTGCGTGGGAGGGTCGATTCACCTGTGCCGGATGCGACCGAAAGATGACAATATGCTGTGTCCGCCATCGCCGGAGGGAAGGCCGCCATGATTCTCTATTATCATCCGCTATCCTCCTGTTGCTGGAAGGTGCTGATCGCCCTTTATGAAAATGGCACGGCGTTCGTGCCCCGGATGCTGGAGGAGCCGGGCGCGGCGGAGGAATGGCTGGCGCTGTGGCCGATCGGGAAATTCCCGGTGCTGCGCGACGGCGGCAGGGTGGTCGCGGAAACCAGCGTCATCATCGAATATCTGGGGCAGCATCATCCCGGACCGTTTCGGGCGATTCCGCAGGATGCCGACGCCGCGCTGGAGGTGCGGCTGATGGACCGGCTGTTCGACCAATATGTGATGACGCCGATGCAGAGCCTGGTCGGGGACCGCATCCGGCCCGAAGGCGTGGCGCGCGATCCCCATGGGGTGGAGCAGGCGAAGATGCTGCTGCGCAAGGCCTATGCGTTGCTGGAGGCGCGGATGGCGGGGCGGCGCTGGGCGGCGGGGGAGGCATTCTCGCTGGCCGATTGCGCCGCGGCGCCCGCGCTCTTCTATGCGGACAGGATCGTGCCGGTGCGGGAGGGGTTTCCGGGGCTGGGCGCCTATCTCGACCGGCTGGAGGCGAGGGAGAGCTTTGCAAGGGTGCTGCGGGAAAAGGAGCCGTGGTGGCATCTGTTTCCCTATGCCGATGGGTAGCGGCTCACTCTGGACTCATGCGTCCAAAGGCCTATAGCCGCGCCTGCATGGACCCGCCGTGCAGGGCGGGCCGCTAGTTTGGGGACCAGGGTAGATGACCGTCATCAAGACCGCCGATCTGATCGAGAGCGTTGCCGATGCGCTCCAGTTCATCAGCTATTATCATCCGATGGATTATATCCGCGCGCTGGGCAAAGCCTATGACGCGGAGGCCAATCCGGCGGCGAAGGACGCCATCGCCCAGATCCTGACCAACAGCCGCATGTGCGCGGAGGGGCATCGCCCGATCTGCCAGGATACCGGCATCGTCAATGTCTTCGTCAAATGGGGCATGGAATGCCGCCTGGACGATAACAGCCGCTCCATGCAGGAGGTGATCGACGATGGCGTGCGCAAGGCCTATCTGAACCCGGAGAACCGCCTGCGCGCCTCGATCCTGAAAGACCCGGCGTTCAGCCGCGTCAATACGAAGGACAACACGCCCTGCGTGCTGACTGTCGAGATGGTGCCGGGCAACAAGGTGACCGTCGACGTCGCGGCCAAGGGCGGCGGGTCGGAGAACAAGACCAAGTTCAAGATGATGAACCCCAGCGATTCCATCGTCGACTGGGTGCTGGAGATGATCCCGCAGATGGGCGCGGGCTGGTGCCCGCCCGGCATGCTGGGCATCGGCATCGGCGGAACGGCGGAAAAGGCGGTGGCGCTGGCCAAGGAATCGCTGATGGAGCCCATCGACATGGGCGAATTGAAGGCGCGCGGGCCGCAGAACGAGATCGAGAAGCTGCGCATCGAGATTTTCGACAAGGTCAATGCGCTGGGCATCGGCGCGCAGGGGCTGGGCGGGCTTTCGACCATATTGGACGTCAAGATCTACGACTATCCCTGCCATGCGGCGGGCAAGCCGGTGGCGATGATCCCCAACTGCGCGGCGACCCGCCATGCGCATTTCACGCTGGACGGGTCGGGTCCGGCCTATCTGGAGGCGCCGAAGATTTCGGAATGGCCGCAGGTCGACTGGAAGCCGAGCAAGGAAGCGATCCGGGTCGACCTCGACGAGCTGACGCCCGAAGTGGTGCAGAGCTGGAAGCATGGCGACCGGTTGCTGCTGAACGGCAAGATGCTGACCGGGCGTGACGCCGCGCACAAGCGGATTCAGGACATGCTGGCGCGGGGCGAGGAGCTGCCGGTCGATTTCAAGGGCCGCGTCATCTATTATGTCGGGCCGGTCGATCCGGTGCGCGACGAGGTGGTGGGACCGGCCGGGCCGACGACCGCGACGCGCATGGACAAGTTCATGGACATGATGCTGGAGCAGGGGCTGGCGGCGTGCGTCGGCAAGGCGGAGCGCGGGCCTGCGGCGACGGATTCCATCGCCAAGCATAAGAGCGCCTATCTGATGGCGGTCGGCGGCGCGGCCTATCTGGTGGCGCGGGCGATCAAGGCGGCCAAGGTGGTCGGCTTCGAAGACCTGGGCATGGAGGCGATCTACGAGTTCGAGGTACAGGACATGCCCGTGACCGTCGCCGTGGATAGCGAAGGCCAGAATGTCCACCGGCTCGCCCCGCTGGTGTGGCAGGAGAAGATCCGGAAGGAAGGGCTTCTCGAAAAGGCGTGAGGCTTTTCTTGTTCCTCCCCATGCTTGCATGGGGAGGGGGACCGTTTGCGAAGCAAATGGTGGAGGGGAAAGGGCGCTATGCCTCCCAAAAGGAAGACGGTGGCGCAGGCGCGGGGATTGCGCCGGGAGTTGTCGCCGCCTGAGGTTGCGCTCTGGCAATGGATGCGGGAGCGGCCTGATGGGGTGAAGTTCAGGCGGCAGCATCCGGTTGGGCCTTTCGTGTTGGATTTCTATTGTGCTTCGGCGCGGCTGGGGGTGGAGGTCGATGGCTCTGGGCATGATAGCGCCGACCGAGTGGTTCGGGATGAACGACGGGATGCTTGGCTCAACGCTCAGAATATCCATGTTCTGCGGATCAAGGCCGTCGATGTTCTTCGGGAGTTTGAAGCCGTGACGGTGCATATCCTGCACCACTGTCGCGCATTTCCCCTCCACCACTCGCTTCGCGAGCGTCGAAGAGAGTCACGTGCCTCTCTTCGACCCTCCCCATCTTTCGATGGGGAGGATTTTTAGGTGATCTGGTTGGCGGCGGCTTTGTTGGCGGGGGTGGCGCAGGCTTGGCGGACGGCGGTGCAGCGGCGGGTCAGTCATGATCTGTCCGTCAATGCGGCGGGGGTGGTGCGCTATCTTTATGGGCTGCCTTTTGCGGTGATGTTGCTGGCGGGGTATCGGCTGGTTTTTGCCGGGCCTTGGCCCTCGCCCGATGCTTCTTTCCTGCTCTTTTGCCTGGGGGGCGGGTTGGCGCAGATCATTGCGACCAATTTGCTGATCATGGCCTTTGCCCATCGCAATTTCGTCGTCGGCACCGCTTATTCCAAGACGGAGGCGGTGCAGGGCGCCATCCTTTCCTTCCTGCTGATGGGCGAGCGGCTGCATCCGCTGGCCTGGGTGGGGATCGGTTGCGGGGTGATGGGCGTCATGCTGCTGTCGGGCGGGGGCAAGCGGGTGGGCTTCATCCGCGCCTTGGGGCAACCGGCGGCGCTGTGCGGGATCGCTTCGGGTTTCTTCTTCGCGCTGACGGCCATCGCTGTCCGGCGGGCGACGCAGCAGGTGGGGGGTGGCGATCCGGTCCTGGCCGCGCTGATCGTGCTGGTGGTGACCGTCGCTTTGCAGACCGTGATGCAGGGCGGCTATCTGCTGCTGCGCGAGCGGGAGCAGATGCGCGCCGTGCTGCGCGGCTGGCGGGTTTCGGGGCAGGTCGGGCTGCTTTCCGCGCTGGGTTCGGCCTGCTGGTTCACCGGATTCGCGACGGCGCCGGTCGCGCTGGTGCGGATCGTCGGGCAGGTCGAGGTGGCCTTCACTTTGGGCTTCGGCCATTTCTATCTGGGCGAGCGGGTGGCGCGCAGCGAGGTCATGGGGCTGATGCTGGTGGCGGGCGGGGTAGTGCTGGCGCTGATGGGATCCTTGTAACGGCCCGCCGCATCGCTAACGGATATTTTACTATCGACCGATAGCCCTTTTTCCCGTGGAAAATCAGGCAAGAAACCGGAGCGTCGAGCAGGCGGTGATGAAGGTGGCCAGGCTGTCGGGCGACCTGGGCATCCGCACGCTGGATTTGCAGGCGGACATCAGTGAACTGGCGGACCGCGTCACCCATCAGGCCCGCACGATCGAGGCGATCAGCGGCGCGGCGGCGCAATTGTCCGACGACGGCGAAAGCGTGTCGCTGGCCGGGCAGGATGCGCGGGAGAAGGCGGTCGCGGCGCGGAGCATCATCGATGATTCCGGGCGGCAATTGTCCGACGCCAACGGCAATTTCGTGGACCTGATCGAGCGGGTCGGCAGCGTGCATGAGCGGCTGGACGGCTTTCGCGACGCATTGAAGACCGTGGCCCATGTGACCGGCGTGATCAGGGGCATCGCCAGCCAGACCAATTTGCTGGCGCTGAACGCCACCATAGAGGCGGCGCGGGCGGGCGATGCCGGGCGTGGATTCGCGGTGGTCGCCGCGGAGGTCAAGAAGCTGGCGCAGGAAACCGCCGCCGCCACCCAGACCATCGACCAGTCGATCGGCGCGCTGACCGGCGAGGCGGGCAAGATGCTGGAGGGCATCGTCCATGGCGCGGAGACGGCGCGCACGGCGCTGAACGACACGAAGAATATCGAGTTGCTGGTCGAGCGGCTGGGCGCGTTGATGGAGGATTTGTCCAGCAACAGCGAGGGGGTGGCGGCGCGCATCGCCTCCATCGTCGGATCGGTGGACGAGATACGCGGCGGGCTGGCAGCGCTGGCCAGCACCTCCACCGACAATGCGGGGGGCCTGCAAAGGCTGTCGGGCCGCATTTCCACCGCCAGCGACGACACCAACCAGTTGCTGCAACTGGTGGCGGAAAGCGGCGTGGAGATTCCCGACACGCCCTATATCGATTTCTGCCTGGACGCCGCCCAGGCGGTGAGCGCGGCGCTGGACCAGGCCATTGCCGAGGGGCGGCTGAGAGAAGGCGAATTGTTCAGCGAAGCCTATGCGCCGATCCCCGGCACGCAGCCGGTGCAATATAGCCATCCGGTCCAGCCGGTGCTGATCCCGGCGGCGCGGGTGCAGCAGGAGCGGGCGCGGGCCTTTCCGGGGCTGTTCGGCATGACCTTCACCGACCGCAACAGTTTCGGCGCGGTGGCCATGCCGGAACGGTCGCATCCGCAGCGGCCGGGCGACGACGACTGGAATTTCGAATATTCGCGCCAGGGGCTGATCTTCGATTTTCCCGACACGCGGGAACAGTGCCGGATCACCCAGCCCTTCTGCATCAAGGCCTATCGGCGGCTGAACGCGGCGGGGGAGGTGATCCTGCTGAAGCAGGTGATCGCGTCCATCCATGTGCGTGGGCGGCATTGGGGGATTTTGCAGATGGCCTATCAGGATCAGGGGTAGGGGTTGGTCTAAAGCGGACCTATCCTATTCCTCCCCATCGGGAGATGGGGAGTTGAACGGAGGCGCGTGACTCCGTTCAACAGCGCGAAGCGCTGACGGAGGGGAAGGGGCGCGACCTCCGAATTTCCCCTCCACCATCGGCTGCGCCGACGGTCCCCCTCCCCACGCTGCGCGTAGGGAGGAATAGGCGGCGGGGAGAAAGTCAGGCCGGCAGGAACATTTCCGGTTCCAGCGCCATCAGGCTTTCCGCGCCGCCCTCTATCTTGCGGCGGAGGGCGCCGGCGTCGGGCAGGATGCGTTCCGCGAAGAAGCGGGCCGTCACCAGCTTGGCTTCCAGGAATTTCGCGTCCTCGGCCCCCGCCGCGAGCAGGGTCGCCGCCGCCTTCGCCATGCGCAGCCACATCAGGCCGGTCGCGACAATGCCCAATATGTGCATATAATGCACCGCGCCCGCCCCGGCATTGTCGGGGGTCTTCATTGCATTCTGCATCAGCCACATGGTCGCCGCGCCCAACTGGCCGCTGGCCTTTTCCAGCGCCTCGGCCAGCGGGGCGAGCTTTTCGTCGCCCTTGGCATCGGCCACTTCGTCCGCGACGATCTTCAGGAAGAACTGGAGCGCGCGGCCGCCGTTCATCGCCAGCTTGCGCCCGACCAGATCCATCGCCTGAATGCCGTTGGTGCCCTCGTAAATCTGGGCGATGCGGGCGTCGCGGACAAATTGTTCGACGCCATTTTCCCAGATATAGCCATGGCCACCGAACACCTGCTGCGCCGTCACCGCGACATCGAAGCCCTTGTCCGTGCCATAGCCCTTGATCACCGGCGTCAGCAGTTGGAGCAGGTCGTCGGCGGCCTGCCGCTCCTCTTCCGTGGCGGCATGGTGGGCAAGGTCGACCTGCAACGCGCCCCACAGCATCAGGGCGCGCAACCCTTCCGTCAGTGCCTTCGATTCCATCAGCATGCGGCGGACGTCGGGATGGACGAACAGCGTGTCGGCCTTTTCCTCCAGATCCTTGGGGCCGGTCAGGGCGCGGCCCTGGCGGCGTTCATGGGCATAGAGGGCGGCGTTCTGATAGGCGATCTCCGCCTGGCCCAGCCCCTGAAGGCCGACGCCCAGGCGCGCCGCGTTCATCATGATGAACATGGCGGCCAGCCCCTTATTCTCCTCACCCACCAGCCAGCCGGTCGCGCCGTCATAGTTCATGACGCAGGTGGCGTTGCCGTGAATGCCCATCTTATGTTCCAGCGATCCGCAGGACAGGGCGTTCCGTTCGCCCGGCGATCCGTCCGCGTTCAACAGGAATTTGGGGACGACGAACAGGGATATGCCCTTGCTGCCCTCCGGCGCGTCCGGGGTCTTGGCGAGGACGAGGTGGATGATGTTTTCGGTGAGGTCATGTTCGCCCGCCGAAATGAAAATCTTGGTTCCGGTGATGATGTAGCTACCGTCTGCCTGCGGCACGGCGCGCGTCTTGATGAGGCCCAGGTCAGTGCCGCAATGCGGCTCCGTCAGGTTCATCGTGCCGCTCCATTTGCCCGACACCATGTTGGGAATATAGGTCTGCTTCTGTTCGTCGCTGCCCTTGGCGATCAGGGCTTCCACCGCGCCGTTGGTCAGGCCGTCATACATTTTGAAGCTCTGGTTGGCGGCCACCATATATTCGCTGACCGCCGTGGCGACGACGATGGGCAGGCCCTGTCCGCCAAATTCGGCGGGCGCGTGCAGCGTGGTCCAGCCGCCCTCCACATAGGCGTCATAGGCCGCCTTGAAGCCGGTCGGGGTGGTGACGCTGCCGTCCGGGTGGCGGGTGCAGCCTTCCTTGTCGCCCACGGCGTTCAGCGGGAAAAGCACTTCGGCGGCGATCTTGCCGCCTTCGGTCAGGATCGCCTCCACCAGATCTGCGGTCGCATTTTCGAAGCCGGGCAGGTTGGCGTGGCGATCCAGCCCCACGACATGGTCGAGCACGAAGCGGGTGTCGCGGACGGGGGCGGTGTAGCTGGGCATGATCTTCTCCGGGCGGTTCTGTTCTGTCGAAGGGGAATTATTTGAGGAGGACGGTCACGAACTGGGACAGTTCCGCGATGGCGGCGTCGATATCGTCCTTTTGCCGGGTGAGCAGGGCGATGCGCGCCTCGCACTTGGCGATGGTGACGCGGCGTTGCGCCTCATGCTCATCGTCCGCGTCGTAGAGGTCGATCATCTCGCGAATGTCGGACAGGCTGAAACCGACCCGCTTGCCGCGCAATATCCACGCCAGCCGGGCGCGGTCGCGGCGCGAATAGATGCGCGAAAGGCCCTGGCGCTCCGGCGCGATCAGCCCTTCATCCTCATAGAAGCGCAGGGCGCGGGCGGTGACGCCGAATTCCTCCGACAGGTCGGTGATGCTGTAACTCTGCCGGTCGCGGTGATCGGGCAGTTCGATGATGCCGGCAATGCTGGTGCGTTTGTCCATGGCGGTGATTTAGCGGCGCCTTACGTTTACGTCAAGGTTAGTGCAGGCCTTCTTAATCCTCCCCATCGGGAGATGGGGAGGATTTAGGTGGGGCGATATGGCATGGTGACAGGGCGGGGCGTGGCGGCTAGGGGTTTGCTCCATGATGGGGGCAGTCAGACGTTCGGAGTCGGCGAGGGGCCTGTTGGCCGCGCTGGCTCTGCTCGTGCTGGCGATTCAGGTGATCGCGCCGTCGGGCTTCATGCCGGTGCGGACCGAGCGGGGCGTCGTGGTGACGCTGTGCACGGGGCAGGGCGCGGTCAATGTCGTGGTCGACCGGGGGCAGGCTCCCTCCAGGCATGCGCCGGATGACGGCATGGCGGGGCAGCAGCACTGCCCCTTCGCCGCGTCGGTGCAGCCGGCGGTGCCGCCGCTGGTTCTGGCCGACCTGCCGCTGCCCGCCTGGCAGCTTGGCTTCGGGCCGATCGCCTTTGCGATCAAGACCGGGTGGATCGCCCGGCTGGCCGCGCCGCCGCCGCCTTCTTCGGGACCGCCCGCCGCCTTCTGAAAAATCCGCCGTTTTTCGTGCTTTTTCAGTAAGGTTGCCTTTTCATGTCCGCTTTTTCCCTTCTGCGCGGCGTTTCGCTGTGCGCGCTTGCCTGTTCCTTTTCCGCTCCCGCCCTGGCCGATGAAGCGGCGGAGCAGAGCCGGATCATCGTTACCGCCAGTCCCATGGTCGAGGAGGCGGCGGAGCGGCTGCTCCGCACGCCGGGCGGGGTCGGTGTCGTGCCTGCCGAGGCATTCGGCGACCGGCTGGCCGTTTCCCTGCGCGATGCGCTGAGCTTCTCGCCCGGCGTCTATACCCAGCCGCGCTTCGGGCAGGAGGTGCGGATTTCCATTCGCGGATCGGGCCTGTCGCGGGGTTTTCATATGCGCGGGCTGACGCTGTTGCAGGACGGCATTCCGATCAACATGGCCGACGACAATGGCGATTTCCAGGAACTGGACCCGCAGGTCTTCCAGCATCTGGAGGTGTATCGCGGCGGCAATGCGCTGCGGCTGGGCGGGTCGACGCTGGGCGGGGCGATCAACGCGGTGACGCCGACCGGGCGGACGGCGCCGGGGGCGGAAATGCGGGTCGACGGCGGGTCGTTCGACACGCTGCGGGGCAAGGCGGCCTATGGCTATAGCGACGGGCGGGGGGATGCGTGGGCCGCGCTGACCGCCGACCGGTCCGATGGGGACCGGGATCATGGGCGGCGCAGGGCGTTGCGGTTCAACGGCAATGTCGGGTTGAAGCTGAATGACCGGGTGGAGACGCGCTTCTATGCCAGCGTGCAGACGATCCGGCAGAAATTGTCGGGGGCGCTGAACGAAGGCGATGCGTTGGACCATCCGGCCAAGGGCAATTTCGCCGGGGATCAGGCGCGCAACATCGATTCGATCCGCTTGCAGAACCGGACCACGGTGGCGCTGGACGGCGGGGAACTGGCGTTCGGCCTCTATTATAACGCCAAGGCGCTGGATCATCCGATCTTTCAGGTGGTCGACCAGAAGTCGGAGGATCGCGGGGTTTTCGCCAGCCTCGATCTGGCGGGGAATATCGGCGGCGTGCCGGTCGAACTGACGCTGGGCGGACAGGCGCGGTTCGGGCAGGGGCGGTTCCGCCAGTTCGTCAATCTGAACGGCAAGGCGGGCGCGCCGCGATCCTATCAGAGGGCGCGGGCGCAGACGATCAACAGCTATGGCGAGGTGCGGGTTGCGCCGGTTGCGGGGCTTTGGCTGATCGCGGGGGGCATATACAGCCATGGCGAGCGGCGGCTGGACAATCGTTTCGCCCCGGCGGCGAGCGGGGACGTGTCGTTCGACGCCTTCGCGCCGAAATTCGGGCTGCTGTTCGAACCGGCGCAGGCGGTGCAATTTTACGCCAATTACAGCCGGTCGGTGGAATTGCCGGGCTTCATCGAACTGGGGCAGACGCAGTTCGACACGCTGGCCGTCGGTTTCGTTCCGCTGAGGACGCAAAAGGCGTGGACGGCGGAGATCGGCGCGCGCGGGACGCGGGGCATGGCGCATTGGGACATCAGCCTCTATCGCGCCGACCTGCGCGGCGAGTTGCTGCAATATGGGGCGGGCGACAGCGCGATTCCCGCGGCGACCTTCAATGCGGGGCGGACGCGGCATCAGGGGGTCGAGGCGGGGCTGGACCTGGCGCTGACCCCCTGGGCGAGCCTACGGCAGGTCTATCAATATAGCGATTTCCGCTTCCGCGAAGACGCGCATTTCGGGGACAATCGTCTGCCGGTGGTGCCGCGCCATTTCTATCGCGCCGAACTGAAGCTGGGGACGGAGAAGCTGAGCGTCTCGCCCGCCGTGGAATGGCTGCCGCAGGGGGCGTGGGTGGATTATGCCAACACGAAGCGGGTCGGGGATTATGCGACGTTGAACCTGGGCGCGCAGGCGCAGGTGAAACCGGGCGTCACGCTGTTCCTGGATGCGCGCAACCTGACGGCGGAACGGGCTGTGGGCGATATTAGCGCGGTGGTCGACTATTCGAAGCTGGCGCCCGCGTCCCGGGCGATCTTCTATCCGATCGAGCGGCGCGCCTTCTATGGCGGCGTGCGGGCGCGGTTCTGATCATGGAAGGCGGTTCCTTCTATCAGGCGATGTGGCGCTGGCATTTCTATGCGGGGCTGATCGTCCTGCCGGTGCTGGCGTTGATGGCGGTGACGGGCGCGCTCTATCTCTACAAGCCGGAGATCGAGCGGGCCGTCTATCATGACAGGATCGTGGTGCGGCCGGGCGGGGCGCTGCTGCCGCCGCCGTCATGCGGACGGTCAAGGATCTGCACAGTCTGGCGCTGACCGGGCCTGTCGGCAACCGGCTGGTGGAGGTGGTGGCGGGCTGTCTTTGTTTGCTGCTGCTGTGCGTGACCGCGCCGGTGCTGTGGTGGAAGCGGCGCCTGGGTGAGCCGCCTGCCGCCGGGACGGGCGACAGGCGGGTCGTGGCGGGGTTGATGCTGGGGCTGGGCGCGCTGTTTCCGCTGACGGGGTTGAGCATGGCGGTGGCTTTGGTTGGGGAGTGGGTTTTGGGGAGGTTGCGCTCCGTTCGGTCTTGATGCGTTGCGCTGCTGCGTAGCGGGAGCGGGACTGACTGGTTGGGGTGGAGAGCGGACGTTCAGTTTTCCGTTCGCCCTGAGCCCTTCGTCTACCTGCCAGGGCAGGCGCTCAGGATAAACTTGCCTTCGGCAAGTCGAAGCCTTCAGCCGAGCGGAGCGAGGCTTCCATGCTTCGCCTCCGCTCAGCAGAGCCCTTCGACTTCGCTCAGGGCGAACGGATATCTAATGTCCGCAACTGGCCAATTGCCGACGTTCCAATCCTCAGGATCGCGACGGGGGCTGGAGCCGACTCGGCTTTAGGTCTAGGGGCGTCTGGATGTTGCGCCTTTCCGGATTGAAACTGCCCCTCGACCATAGCGCCGATGCGATGCCCGCCGCCATTTGCGAGCGGCTGGGCATCGAACCGCACGAACTGTCGCGCCATGTCCTGGTGCGGCGGGGCAATGATGCGCGGCGGAAGAATGCGATCCAGCTTGTCTACACCGTCGATGTCGAGGTGACGGACGAAGCGGCGGTGCTGGAGCGTTTCGCCAAGGATCATGACGTGCGCCCGCGTCCGGACACCGACTACCGGTTCGTGGCGAAGGCGCCCGGCGGCTGGTCGGGCAAGCGGCCCGTCGTCATCGGCGCGGGGCCGTGCGGGCTGTTCGCCGGGCTGATCCTGGCGCAAATGGGTTTTCGCCCGATCATCCTGGACCGGGGCAAGGTGGTGCGGGAGCGGACCAAGGATACCTGGGGCCTGTGGCGCCGGGCCGAACTCAACCCCGACAGCAATGTCCAGTTCGGAGAGGGCGGGGCGGGGACATTTTCCGACGGCAAGCTGTATTGCCGGGTGAAAGACCCGCGCTTTCTGGGGCGCAAGGTGCTGGAGGAATTCGTCGCGGCGGGCGCGCCGGACGATATCTTGACCGAGGCGCATCCCCATATCGGCACATTCCGGCTGGTCTCCATGGTGGAGGCGATGCGGCGGCAGATCGAGGGGCTGGGCGGCGAATATCGCTGGCAGCACCGGGTCGACGAACTGGAACTGGAGCGGCAGGGCGACGGCGCGCAGAAGCTGCGCGGCGTGCATCTGGCGGACGGCGGCTTCATCGAGACGGACCATGTCGTGCTGGCGGTGGGGCACAGCGCCCGCCCGACCTTCGAGATGCTGCATGCGCGGGGCGTGCATATCGAGGCGAAGCCCTTTTCCATCGGCGTGCGGATCGAGCATCCGCAAAGCTGGATCGACCGGGCGCGTTTCGGCAAGTGCGCCGGGCATCCCGCCTTGGGCGCGGCGGCATACAGCCTGGCCCATCATTGCGCCAACGGCCGCACCGTCTACAGTTTCTGCATGTGTCCCGGCGGGCGGGTGGTGGCGGCGACTTCGGAGGAAGGGCGCGTCGTCACCAATGGCATGAGCCAATATTCGCGGGCCGAATTCAACGCCAATTCGGGGCTGGTCGTCGGCATCGAACCGGAGCGCGACTATCCCGGCGGGCCGCTGGCGGGGATAGAGTTGCAGCGCCATTGGGAAAGCATGGCCTTTATCGCGGGGGGCAAGACCTATCATGCGCCGGGGCAGAGGGTCGGGGATTTCCTGGCCGGGCGGGCTTCGAGCGAACTGGGTGAGGTTGTCCCCTCCTACAAGCCGGGCGTCACCATGACCGACCTGTCGCGATGCCTGCCCGAATTCGTGCTGGAGGCCTTTCATGAGGCGATCCCGGTCTTCGGGCGGCAGATCGCCCATTATGACCACCCCGACGCGGTGATGACGGGGGTGGAGACGCGCACCTCCTCCCCCATCCGGATCACGCGGGGGAAGGATTTTCAGAGCCTCAACGTGGCGGGCCTTTATCCCGCCGGGGAAGGTGCGGGCTATGCCGGGGGGATTTTGTCGGCGGCGATCGACGGGATCAAGGTGGCCGAGGCGGTGGGGCTGAGCATCGCGGCGGGGTGAGTCGCTGTCCTCTTATCCGGGAGGCCGTCCATCAAAACCGATACTGCGAAACGGGTTGGCCGCTGTTGCTGCGACGGCATGGGAGCGATGTGCCAAATCGGGACGGACGGGCGCGGTTTTGAAATTTTTCATATGTCAGTGAGATTGCTGCTTTATATTCATTACTAAGCTGGGGGCGTTTGTAATATATAGCTTCGTGCTGCTTTTCGGCCGGTCACCACCGCCGCAGCCGCATTCCAACGATATCGATAAATCCTGGCAGAGGAGGCCCTCATGCATGCCAAGCCCTTTATTTTGGCGCTTTGCTCATCCCTGCTGCTTTCAACAGGGGTTGGTGCCAGACAGCCCGGCGATCAACTGACCGTCGTTGCTTCACCGGAAAAGGAAATCACCTATCGGAATTGGTCGAACCGGACCGAAAACCGGTTGGCCAACAGCGTGCGCCGGAACGCCGGGCACTTCGACAATCATAGTTCGGTCGGCTTTGCCCGCGTGCAGTTCCGTCTGGACGGCAACGGGCGGCCGCAGGCCGTCGCCTTGGCCCAGCCGTCCGAATCCCGGACGATCGACCGCATTTCGCTGCGCGCGGTCAAGACCATGGGCAGCCTGACGCCGCTGCCGCAGGGAATCTCCGCCGATTCCAAGTTCGAGGCGTGGATCATCGTCGCCAATGACGTGTGGCAGAGGGACGACATGATGAACCAGTTGCGCGCGGCCCACCGCACGCGGACGCTGGCTGAGGCGGATGGGGAACGGCCCGTCCTGATTGCGTCGCGCTGACCGCTGCCTCCCCCCTTGGCGGTGTTCCGCGTCGCGAAGTCTGGAGAGGCGCTCAACGGGGCCGATGGTCCTGCGCCCCTCCAGCTTCCCGCGAAGCTTATTGATTTATCCGCGAAATTGAAGATTAAGATAGGATTGTCCGAATAGGCGGATGATTGTTGCTATTTTGATCATTTTTATAACTGAATAAATATAAAAGATATTTCTTTGGTTATAGATTGGGCGATGGAAGGGGAATTGGGGCGGACATGTTTCCTGTCGGTGAAACCGCTTTCGCAGTGGCGGTGCGCGAGGAATGATCGCAGCCTTGTTCCTTGCCTCGGCCGTGGCGGTCGTCGACGGCGGCACGCTGCGGGTGAATGGCGAGCATATCCGGCTGCTCGGCATAGAGGCGGCCGATGTCGCCGCCCGATGCGGCAAGGGCGGGAATTGCCCGTCCGCCGACCTGCGGCGGAGCAAGGACAGCCTCAAACATTCGCTGCGCGATCCGATCACCATCATCCCCGTGGCGCGAGACGCCGCGGGGCGGACGGTGGCGATCATCTACGCCGGGGGCCTGAACGTGTCGTGCGAGCAGTTGCGCAAGGGCATGGCGGTCTACAAGCCCCGTTGGGACAGCGAACGCCGCCTGGCCAGGGAGTGCCGGTTTGCCCGCGTCGAGGGCAGATAGGCTTTGTGCCCGTTGCGTTATTGGCGTGTGGGTCGTGGACGTGAAAATAGTGACCGATCGGTTGGGCACGACGGTCAACACCGCCGCGGCGCTGATCAACGATCTGATCGCTTATGGAATATTAGCGGAAATGACAGGGCGGCAGCGCAACCGCTTGTTTGTCTTTCGTGAATATCTCGATCTGTTCCGTTAAGGGGGCCTATGCCCGGCACTGGAAGTGCAGGTCCGGGCAAAGGCTTGATGTGCAGGATGGATGCCCTGCTTCAGCAGGTCATTGCGGGCTGACTGTCCCTTGCCCGTGGAGATGGGCGCGGTGGTCGTCGATTTCTGATGGCTGACGCCGCCGTTCAAGGATTGCGTCTGGGTCTGCACCGATCCTGAAGGGCTGACCGGCGATTTATGGATCGATGCCGATGCATTATAGTCCGCCTGCGCCTGGTTGGATCCGGCTCCCTGTCCCTGACCGGCGCCATTGCTTCCGTTCACCTGATATTGGCTTTGATACACGGACTGATTGTTCTGGGTCTGATATTGCGATTGGGTTTGGGCGCAAAGCGGCGCCAATGGAACGGTCGAAATCAGCGCGAACGAGATGAGTTTCAACATAGCTGTTCTCCTCCACAGATGCGACCCGATCGACGGTTTAGCCGGTCATCCCTAAATGCAGGTAAATGGGGGTGGTCGCGTGGGTAGGCCTTTGCCCTCCCATTTGGGTGGCTCTTATCGACTGCTGTGGAAGCTGGATGCCCGACGAGGATTCGAACCTCGATTGACGGAGTCAGAGTCCGTAGTCTTACCTTTAGACGATCGGGCATCAAAGTGGGCCAGCGGCTCACCGGAGACGCGCAGATAGGCGGGGATTCGGCTTTGGTCAAGAGGGTTTGCGGCGGGTCTTCCGCACAATTGCCGGGCCGTTGACGACCGTCCGTCAAAAGAAAAACCCGCCGGACAAGCTGTCGCTTCCGGCGGGTTCTTTCCATGGCCGATGAGCCATGAAGGCTGGGAAGCCGCTTCCCAGATAGGAAGCGGGCCCCTTTATTTCAAAGCGCTTATTCCATGTCCTCGGTGGTGAAATCCTCACCCTGGACCACGGCCAGCGGGTCGTCGCCGATGGCGGCTTCCGGACCCTGCGCCAGTTCGGCGGCATGCTCTTGCGCGGCCGTCTTGGGTGCGATCAGGTCGACCTGGGCGGAGGCGCGCAGCGCGGCCCGCATCGCCGCGTCACGCGACGATGCGGCGACGCGCATGCGGTTCATGCCAGCGCCGGTGCCCGCCGGGATCAGGCGGCCGACGATGACGTTTTCCTTCAGGCCCACCAGCGTGTCCTTCTTGCCCTGGACCGCCGCTTCGGTGAGGACGCGGGTGGTCTCCTGGAAGGACGCGGCCGAGATGAAGCTGCGGGTCTGGAGCGAGGCCTTGGTGATGCCCAGCAGCACCGGCTTGCCCTGCGCAGGCTGGAAGCCCGGCTGGAGCTTCGCGTTGATCTCGTCCATTTCCTCACGGTCGATCTGTTCGCCCACCAGCAGGGTGGTGTCGCCGGACTCGATGATCTCGACCTTTTGCAGCATCTGACGAACGATCGTCTCGATATGCTTGTCGTTGATCTTCACGCCCTGCAAGCGATAGACTTCCTGGATTTCCGCGACCAGATATTCAGCCAGCGGCTCGATGCCGAGCACTTCGAGAATATCGTGCGGGTCGGGCGAACCACCGATCAGGTTGTCGCCGCGCTTCACATAGTCGCCTTCCTGAACGTCGATCACCTTGCTCTTGGGGATCAGATATTCGACCGGCTCGCCGCCATCCTCCGGATTGATGGCGATCTTGCGCTTCGCCTTGTAATCCTTGAGGAACTGCACGCGGCCCGACACCTTGGCAATGATCGCATTGTCCTTGGGCTTGCGGGCTTCGAACAGTTCGGCGACGCGCGGCAGACCGCCGGTGATGTCGCGGGTCTTCGCGGCTTCGCGAGAGACACGCGCCAGCACGTCGCCGGCCTGCACCTGCGCACCGTCGTCCACCGACAGGGTCGCCCCCACCGCCAGCATGTAGCGGGCGGCTTCGCCGGACTGGTCGTCCAGCAGGGTGAGGCGCGGACGAAGGTCTTCCTTGGTCCGGGCGGCGCCGCGATGTTCCGTCACGACGCGCTGGGCGATGCCGGTGGCTTCGTCGGTCTGTTCGGTCAGCGTCTTGTTGTCGATCAGGTCGACATATTTCACGATGCCCGGCTTTTCCGTGATCACCGGCATGGTGAACGGATCCCACTCGGCGAAGCGGTCGCCCTTCTTCACGGTGTCGCCATCCGCGAACAGGATGGTGGCGCCGTAGGGCAGGCGGTGCGTTTCGCGCTCGCGGCCTTCGCTGTCGATGATCGCGATCTCGCCATTGCGGGCGAGCGACAGGCGACGGCCATTCTTGTCGGTGATGGTCGGCATGTCGCGCAGTTCGATCGTGCCGTCCGCCATCGATTCCAGGTTGGACGTTTCGTTGAAGTTCGCCGCGCCGCCGATGTGGAAGGTACGCATGGTAAGCTGCGTGCCCGGTTCACCGATGGACTGCGCCGCGATGACGCCGACCGCTTCGCCGATATTGACCGGCGTACCGCGGGCGAGGTCACGGCCATAGCATTTGCCGCACACGCCCATCTTGCTTTCGCAGATCAGCGGGCTGCGGATCTTCACGGCCTGGGTGCCGATCGCCTCGATCTGGGCGATCATCGCTTCGTCCAGCAGGGTGCCGATCGGGATGACGATGCTGCCATCCTTGCTGTCGACGATGTCCTGCGCCGTGGTGCGGCCCAGGATGCGTTCGCCCAGCGATGCGATGACCGAACCGCCCTGGACGATGGCCTTCATCTCCAGCGCCTTTTCGGTGCCGCAATCCTCCTCGACGATGGTGCAGTCCTGCGACACGTCGACCAGACGGCGGGTCAGGTAACCCGAGTTCGCCGTCTTGAGCGCGGTGTCGGCCAGACCCTTGCGGGCGCCGTGGGTGGAGTTGAAATATTCAAGGACGGTCAGGCCTTCCTTGAAGTTCGAGATGATCGGCGTTTCGATGATCTCGCCGCTCGGCTTGGCCATCAGGCCGCGCATGCCGGCGAGCTGCTTCATCTGCGCCTGCGAACCGCGGGCGCCGGAGTGGGCCATCATGTAGATCGAGTTGATCTGGGCCATGCGCCCATTCTCGTCCTTGGGCTGGGCGCGGATCTCGTCCATCATGGCGTTCGCCACCACGTCGCCGCAACGGCTCCAGGCGTCGATCACCTTGTTGTACTTTTCCTGCTGGGTGATCAGGCCGTCCTGATATTGCTGTTCATAGTCGGCCACCAGCGCCTTGGTTTCAGCGACGGTGCCTTCCTTCGAATCCGGGATCACCATGTCGTCCTTGCCGAACGAGATGCCGGCCTGGAATGCGTGGCGGAAGCCCAGCGCCATGATGGCGTCGGCGAACAGCACCGTGTCCTTCTGGCCGGTGTGGCGATAGACCTGGTCGATGACGTCGCCGATTTCCTTCTTGGTGAGAAGGCGGTTGACGACGTCGAAGGGCACCTTGTGGCTCTTGGGCAGGCATTCGCCCAGAAGCATGCGGCCCGGCGTGGTTTCGAACCGCTTCATATACTGGTTGCCGGCTTCGTCGGTCTGCGGCACGCGGCTGGTGATCTTTGAGTGCAGGGTGACGGCCTTGGCATAGAGGGCCTGATGGACCTCCTGCATGTCGGACAGCAGCATGCCTTCGCCCGGCTCGCCTTCGCGTTCCATGGACAGGTAATAGATGCCGAGGACCATGTCCTGCGACGGGACGATGATCGGCTTGCCGTTCGCGGGGCTGAGGATGTTGTTGGTCGACATCATCAGCACGCGGGCTTCAAGCTGGGCTTCCAGGCTGAGCGGCACGTGGACCGCCATCTGGTCGCCGTCGAAGTCCGCGTTGAAGGCCGAGCAGACCAGCGGGTGAAGCTGGATCGCCTTGCCCTCGATCAGCACGGGTTCGAACGCCTGGATGCCCAGGCGGTGGAGCGTCGGGGCGCGGTTCAGCATCACGGGATGCTCCCGGATCACCTCGTCCAGGATATCCCAGACTTCCTTGCGTTCCTTCTCCACCCACTTCTTCGCCTGCTTGAGGGTCATGGACAGACCCTTGGCGTCGAGACGGGCGTAGATGAACGGCTTGAACAGTTCGAGCGCCATCTTCTTGGGCAGGCCGCACTGGTGCAGCTTGAGTTCCGGACCGGTCACGATGACCGAACGGCCCGAATAGTCGACGCGCTTGCCGAGCAGGTTCTGACGGAAGCGGCCCTGCTTGCCCTTGAGCATGTCGGACAGCGACTTCAGCGGACGCTTGTTGGCCCCGGTGATGACGCGGCCGCGGCGGCCATTGTCGAACAGGGCGTCGACCGCTTCCTGCAACATGCGCTTTTCGTTGCGGACGATGATGTCCGGGGCGCGCAGTTCCATCAGCCGCTTCAAACGGTTGTTGCGGTTGATGACGCGGCGGTAGAGGTCGTTCAAATCCGACGTCGCGAACCGGCCGCCGTCCAGCGGAACCAGCGGGCGCAGTTCCGGCGGAATGACCGGCACGACGTCCAGGATCATCCATTCGGGGCGGTTGCCCGATTCCAGGAAGCTCTCGACGACCTTGAGGCGCTTGATGATCTTCTTGGGCTTCAGTTCCGACTTGGTGACGGCCAGTTCGTCCAGCAGCGCCTGCTTCTCGCCCTCCAGGTCGAGGTCCATCAGCATCTGCTTGACCGCTTCCGCGCCGATCCCGGCGGAGAAGGCGTCTTCGCCATATTCGTCCTGCGCGTCGAGCAGTTCGTCTTCGGTCAGAAGCTGGAACTTTTCGAGCGGGGTCAGGCCCGGTTCGGTGACGATGTAGCTCTCGAAGTAGAGGACGCGCTCAAGCTGCTTCAACTGCATGTCGAGCAGCAGGCCGATGCGCGAAGGCAGCGACTTCAGGAACCAGATGTGCGCGACGGGCGCCGCCAGTTCGATATGGCCCATCCGCTCGCGGCGGACCTTCGACACCGTGACTTCGACACCGCACTTCTCGCAGACGATGCCCTTGTACTTCATGCGCTTATACTTGCCGCACAGGCATTCATAATCCTTGATCGGACCGAAGATGCGGGCGCAGAACAGGCCGTCACGTTCCGGCTTGAACGTGCGGTAGTTGATGGTTTCCGGTTTCTTGATCTCACCGAAGGACCAGGACCGGATACGCTCCGGGGAGGCGAGGCCGATCTGGATCTGGTCGAAGGTTTCCGCCTTCTGGACCGGGTTCGCGAAGTTCGTCAGTTCGTTCATATTTCATGTCCCTCTAGAGGGTAAAATTTTCTCGGGCGAAGGAGGGGGGAGGGGCGCTGCCGAAACAGCGCCCGGCTTGCCCCTTATTCCGCCGCCTGCGCGAAGCCGTCGTCGTCCTCGACCTCGTCCATCGCGGCGAGTTCGACGTTGAGGCCCAGCGAGCGCATTTCCTTGACCAGCACGTTGAAGCTTTCGGGAATACCGGCCTCGAACGTGTCGTCGCCCTTGACGATCGCTTCGTAGACCTTGGTGCGGCCGACCACGTCGTCCGACTTCACCGTCAGCATTTCCTGCAAGGTATAGGCGGCGCCATAGGCCTGGAGCGCCCACACCTCCATTTCACCGAAGCGCTGGCCGCCGAACTGCGCCTTGCCGCCCAGCGGCTGCTGGGTGACCAGGCTGTAGGGGCCGATGGAACGGGCGTGGATCTTGTCGTCGACCAGATGGTGCAGTTTCAGCATGTAGATGATGCCGACAGTCACCTTGCGGTCGAAACGGTCGCCGGTGCGGCCATCGTACAGATCGCTCTGACCCGACGAGTGCAGGCCCGCCAGTTCCAGCATCGCCGACACGTCGGCTTCGCGGGCGCCGTCGAACACCGGGGTCGCCATCGGCACGCCGCGTGCAAGATGTTCGGCCAAGTCGACGATCTGTTCGGCGGTGCGGCCGTTGATCTGGTCGGCATAATGCTCGCCATAAGTTTCCAGCAGGCGGGTCTTGACCGCATCCGGCATCTCACCGGCCTGCGCGTTCGGATTGGCTTCGCGCCAATCCTCCAGCGCATGCTTGAGCTGCTGGCCGAGGCCGCGGGCGGCCCAGCCAAGATGGGTTTCGAAGATCTGACCGACGTTCATGCGCGACGGCACGCCCAGCGGGTTCAGCACGATGTCGACATGGGTGCCGTCCTCCAGGAACGGCATGTCCTCGATCGGCAGGATGCGCGAGATCACACCCTTGTTGCCGTGACGGCCGGCCATCTTGTCACCCGGTTGCAGCTTGCGCTTCACCGCGACGAAGACCTTGACCATCTTGAGCACGCCCGGCGGCAGTTCGTCGCCGCGTTGCAGCTTGTCGACGCGATCCTCGAACTTCTCGACGATCAGCTTCACCGCTTCGTCATATTGCGCCTTGACCGCTTCGATGCCGGCTTGGCGGGCGTCGTCCGCGACCGCGAACTTCCACCATTCATGACGCTCGACCTCGCCCAGCAGGGCTTCGTCGATTTCAATGCCCTTGCGCACGCCCTTGGGCGCCGCCGTGGCGGTCTGGCCCAGCAGCATTTCCTGGAGGCGGTTGAAGGTGGCGCGGTTGAGGATGGCGCGTTCGTCCTCGCGGTCCTTGGCGAGGCGGTCGATTTCCTCCCGCTCGATCGCCATGGCGCGTTCGTCCTTGTCGATGCCGTGGCGGTTGAACACGCGGACTTCCACGACCGTACCGGCTACGCCCGGCGGCAGACGCAGGGATGTGTCGCGCACGTCGCTCGCCTTTTCGCCGAAGATGGCGCGGAGCAGCTTTTCTTCCGGGGTCATCGGCGATTCACCCTTGGGGGTGATCTTGCCGACCAGGATATCGCCCGGCTCCACTTCCGCGCCGATATAGACGATGCCCGCCTCGTCGAGGTTGCGCAGCGCTTCTTCGCCGACGTTCGGGATGTCGCGGGTGATGTCTTCCGGCCCCAGCTTGGTGTCGCGGGCCATGACCTCGAACTCCTCGATATGGATCGAGGTGAAGACGTCATCCTTCACGATCCGCTCGGAGATCAGGATGGAGTCTTCATAGTTGTAGCCGTTCCAGGGCATGAACGCGACCAGCGTGTTGCGGCCCAGCGCCAGTTCGCCGAACTCGGTCGACGGACCGTCGGCGATCACGTCGCCGCCCTCGATCAGGTCGCCCACCTTCACCAGCGGACGCTGGTTGATGCAGGTGTCCTGGTTCGAACGCTGGAACTTCTGGAGCGTGTAGATGTCGACGCCCGACTGGCCCGGCGCGATGTCGCCGGTGGCGCGGATCACGATGCGGGTCGCGTCGACCTGATCGACGATGCCCGGACGCTTGGCGGTGATGGCCGCGCCGGAATCCCGCGCGACCGTGCCTTCCATGCCGGTGCCGACGAACGGCGCCTCTGCGCTGACCAGCGGCACGGCCTGGCGTTGCATGTTCGATCCCATGAGCGCGCGGTTGGCGTCGTCATTTTCCAGGAACGGAATGAGCGAGGCCGCGACCGACACCAGCTGCTTGGGACTGACGTCCATCAGCGTGATATGGTCCTTGGGCGCCATCAGGAATTCGCCCGCTTCACGCGCGGAGATCAGGTCTTCGGCCAGCGTGCCGTCGGCGTTCAGTTCGGCGTTCGCCTGCGCGATGGTGTGCTTGGCTTCTTCCATCGCGGACAGATAGACGACCTCATTGGTCACCTTGCCGTCGATCACCTTGCGATAAGGCGTTTCGATGAAGCCATATTTGTTCACGCGGCTGAAGGTGGCCAGCGAGTTGATCAAACCGATGTTCGGGCCTTCCGGCGTTTCGATCGGGCAGATGCGGCCATAATGGGTCGGGTGAACGTCGCGGACTTCGAAACCGGCGCGCTCGCGGGTCAGACCGCCCGGCCCAAGCGCCGACACGCGGCGCTTGTGGGTGACTTCCGACAGCGGGTTGGTCTGGTCCATGAACTGCGAAAGCTGCGAGGAGCCGAAGAATTCGCGCACGGCGGCCACGGCGGGCTTCGCGTTGATGAGGTCGTTCGGCATCACGGTCGACACGTCGACGGACGACATGCGTTCCTTGACGGCGCGCTCCATGCGGAGGAGGCCGACGCGATACTGGTTTTCCAGAAGCTCGCCCACCGAGCGGACGCGGCGGTTGCCGAGATTGTCGATATCGTCGATCTCGCCCTTGCCGTCCTTCAGGTTCACCAGTTCCTTGACCACGGCGAGGATATCCTCCGTCCGCAGCGTCGTCACGGTGTCCTCTGCATCCAGATCGAGGCGCATGTTGAGCTTGACGCGGCCCACGGCCGACAGGTCATAGCGTTCCGGATCGAAGAAGAGGCCGGCGAAGAGGGCTTCGGCGGTTTCCTTCGTCGGCGGCTCGCCGGGGCGCATCACGCGATAAATGTCGGCCAGCGCCTGGTCGCGTTCCTCGGCCTTGTCGGCCTTCAGCGTGTTGCGGATCCAGGGACCGGTGGTGACATGGTCGATGTCCAGCAGTTCGAGGCGGTCGATGCCCGCCTTGTCCAGCTTTTCGAGATTTTCAGGCGACACTTCGTCGCCGGCCTCGATATAGATTTCGCCGGTGCTCTCGTTGATGAGGTCATAGGCGCTGTAGCGGCCATAGACTTCCTCGGTCGGGATCAGCAGGGTTTCGAGGCCGTCCTTCTCCGCCTTGTTGGCGGCGCGGGGCGAAATCTTGTGACCGGCGGCGAACACGACTTCGCCCGACTTGGCATCGACGATGTCGAAGGCGGGCTTCTGGCCGCGCCATGCTTCGGCGGTGAAGGGGATCTGCCAGCCGCCTTCGCCGCGGACGAAGACCACCTTGTTGTAGAAATAGCCCAGCATCTCCTCCGGCGTCAGGCCGAGGGCATAGAGCAACGCGGTGACCGGCAGCTTGCGCTTGCGGTCGATGCGGACGTTGACGATGTCCTTGGCGTCGAATTCGAAGTCGAGCCAGGAACCGCGATAGGGGATGACGCGGGCGGCGAACAGATATTTGCCCGACGAGTGGGTCTTGCCACGGTCATGGTCGAACAGCACGCCCGGCGAACGGTGCATCTGCGACACGATGACGCGCTCGGTTCCGTTGACGATGAAGGTGCCGTTGCCGGTCATGAGCGGCATGTCGCCCATGTACACATCCTGCTCCTTGATATCGAGGACGGAGCGGGTTTCGGTGTCCTGGTCCACTTCGAACACGATCAGGCGCAGCGTGACGCGCATCGGCGCGGCGTAGGTGATGCCGCGCTGACGGCATTCCTCGACGTCATATTTCGGCTCTTCCAGCTCGTAATGGACGAAATCCATTTCCGCCGTGCCCGCGAAGTCGCGGATCGGGAAGACCGAGCGCAAAGTCTTTTCCAGGCCGGAGACATAGCCGATCTTCGGGTCGGAGCGCAGGAACTGTTCATAGCTCTCCCGCTGGACCTCGATCAGGTTCGGCATCTGCACCACTTCGTGGATGTCGCCGAACACCTTCCTGATGCGCTTCTTCGCGCCGGTATTGCTGATCGTGGGGAGAGCTTTGGTCGCCATTGCGTATCCTGCCTGTTTGTTCGTCGCATTTTTTCGCATCGCAGCGAAAATTCAGCCTGGCGAGGCAAGCGAAAGGGGTGATTCGCCCCTCTGCCGCCACGCAAAAAAGTGCGGGCCGGGACTGTCCGATCCGCACTGTCAGCATGTCGTAACCCGCCGTTTTCGCCCCATTCCGCCGGATTCGCGTGCTAGGCGAAGCCGGACCCCGAGCGATCCGGGGGACGGTTCATGCTAGGCCGGGAGGCGTCGCACGGACCGGATTTGAACGCCCCATATAGGCGCGATGCCGCCCCTTGTGAAGAGGCCAGAATGATGGGACCGGAATGGGTGAAGGGGGTTTGATCCACTTTAGTTGCCGCGCCGGATCGTTGTTGTAGAGAGGTGGGATGATATTGGGGGACGTTCAATCTCTTCTGCCGATCAAGCGCCCTGCGTGAGGGGGGCGGCGTTCGTCTGTTGCGCGTCGGCGCTGGCCTCGCCTGCCTTGGGTCAGGATGGCGAGGGTCATCAGGGGCAGATGGCGGGACGGCCCATCGTCATCGTCACCGCCCGCCGCGTGGCGGAGGCGCAGGACAAGGTGCCGATCAGCATCGCCCGGCTGGACAGCGTCGAACTGGAGCGGCGCGGCGTCGACACGTTGGACGACCTCGCCGGGGTCGTGCCCAATTTGGCCATGCCGATGGTCGGCGGTTTCGGGGCGCGGCAGCCGATCATGCGCGGCGTCTTTTCCCCCATCGGCGCGGCGACCGTCGGCCTTTATGTCGATGACGTGCCGGTGCAGATCCGGTCGCTGGAGGTGGCGGGCAATCCCAACCTGCGCCGGTTCGACCTGGATCGGGTGGAGGTGCTGCGCGGGCCGCAGGGCACCCTGTTCGGCGCGGATTCCATGGGCGGCACGATCCGCCTGCTGACCCGCCAGCCGGGCCTTGACGGCATGGACGGGCAGGCCAGCGGGGAGGTGGCGGCGGTGAAGGGCGGCGGCCTGACGCGGGAGGCGCAGGCGGCGCTGGGCGGCGCGATCCTGCCGGGGCGGATCGGGGCGCGGATCAGCGGCTATTATCGGCGCGATGCCGGGGCGGTCGACCGGATCGATCCGGTTTCCGGGGCGCTGCTGACGAAAAATGCCGATCATGGCGCGGCATGGGGCCTGCGGATGGCGGTCAAGGCGGCGCTGAACGAGCGGCTGGAACTGACGCCCACCCTCTTCTACCAGCGGACGGAGCGGGCCGACCTGCCCTTTCAGGAAAACGGCCTTGGCCCCTTCCGCCAGTCCGCGACGCTGCGTCAGCCGGGGCGGGACCGGTTGCTGCTGCCCGCGCTGACGGCGCGGCTGGACCTGGGCGGGGCCACGCTGACCAGCGTCACCGCATGGCTGGACCGGCGGAACCGGCAGGTGGTGGATTATTCCGGCTTCTTCGGGGAGATCGTGCTGGGCGGCGCGGTGCCCGGCATCCGCACGCCGGGCGGCAGTTACAGCCGCACCACCGTCCACCAGCGCAATTTCACGCAGGAAGTGCGGATCGCGTCGGACCATGACGCCCCCGTCCGCTGGCTGATCGGCGGCTTTTACGGCCGGTCGCGCATCGTCATGGAGCAGCGGGTGGTGGAGCCGGGCATCGCCGACCTCGCGCAATCGCAGCTTGGCCTGTCGGTCGAGGAGATTTTTGGCCTGCCGCTGCTGCCCGGCGGGCAAAGCTATCATAGCCGCCAGACGATAGGCGAGCGCATGCTGGCCGCCTTCGGCCAGGCGACATGGGCGCTGGCCCCCCGGTGGGAGGTGACGGCGGGGCTGCGCCTGTCGCGCAATCCGCTGACCTTCCGCCTGATGTCGGAGGGGCCGTTCGCGGGCGGCAGCAATAGTGTTGGACCCCGGCGGCAGCGGGCCGCGCCGGTCACGCCCCATGCCAGCCTGTCCTGGCGTCCGGACGGCGACAGCCTGGTCTATCTGAGCGCGGGCAAGGGCTTTCGCAGCGGCGGCACCAACGGGGCGGTGCCGGTGGGCGGTTGCGCCGCCGATCTGGCGGCATTCGGCCGCCGCGCCGCGCCGGACAGCTATGGGCCGGATTCGCTCTGGAGCTATGAGGCGGGGGTGAAGGCGGGGATTCCGGGGCGGGGACTTCATCTTTCCCTGGCGGCGTTCCGCATCGACTGGCGGCGCATCCAGCAGTCGATCACCCTGCCCGGTTGCGGCTTTTCCTATGTCGACAATCTGGGCGCGGCGCGGAACCAGGGGGTGGAGCTGGCGGTGCGGGCGGAGCCTTTGCGCCGGCTGGTGCTGGATTTGTCGCTGGGCTTCGTCGATGCGCGGTTCCGGCGGGATGTCGGGGCGGGCAGCATCGTCGCGGCGGGGGACCGGCTTCCCTATGTGCCGCGCTGGTCCGGGACGCTGGCGGCGGACTATGGCTTTGCGTGGCCGGGGGGGATGGACGGCTTCGTCCGGGCGGAATGGCGGCATGCGGGGCGGTATCGCCGGGCGCCTTCGACCCTGTCGGTCGCCTATGATCCCCGCGTCTATGTGGGGGCGGTCAGCGATCTGCTGTTCCTGCGCGCCGGGTTCGGGCGGGACGGGTGGCGATTGTCCGCCTTTGCGGACAATCTGCTGGACAGCCGGGCGGTCCTTTATCGCAATGCGGAACTGGCGCCGGTCACGGGATCGCCGCTGCGCGAAATGGCGCAGCGTCCGCGCACCGTCGGCCTGTCAGCCAGCGTCGCCCTTTGACGGGCGGACCAGCGCAATGATCGGTGCGGCCGTCAGCGCCAGCGCCGCATAGACCAATATCGGAAGGGCATAGCCGTCGCCCGCCGCCCGCATCCGATCGGTCAGCATCGGCGCGAGCGCGCCGAGCAGGCCGATGACCGCGGTGTTGATGCCGAGCAGCCGGGGAAAGGCGTCCGCCCCCGCCACATCGGCCAGCAGCATCGATCCCGATTGGCCGGGCAGCGCGCTCGCCGTGCCCCAGAGCAGGACGAACAGCCAGACCCCGGCCATGGTCATGGCGCCAACCCCCAGCAGCGCCGCCGTCCCCGCCGCCAGCAGCAATGCCGTCGCGATCAGGCTGCGCCGGGGGCCGATGCGGTCGGCCAGCATGCCGCCCATCAGCAGCGCGGGCAGGCCCAGAAGATTGGCGCCGCTATAGGCCAGCACCGCGCCGGATCGCGGCAGGCCCTGCGCCATCAGGCTGTCCACCGCCGCGAACAGCACGCCGTTGATCGCAAGCTGCAACAGCGTCGACGCCAGCAGGATAAGGAGGAAATCGGGGCTGATCGCGGCGGCTTTCGTTTTTGTCCCTTCACCGTCGATCCGCCCGTTGGGGACCAGCAGCAGCAGCGGCGGGCAGGCCAGCGCCATGACCGCCGCGCAAAGCAGCATGGCCGAGCGCCACGACCAGAGGGCGATGGCCGTCCCGACAAGGGGGGGCACCAGCGCCCCCGCGACGACCGCCGCGCCCAGGAATATCGCCAGCGCCAGTCCGCGCCGCGCCGCATGATGCCGGGTGATGACGGCGATGCCGGGCACGATGGTCGACGCGCCGACGCCCATCCCCGCCAGCGCCAGCCCGGCGGTCAGCGCGAACATGTCCTGCGCGACGGCGGCAAGGGCGTATCCGGCGGCGCCAAGCGCGATGCCCGCCAGCAGCACCGGCCGCGCCCCGATCCGCCCCAGCGCCCAGCCGACCGCCAGACTGGCCAGGCTCATCGCCAGCAGGAAGGCGGTGGCCGCGCCGCCCGCCTGTCCGCCGAAATCGGGCGCCAGATCGGGCAGGAACACGCCCAGCGACATCAGCGTGCAGCCCTGGATCAACAATGTCATCGCGGACAGGGCGGCGACCGTCAGCCACGGGTTCCGAACCGTCCGAACGGCGGAAAGCGGAGCAAGAGGGGAGAGGGCGCGGAACACGCCAGCAGCAATATCGTTTTTTACTGCAATTTAAACGGACTAATGTCCGATTTGTGCAATGCGGTAAAGGCAAGCTGCGTATATTCCCTGCGGCTGGGATTTGGGGAGTTGGGACTGGCTGTGATCCGGACGGAGGAAATCTACGACGCGGCGACCGACGATGCGGCGTTCGATCGGTTGGCCTCCACGCTGGCGGAAGCGGTGGGGGCGCGGTCGGGCGTCCTCCATTGGGGGCGCGCTCCGCATCATGTCGCGGAAATTTCCTATTCCGGCTATTTCTCCGAAGCGCAGATGGCCGCTTATGATCGTGATTTTCAGGACGACGACATTTGGGGCGCGGCGCTGAACCGGATAGAGGCGGCCAATCGCGTCTGGAATATCGAAGCGCTGGTGCCCAGCCAGGCCTATGAAGGCAGCCGGATCTACAATGAGTGGATCAGGGGCATGGGCGACGACACCTATCGCTGTCTGGGCGGGGTGATCCGGCAGGACGGGACGACCGGCAATATCGGCCTGCATCGCGGCCGCGCGCAAAGGCCGTTCAGCGAGCGGGAGGTGCGGGCGATCCAGGACAGCGTCGGCCATATCGGCCGCATGTTCGGCATTCGCGGCAAGCTGGACCGGGCCAATCATTATGGCCGGTCGCTGCATGCCACGCTCGACCTGGTGGGCCATGCCGTCTTCACGCTGCGGCCCGACGGCGCGCTGATCGATTGCAATAGCCGGGCGGACGCGCTGCTGCGCCGGGCCGATGCGCTGACCACGCGCCAGCGGCAGTTGAAGGCGCGTGATCCGCGCGACGACGAAGCCTTGCAGGCCGCGCTGCGGGCGGCGGCGGCGCGGCAGGGCGGGCAGGCGAGCGCGATCTTCATCCATCGGGAACAGGGCCTGCCCTATATGCTGTCGATCGCTTCGGTGCGGGTGGGGATGGACCGGCAGATCGTCGCCATCGCGACCGATCCGGCGGACCGGGATCTGAGCATCGCCAGCCGCATCCGCGCGCTTTACGGCCTGACCAGGGCGGAGGCGGAGGTGGCCGAGGCGCTCTGCGCCGGGCGCGGGCTGGAGGAGCTGTCGCAGGAACGCGGCGTGGCGCTCCATACGGTGCGCACCCAGATCAAGAATATCTATGCGAAGCTGGATTGCAGCCGCCAGTCGGAACTGGTCGCCCGCATCGGGGCTTTGCCGCGTTTGAGTGGGTGCGGGGATCAGGATTGAGGGGGCGTGCTCCGGTTTGGGGGGCGCTGGGATCATTTGGAATGCCCGGCGATGGCCATTAACGGTCACAAGAAAACCGTTCGGGCTGAGCCCTTCGACTGCCTGCCAGGGCAGGCGCTCAGGATAAACTTGCCTTCGGCAAGTCGAAGCCTTCAGCCGAGCGAAGCGAGGCTCCCTTTGCTTCGCCTCCGCTCAGCAAGACCCTTCGACAGGCTCAGGGCGAACGGAAAACTGAACGTCCGCTCTCCACCCAAATCGGCCAGTCCGAAAATGTCGAATTGTCCACTTGCCCTATGGCTTGTCGGGCGCGGCGGTCGCTGGCGGCGGCGGCGCGATCTTCACCACCTCGAACCGTTCCCTGCGCCGGACGCCCGCCAGTTCCGGCGCGGTGGCAGCGGCGGGAGCGGTCGGAACCCGCTGGCGCATGCATTGGTCCTTGTCGGCTCGCGGGGTCTGGATGCAGTTCCAGAGCGACCGCTGCAATCCCGTCGCGCTGTTGTGGATATAGGCGAAGGCCATGCTTTCCATCTGGTCGCCCGACAAGGGCAGGCCGCCCGGCGCGGTTCCGGCGCGCCAGGCCATGATCCGGCATTCGGGCCGCCCGGCGCAGAAGGTCTGGGCCAGCACCGGCCAATTGTCGGGCACGGCGGTCCGGCTCAGTTCGACCAGGAAGCTCCTCGCCCCCGGCGCGATGGCGATCAGGCGCACGCCCGCCATCATATGGCCCAAAGACTCCGTCCCGATCATCTGCTGGGGCCGGGCCGCGAGATCGGTCACCGTGCCGCCGGCCAGGACCAGCGGCGACAGAGTGCCGGGCGCGTCAAGGCCGCCCTGATGCGCGGCGGACAGGCGGGCGATGCGCTGCACCAGCGGCTCGCCATTCTCCCCCGTCCGGCGGAAGGCGGGTGGCGTCCCCCACCAGCCGCGCCAGCGGAAGAAGAGGTGCGTGCCGACCGCGCCGATCTTGTCCAGGCTGCCGCTCCAATAGGGGACGACCCAGTCGGTGTGATAATGGGTGGCATAGCCGACCGGCTTGTAGACCTTGCCCGCCAGCGCCGATCTCGCGATGTCCCGCGCCCTTTCCCACGCCGCCTGGGTCGGCGTGCGGGCGAGTGCGCCGTCGCAGGTGAAGGTGAACTGGCACCCGGTCGCCCGTTCCTGCCCCTGGAAGACGACGCCGCAGACCGTCTTGGGGAAGGCGGGGTGGCGCACGCGGTTCAGCACCACCTGCGCGACGGCCCGTTCGCCCACGGCGTCGTCGCCCGCCTCATAGAGTTGCGCCGCCGCCAGGCAGTCCGTGGCGCGGGCGAGGTCGATTGGCGATCCTGCGAAGAGGAAGGGCCGCGCCGCCGGATTGGGCAGGCGGGAAAAGGGAATGGCCGCGTTGAGCGCCTGTGCCCGATCGCGGTCCAGCGCATAGATCCGGACGGGCGCGACCGCCGGGGGCGGGGTCGCCGGGCGCGTGAGGAGGGCGGCATCGAGGCGCGGCTTGCTGAGGGGCGTCCGCGCTTCCCATGTGGCGACCAGGGCGGGCAGGCCGACGAACAGCGCGAGCCAGATCAGCCACATCGAAGGATGCGGCTGGCCGGTGGTGGAAGCGTCGGTCATGCCCGGTCCGGTGCTGCCCTATTCAGGCAGGAAATCGGGCACCGACAAATAGCGTTCGCCGGTGTCATAGTTGAAGCCCAGAACGCGGCTGCCCGCCCGGAGTTCCGGCAGCTTCTGGGCGATGGCGGCCAGCGTCGCGCCGGAGGATATGCCGACCAGCACGCCTTCCTCCCGCGCGGCGCGGCGGGCATATTCCTTGGCGTCGGCGGGGTCGACCTGGATCACGCCGTCCAGCAACTGGGTGTGGAGGTTCGCCGGGATGAAGCCCGCGCCGATGCCCTGGATCGGGTGCGGGCCGGGCTGGCCGCCGCTGATGACATGGGACAGGGTCGGTTCGACCGCATAGACTTTGAGGTTGGGCCAGAGCGCCTTCAGCACCTGCGCCACGCCGGTGATATGGCCGCCGGTGCCGACGCCGGTGATCAGCGCGTCGAGGGGGGCGTCGGCGAAGTCGGCGGCGATTTCCTGCGCCGTGGTGCGGACGTGGACGTCGATATTGGCGGGGTTTTCGAACTGCTGCGGCATCCAGCTATCGGGCGTCTGCTCGACCAGTTCCAGGGCGCGCTCGATCGCGCCCTTCATGCCCTTTTCGCGGGGCGTCAGGTCGAAGCGGGCGCCATAGGCCAGCATCAGGCGGCGCCGTTCCAGGCTCATGCTTTCGGGCATGACCAGGACCAGCTTGTAACCCTTGACCGCCGCGACCATGGCCAGGCCCACGCCGGTATTGCCGGACGTCGGCTCTATGATGGTGCCGCCGGGTTTCAGGTCGCCGCACGCTTCCGCCGCCTCGATCATGGACAGGGCGATTCGGTCCTTGATCGACCCGCCGGGGTTGGACCGTTCGGACTTGATCCACACTTCGGCGTCACCGAACAGCCGGTTGACGCGGATATGCGGCGTGTTGCCGATGGTTTCCAAGATGCTGGATGCCTTCATTGCACTATCTCCTGGGTGGATTCGGCCATCTTTGTTTCAGGTGGGTCGAAGGTACGGGCAAGGCGGAGTTCTGGAAAGAGCTTCGCCCAGATGAGGGTTATCGCGATGGCGCCGATGCCGCCGCCGATCACCGCCGCGACCGGGCCGACCAGCGCGGCGAGGAAACCGGATTCCGCCTCCCCCAGTTCGTTGGAGGCGGAAATGGTGAGTTGCGACAGGCTGGACACGCGGCCGCGCATCTCGTCGGGGGTGTGAAGCTGGATCAGCGACTGGCGGACATAGACGGACACCATGTCGGCCGATCCCAGCAGGATCAGCGCGGCGATGCCGACTTCCGGCGCGATGTTGCGCGGCAGGAAGGCGGTGGCGCCGAAGACGATGGTGGCGATGCCGAACAGGATGACCGAACCCAGCATCTTGAGGCCGACCTCCGTCTTCATCGGGCGGAAGGAGAAGAAGAGGGCGGTGACGGCCGCGCCGATGCCGGGGGAGGCGGCCAGATGGCCGAGGCCCGCCGACCCCACATGCAATATGTCGCGGGCATAGACCGGCAGCAGCGCGGTCGCGCCCGCCAGCAGCACCGCGAACAGGTCCAGCGTGATGGTGGCCAGCACCAGCCGGTTGGTGCGGACATAGGTCAGGCCGTCGATCATCTGGCGCACCGGATGGCGGCTGGTGTCGCGGGGCGGCTGGGGCACCGGGCCGATCAGCATCATGCAGAGCAGGGCGACGGTGAACAGCGCCGACGCCAGCGCATAGGCGCCCCAGGGCTGGATGGCATAGGCATAGCCGCCCAACGCCGGACCCGCGATCATGCCCGCCTGCCAGACGACGCTGGAAATGGCGATGGCGTTGGGCAGCACTTCGCGCGGCACCAGATTGGGGGCGAGCGCGCTGTACGCCGGGCCGTTGAAGGCGCGGGCGACGCCGACGATGGCGGCGATGCCGAAGATCAGCGGCAGGCTGACCCAGCCCTCATAGGTCGCGAAGGCCAGGGTAGCCGAAGCCAGCACCAGCAGAAGCAGGGTCAGGCGGGTGATCCTGCGCCGGTCGAAATGGTCGGCCACCCAGCCGGTCACGGGCGTCAGGAAGAAGAGCGGCAGGAATTGCGCCAGGCCGATCAGGCCAAGCTGGGCCGCCGCGGCGCCCGTGCTCATCGTTTCGCGGGCGACATTATAGGCCTGCCACGCCAGCACGATCATCATGCCATATTGCGCCAGCACCGCCGTCAGCCGTCCCAGCAGATAGGCGCGGAAATTGCCGAAGCGCAGGGGATGGGCAGGGATGGAGGGGCGATGCATGGCCCTCTCCTTAGCGTTTGCGCGGCGCGTTTCGCAACCGCACCGGTAGAGAAAAGGCGCAGCAATATTTGGGGTGGGAAAGGTTGGGCTTTAGGCGGGGGATGGCCAGTCCAAGACATTCCTTCTCCCTTGAGGGAGAAGGATACAGAGCCTTGGCGACGAAGGAGCCTAGGCGGAGTTGGATGAGGGGGAGCGGGCCTGCGGCCCGCGCGATCCGTTGGATCGCAACCCCCTCACCCAGCTACGACTAAGGCAGCAAGCTGCCAGTCTGCGCAACCCTCTCCCTCAAGGGAGAGGGATTTGGAATGTCCGCTTCCCACCCAAATCGGTCAGTCTGGCGAGTGCAGCATGATCCCGCTCACCGATCCGTTGCGAACCGAGCAGACGAAGGGCACGGAGCGCCGGTCGCCAAGGGGGCCGACTTCGCCTTCCACTTCCCAGCCGGTGGACATGGTGCTGGCGGCGATCCGGCCCAGGATTTTCGTGCCGGGTCCAGCCTCTTCCCGTGCCTTGGCGGCGCAGGCGTTGCGGGCCGCCGTGGCGGTGTGGATCGCGCCATGGCCGGGTGAGGCATAGGGCTGGCGCCTGGCGTCACGCTCCGCCTGACGGTCGCGGGCGATGTCGCTGGCGATGGCGGCGTCGGCGGCGCGGTGCAGGTCGCGATAATCCTGCGCATGAGCGGGAACGGCGAACGCCAGCGCCAGGGCGGCGACGAGAATCTTCTGCATGACCTTCTCCTTTGCCGCAGCCCTATTTGAACAGGCTGCCCAATATGCCCCGCACCAATTGCCCCGCGATCCCGCCGGAGCTTTTGCGGCTGGACCCGCCGAACACGGCGCGTCCCAGTTCATTGGCGACCTGACGCCCGACCGTCGAGGCGGCGGAGCGGGTGGCGGACTGGATCGCCCTGTCGAAACCGGATGGCCTGGCGGCCTCCCGGGCGGCGGCGGCTTCCTGCCGGGCCTGTTCCTTGAGCTGGGCCTCGCGCTGCCTGGCTTCTATCTTGGCCTGTTCGGCGGCGGCCTTGTCGGCTTCGGCCTGCGCCTTGGAGGCCTGCGCGGCGGCGGCGGCCGCCTGCCCGCGCGCGGCCAGGATTTCCTCGGCGGATTCGCGGTCCAGGGTCGCGTCATATTTGCCCGCGCAGGGGGAGATGGACTGGATGATCGCCCGTTCCTTGGCATCGACCGGGCCGAGGCGGGATCGGGGCGGGGCGATCAGCGTGCGCTGGACGATGCCGGGCGAGCCGTCCTCCTGCAACAGCGACACCAGCGCCTCCCCCACCTTGAGTTCGATGATCGCGGTTTCGACGTTCAGGTCGGGATTGACGCGGAAGGTCTCCGCCGCCGCCTTGATCGCCTTCTGGTCGCGGGGGGTGAAGGCGCGCAGGGCGTGCTGGACGCGGTTGCCAAGCTGGCCCGCCACATCCTCCGGAATGTCGATCGGGTTTTGCGTCACGAAATAGACGCCGACGCCCTTGGAACGGATCAGGCGGACGACCTGTTCGATCTTGTCGGTCAGCGCCTTGGGCGCGTCGTCGAACAGCAGGTGGGCCTCGTCGAAGAAGAAGACGAGGACGGGCTTGTCCGGGTCGCCCACTTCGGGGAGGGTTTCGAACAGTTCGGACAGCAGCCAGAGCAGGAAGGTGGCGTAGAGCTTGGGGCTCTGCATCAGCTTGTCGGCGGCCAGCACGTTGACATAGCCGCGCCCCTTTTCATCGACCTTCAGCATGTCGTGAATGTCGAGCGCGGGTTCACCGAAGAAATGCGCGCCGCCCTGGCTTTCAAGCTGGAGCAACTGGCGCTGGATCGCGCCGACGCTGGCCTTGGTCACATTGCCATATCGGGCGGACAGACTGTCGGCATTTTCCGCGCAATAGGCGAGCATCGCCTGCAAATCGCCCAGGTCGAGCAGCAGCAGCCCTTCCTCATCGGCATATTTGAAGGCGATGGAGAGCACGCCCTCCTGCGTTTCGTTGAGGTCCATCAGGCGGGAAAGCAGCAGCGGCCCCATTTCGCTGACGGTGGTGCGGATGGGATGGCCCTGTTCGCCGTACAGATCCCAGAAGATGGCGGGGTTGTCGGCATAGCTGTAATTTTCAAGGCCGATTTCCTTGGCGCGGGCCACCAGCTTGTCGGCATTTTTGGCGGTGGGGGAGCCGGCCATGGAAATGCCGGACAGGTCGCCCTTCACATCCGCGAGGAAGACGGGAACGCCGAGCGCGGAGAAACTTTCGGCTATGCCCTGCAACGTCACGGTCTTGCCAGTGCCGGTCGCGCCCGCGATCAGGCCGTGGCGATTGGCCCTGCGCAGGTTTAGCGTCTGGGGGATGCCGCCATTCTTGTCCGGTGCGCCAAGGCCGATGAAAATGCCGTCGCTCATCTGCGTCATGCTCCCTCTTAGTGATTTCGAAGCAGGTGGAATCACCTGCTGGCTCGGAAATCACGGCAAACAACGACTCAAATATCATGGGCCGCGCCCGCCGGAGTCTGCCGTCCCCTTTGTAGAGGGGAGACAGGGTTTCCGGCAAGCGCGGCCCGTAACGATCCGCTGATTTTCAGACTGTTATTTATCGCGCAGGCGCACCGGCAGGAACACGGCGGGCTGGCCCCGGCGCAGCACCTGGAGCAGGATCGCGCTGCGGCCCTGGGACGACACCGCCTTCACCTGCGCATCCAGTTCCGCCTGGGTGGCGACCGGGCGGTTGTTGGCGGTGATGATCACGTCGCCCCGGCGCAGGCCCTTCGCGCCCGCGTCGGTCGAACCGTCGACGGCGGTGATCACGATGCCGCGCGTGTCGGTGGGAATGCCAAGCTGGCGGATGATGGTCGAGTTCAGCGGGATGGCGGAAATGCCGAGCGACTGTTGGGCCGCCTGGCCGCCGCTGGACTGGCCGTCCTGCTGCTGGCCGAAATCATCGTCCTGTTGCTGGGCGAAGGCGTTCAGCTCATCTTCCGACGGGCGTTCGCCCACCACGGCGGTCACGGTCTGGCGCTGGCCGTTGCGCAGCAGCACGATGGGCACGCGGCTGCCGATCGGCTGGTTGGCGACGATGGACGACAGATTCTGGTCCGGCGTGACTTCCTGACCGGCCACGCTGACGATCACGTCGCCTGCCTTGATCCCGGCCTTGTCCGCGCCCTTGCCCGGCTCCACGCCCTGCACGAATTCGCCGCGATTCTTGGCAAGGCCGAGCGAATCGGCCAGATCCTCGCCCAACGGGCTGATCTGGATGCCCAGATAGCCGCGCTTGACCGCCTGGCCCTTGCGCAGCGTGTCGACGATCGGCGCGGCCTGTTCGGACGGGATGGCGAAGCCGATGCCGACATTGCCGCCCGACGGCGAAAGGATCTGGCTGTTGATGCCGATCACATTGCCGCGCATGTCGAACATCGGGCCGCCGCTATTGCCCTGGTTGATCGACGCATCGGTCTGGATGAACTTGTCATAGGTGCCGCCGGTGCCGCGATGCACGGCGGAGATGATGCCCGCCGTCACCGTGCCCGAAAGCGCGAAGGGGTTGCCGATGGCGATCACCCAATCGCCCACCCGCGCCTTGGTGCTGTCGCCGAACTTGACGAAGGGCAGGGCTTTTTTCGGATCTATCTTCAGCACGGCGATGTCCGTCGCGGGATCGCGGCCGATCAGCCTGGCCGAATATTCCTCGCTATTGGTCAGCGTGACCGTGATGGAATCGACGCTGGCCCCTTCCGCGCCGGCGGACACCACATGGTTGTTGGTGACGATATAGCCGTCGGCCGAAATGATGAAGCCCGACCCCAGCGACTGGGCCTGCCGGGTCTGGGGCTTGCCGCCCTGTTGCCCCTGGCCGAATAGGTCGCCGAAGGGCGTGCCCGCGAAGGGGTTCTGCACCTGAACCCGCTGCTTGGTGGAGATGTTGACCACGGCGGGTTGCAGCTTTTCCACCATGTCGGCCAGGCTGGCGGGCGCGCCTGCGGGGGCAGCGGCCTGCATGCCTTCATTCTGCGCGACCTGCGCGCCGACATTGGAACTGGTCGTAACGGCGATGGCGGTGCCGCCGAGCAGCAGGGCGCCGGTAATGGCATAAGCGTAACGCACTCGTGACGGTCCTCTCATGAACTTGGCGAAGGAAAGGCGGGACTCTGCGCTGGGCTGGATGCGCCGCACTCCCTTAACCCTCATTGAATGACACTCGTTCCGTAATGAAATCAACGCCCCTGAAACTGTTTCAGGAAATCATTGTCGCGGGACAGGACCATGGAGGTCGCCCCCTGCTTGTCAGACGCGAAAGTATAGCGATAGGCCTGCATGGCGCGATAGAAATCGTAGAATTGCGGATCCTTGCCGAAACTGTCCGAATAGATGCGGGCGGCGTTGGCGTCCGCCTCTGCGCGGATGATCTGCGCCTGCTTGGCCCCTTGTGCGCGGATGGTGAGCGCTTCCTGCTCGCGCGCGGTGCGCATGCGGGTGAAGGCGCTTTCCAGCGGCGCGCCGTCGGGCAGGTCGGCGCGCTTGATGCGCACATCCACGATCTGCGCGCCATATTGGCGGGCGACGCGGTTCAACCCCGCTTCGATATTGTCCATCACCTGCCCGCGTTCGGGGCTGAGCAGCGCGGCGAAGGGCCGCTTGCCCAGTTCGTTGCGCAGCGCGGAGCCCAGGATCGGGCGCAGCGCGTCGGACACCCGCTCCTCGCTGCCCGCCGCGATATACATGCGCAGCGGATCGACGATGCGGTAACGGGCGAAGGCGTCGACCTGCAGGCGCAACTGGTCGGTGGACAGCACCTGCTGGCGCTCCATCTCCACCGACAGCACGCGCTTGTCGATCCAGACGACCTGGTCGATGAACGGCCAGCGCAGGATGATGCCCGCGCCGGTCTTGCCGAAATCCTCGTTCGGGCGGTAACGGTTGATGATCTTCTTGGGATCGCCGAAGCGCACGATCACGCCCTGCTTGGTTTCGGGCACGATGGCGATGGTGCTGCCCAGCAACAGCAATGCCGCGATGGCGAGCAGCGCGAGCGCGACGGGATGGCGGACAAGGCTCTGCATCACTGGCCCTCCCCGGCGGCGGCGCCTTGCGCGGCGCTGGCCTGCGCCCGGCGCTTGATTTCGGGCAGCGGCAGGAACGGCGTCACATTGCCGCTTTCGACGATGGTCTTGTCGACGTTCGACAGGACGCCCTCCATGGTTTCATAATACATGCGGCGGCGGGTCACGTCGGGCGAGAGCTTGTACTGCTCATAGACCTTGTCGAACGCGGCTGCCTCACCCTGGGCCTTGGCCGTCACCTGCTGCGCGGCGGCGCGGGCTTCGTTGAGATAGGTCTGGGCGGTCTGCTGCGCGGCGGACACGGCCTTGAACGCATCGTTGACGGCGGTGGGCGGGTCGGCCTGCTTGATGGCGACACCCTGCACGAGGATGCCGGACCGGTAGCCGTCCAGTATTTCCTGCATCCGCTGTTCGACCTGCTGCTCGATCTCCGTGCGGCCTGCGCCCAGCGCATCCTCCAGGCTGACGCTGGCGACGACGGATCGCATCGCGCTTTCCGCGACTTCGCGGACCGAGGAGTCGGGATCGGAAAGCTGGAACAGATAAAGTTCCGGGCTGCGGATGTTCCAGCGCACCGAATAGGCAAGGTCGATGATGTTCTGGTCGCCGGTCAGCACCAGATTCTCGCTCTCCGCCCGCGTCGAGCCGACGTCGATGGCGCGGATTTCCTCCACGTCGACGGTCGTCACATTTTCCAGCGGCGCGGGCAGGGTCAGGCTGATGCCGGGGGAGAGGGTGCGGCTATATTTGCCCAGCAGCGTGACGACGCCGCGCTCCTGCGGGCCGACGCGGTGGAAACAGGTCAGCACCAGCCACAGCACGACCAATATGCCGATGGCCGCGGGCCACAACGCCTTGCCGGAGGGGCGGGGCGGCAGGTTGCCGAAGCCGCCGCCGCCCCCGCCCTGGCCGAAGCTTTCCTTGCCGCGGCGCAGCAGTTCCTCGATCGCGGAAGGCCCCTTGGCGCCGGGGCGTCCGGGTTGCGTCCAGGGATTGCGCGGGCCGCCCTCGCCCCCCTTGTCCTGGCCGTCGCCGTCCGGCCCGTCATTCTTGCCGCCCCAAGGGCCCTGGGCCATGGCGCTTGCAATAGCCGGCATCCACCCGAAAATTCTCTTCATCGCTCCTCTATAGGAAGGCTTTCCCGCGAAAAACAGTGCCCTTCGTCAGGATTATTGTTTCGGATGATGTCGTGACCCGTTTCGCTCCGGGACGAACGGCATTACATGGCGCTTCCATGACCGACCTTGAAGATTTCGCCGCCCGCCTGAAAACGCTGACCGACGGGCGCGCCAGCGCGCCGCGGCTGAAGGATGGGGTGATCACGCTGGCGCTGGACGTGGCGGGCCTGTCGCCGGAGCAGCGCGACGCCGTGGCCGCCGCCATCCGCGAGGGCGCGCTGACCGTGCCGGGCGTCAGCGACGTGCGCATCGCCATGACGGCGGAGCGCAAGCCGCTGAGGATCATCGCCGTCGCGTCGGGCAAGGGCGGGGTGGGCAAATCGACCCTGTCGGCCAATCTGGCGGTGGCTTTGCAGCGGCTGGGGGTGAAGGTCGGGCTGGTCGACGCCGATATTTACGGCCCATCGCAGGCGCGGCTGATGGCGAGCGAGGACAGGAAGCCGCAGGCCAAGGACAAGCAGTTGATCCCCGTGCAAAGCCCGTTGGGCATTCCGATGCTGTCGATGGGCCATCTGGTGGAGCCGGGCAAGGCGCTGGCCTGGCGCGGGCCGATGGCGGGCAATGCGCTGGCGCAACTGATCGACGCGGACTGGGGCGATGCGGAGGTGCTGATCGTCGACATGCCGCCGGGCACGGGCGACGTGCAATTGTCGATGGTGCAGAAGCATAAGCCCGCCGGGGCGGTGATCGTGTCGACGCCGCAGGATCTGGCGCTGATCGACGCGACGCGGGCCGTCAGCCTGTTCGAACAGACTGAGGTGCCGATGATCGGGCTGGTGGAGAATATGGCGGGCTATGCCTGCCCCCATTGCGGGGAACTGTCCGACCCCTTCGGTCAGGGCGGCGCGGAAGCCGCCGCCGGGGAGATGGGCATGGCTTTCCTGGGCCGCATTCCGCTGGCCATCGAGATTAGGCGCCGGTCCGATGCGGGCGATCCTCCGGCGGCGGGGGACGATGTGCATGGCGTGGCCTTCCGCGCGATTGCCGAGAAGGTGGCGGCGTGGTTGAGAGGTGGGCGCTGAAGCCTTTCCACCATTTTACCCGTCATCCCAGCCTTCGCAGGGATGACGGAAGGAGGGAACGTCTTGCGTCCTTCCTGCGTCCTTCCCATGTCGAAAGAAATGAGGAGGCTGGCCGATGCCACTTACCCAAGCGCAGGATATCGCCGATCTGTTGAACGAAACCCGCACCATAGCGCTGGTCGGCATTTCCGACCGGCCCGACAGGCCAAGCTATGGCGTCATGAAAACCCTGCAGGACCATGGCTATCGCGTCCTGCCGGTCAATCCGCAGATTGCGGGCGAGCATGTCCATGGCGAGTTCGTCTGGGCGAGACTGTCGGACATTGGCGTGCCCATCGACATGGTCGACATCTTCCGCCGCAGCGAGGCGGCGGGGGAAGCGGTGGACGACGCCATCGCCGCCGGGGCGAAGGCGGTATGGATGCAGTTGGCCGTGGTGAATGAAGCCGCCGCCGCCCGCGCCGAGGCAGCCGGCCTCAAGGTGGTGATGGACCGCTGCCCGGCTATCGAGATACGCCGCCTCCAGCTTGAGCCGGTCGGCTCGCAATAGGGCTTTCCAGAGCTTCCAAGCCTCTTTATCAGCAGTCTCATGGGGCGCGCACCGCGGAAGCAGGGTCAGCAGACGGAAAAGGGCTTGAACCGGCGCACGCTGCTGATCGGCGGGGGCGCGGCGGCGGGGTTGCTGCTGGCATGGGCGGTCTGGCCGCGTGCCTATCGCCCCAATCTTAACACCGCGCCGGGCGAAACCGCCTTCAACGCCTTCCTCAAGATCGACCGGTCCGGGCAGGTCATCGTCATCGTGCCGCAGGCGGAGATGGGGCAGGGGGTCAGCACCCTGCTGCCGCAGATATTGGCGGATGAGTTGGGCGCGGACTGGCGCACCGTGGGGGTGCAGAGCGCGGCGGTCGGACCGCTCTATGCCAATACGCTGCTGGCCCGTGAATGGCTGGCCAATGACTGGAGCAGGCTGGCGGGCGAGGCGGGCGACTGGACCATCGATCAATATGCGACCCGCAGTGCGTTGATGCTGACCGGCGCGGGCACCTCCATTCCGATGTTCCACCAGGCCTATCGGGAGGCGGGCGCGGCGGCGCGGGTGTTGCTGTGCAAGGCGGCGGCGGCGCGCTGGGACGTGGCGTGGGAAAGCTGCGACATCCAGAATGGCATCATCTCCGACGGGGGGCAGCGCAGGCTGAAGCTGGGCGAGGTGGCGGAGGATGCCGCGACTTTCGACCTGCCCGACATATTGCCATTTCGTCAGGGCGATGTGGACCGGCTGGCGGGGCAGGAGCTTCCCCGGCTGGACACGCCGTCCAAGATCGACGGCAGCCATAATTTCGCCGCCGACATCCGCCTGCCGGACATGGTCTTCGCCTCGATCCGGCAGGGACCGATCGGGGACGCCGTGCTGAAAAGCGTCAATGAGGGCGCGGCGAAATCCGTCACCGGCTTCCTGAAGCTGGTCCGGCGGGAGCGTTGGGTGGCGGCGGTCGCCAGCAACTGGTGGGCGGCGAACAAGGCGCTGGACCTGGCCGATCCGCTGTTCGAACTATCCGGCAGGCCGGTGGACAGCGCGGGGATGGAGGCGGCGCTGGAGCAGGCCTTTTCCGGTTCCGGCGAGCGGCTTTATGCGCGGGGCGATTTGAAGCCGCTGTTCGAGGATGCGACCATCCTTGCCAGCGAATATCGGGTGCGGCCCAGCCTGCATCTGGCGATGGAGCCGATGTCCGCCACGGCGCGGATCGGCGACGATGGGGCGGAGGTGTGGATGGCGACGCAGGCGCCCGGCCTGGCCCGCGCCGCCATCGCCAGGGCGCTGGGGCTGCCGGCGGGGGCGGTGACGCTCTATCCGCTGCATGCGGGTGGCGGCTATGGGCGGCGCATGGATTTCGAGGCGGGGGTGCAGGCGGCGCTGCTTTCCCGCGAGATGGGGCGTCCCGTGCAATTGCTCTGGTCGCGGCTGGAGGATGTGATCCAGGACCGGCCCGGCGCACCCGCCCATGCGCGGATGGCGGCCAAGCTGGGCCGCAGCGGCGCTATCGAGGGGTGGTCGGCGAAGGTCGCCGCCCCCTGCGCCATGAGCCAGACATGGGCGCGGATCGCCGATGGCAAGCCGCCGCATGAAGCCAGCGCGGAGGCTGCGGGGGTATCGACCCGGCTGGCGGTGGCGGGCATGGAACTGCCCTATGCGGTGCCCAACTGGGCGGTCGATCATTTCCCCGCCGATGTCGGCCTGCCGCTGGGTTTCACGCGGGGCAACGCGCATCTGCACGGCGCCTTCTTCACCGAAAGTTTCATCGACGAACTGGCGCATCAGGCGCGGATGGAGGCCATGTCCTTCCGTATCCAGATGCTGGGCGGCAACCCCCGGCTGGCGCATTGCCTGACCACCGTGGGCGCCATGGGGGGCTGGCAGGGCGGTGTCGAGGGAAGCGGGCAGGGGCTGGCCGCGCATGTCATGAACAGCGCGTTCATCGCGGTCATGGTGGAGGCGGGCATAACCGAGGGCAAGTTGCAGGTCGGGCGGATCGTCGCCGCCGTCGACGGCGGGGAGCAGGTCAATCCCGATATCGCCCGGCAGCAGGTCGAGAGCGGACTGATCCATGGGTTGGCGATGGCCATGGGGGCGTCCGTGCCCTATGCGAAGGGCATGCCGACGCGGGCGATATTGGGCCGCATGGGCCTGCCGCGCCTGGGGGACATAGGGGAAGTGACCGTCGAACTGATCCGCAGCACCGCGCCGCCCGCCGGGCTGACCGACCTGGGCGCGCCCGTGGTCGCGCCCGCGGTCGCCAACGCGCTGTTCACCACGACCGGGCGGCGATTCCGCAGCCTGCCGCTGCTGATGGAAGGATGAGGGCCATGGGCGGGATCGGCATATTGGTCATCAATCTGGGCACGCCGGACGGGCCGGACCCGGCGTCGGTACGGCGTTATCTGGCCGAATTCCTGTCCGATCCGCGGGTGGTGGAAATCCCGCAACTGATCTGGCAGCCGATATTGCGCGGCCCGATCCTGCTGACCCGGCCCAGGAAATCCGCCCATGCCTATCGTCAGGTGTGGATGGAGGAGGGGTCTCCGCTCGCCGTCTACACCCGCGACGCGGCGCGGGGGTTGCAGGAAAGGCTGGGGCCTGCCGCGATGGTCGATTGGGCGATGCGCTATGGCAATCCCTCCATCGGCTCGCGGCTGGCGGCGATGATCGGGGCGGGGTGCGACCGCATCCTGCTGGCGCCGCTCTATCCCCAATATTGCGCGGCGACGACGGCCACCGCGCTGGACGCCGCCTATGCGGCGCTGGCGAAGATGCGGGCGCAACCGGCCATCCGCACCCTGCCGCCCTATTACGCCGATCCGGATTATATCGAGGCCCTGCGCGCATCGACGCAGGCGCAACTGGCCGCGCTGGATTTCGCGCCGGACCTGCTGATCGCCAGCTTCCACGGCATGCCGGAGCGGACGCGGCAATTGGGCGATCCCTATCGCGACCAGTGCGTGGAGAGCGCCCGTCTGCTGGGACAGGCGCTGGGGCGGGAGGTCCGGGTCACGTTTCAATCGCGCTTCGGCCCTGCGAAATGGCTTGGCCCGGCGACCGATGCGGTGTTGCGCCAGCTCCCGTCCGAAGATGTCCGGAATGTTGCTGTCCTGACTCCCGGCTTTTCGGCGGATTGCCTGGAAACGCTAGAGGAAATCGCCATTCGCGGCAAAGAGGAATTTATCTCTTCCGGTGGTAATAATTTTGTCCATTTGAGTTGTTTGAACGCTTCTCCGGACGCTATGAATCTATATGAGAATCTGGCCCGTCGCGAACTGGCCGGCTGGTTGGAGAGGTGAGTTTCGTCCAGTTTTTTCTTGAGGAGAGCCACAATGAGCAAAGTTGCAGTCGTCACGGGCGGAACACGTGGTATTGGCGAGGCGATCAGCCTGGCGCTCAAGGAAATGGGGTTCACGGTCGCCGCCAACTATGGGGGCAACGACGCCAAGGCCCAGGCCTTTTCCGACAAGACCGGAATCGCATCCTTCAAATGGGATGTGGGCGATCATCAGGCCTGCCTGGACGGGTGCGCGCGGGTGGCCGAAGCGCTTGGCCCGATCGATGTCGTGGTCAATAATGCCGGCATCACGCGGGACGGCGTGCTGGCGAAGATGAGCTTCGACGACTGGAACGAGGTGATGCGCATCAACCTTGGCGGTTGCTTCAACATGGCGAAGGCGACCTTTGAGGGGATGCGCGGGCGCGGCTGGGGCCGTTTCGTCAATATCGGATCGATCAACGGGCAGGCGGGCCAATATGGCCAGGTCAACTATGCCGCCGCCAAATCCGGCATCCATGGCTTCACCAAGGCGCTGGCGCAGGAAGGCGCGAAATATGGCGTCACCGTCAATGCCATCGCGCCCGGCTATATCGATACGGACATGGTCGCGGCCGTTCCCCCGGCGGTGCTGGAAAAGATCGTCGCCAAGATTCCGGTCGGCCGCCTGGGCCATGCCGATGAAATCGCGCGCGGCGTCGCCTTCTTTTGCAGCGAGGATGGCGGTTTCGTGACCGGCAGCACGCTGTCGATCAATGGCGGGCAGCATATGTACTGATGGAAGGGGCGACCGACCCTGAGGATGAGGCGTCGGCGCCCTCGCCCTTCGCGCCGCCGGTCAAGCGCAGCGTGACCATTGCGGGCCATCAGACCGCCATCAGTCTGGAACCGATATTCTGGGAAGCCCTCCGCGCCGCCGCCGCGCGCGTGGGCTTGCCCGTCAATGCGCTGATCGCGCGCATCGACGTGGCGCGCATGGCGGCGGCGACGCCCCCCAATCTGGCGAGCGCGATCAGATGCTGGCTTTTCAGGGATATTATGCGGCCATAAAACAATAATTATTCGCAATAGCATTGACTCTGCGAACCAGTCGCAATAGCAGGCGCCCCTGAGTTATAAAAAAGGGGATCTGTTTCATGTCCAAAGCACTGTCACGACCATCCTTCCTGGCGCTGAGCTGCGTCGGCGCGATGGCGTTCGCCTCCGGCGTGCAGGCGCAGGAGGGTGCGCAGGGCGCCAAGCTGGGCGGAATGACGGTCACCGACACGGCGATCGACGAATCGCCGATCAAGGTCGAGAAGGCCGAGTCGCCCAAATATACCCGCCCGCTGCTCGACACGCCGCAGACCATCACGGTGATCAACAAGGAAACGATCCAGCAGCAGAACCTGCTGACGTTGCGTGACGTGCTGTCGACTGTGCCCGGCATCACCTTCGGCGCGGGCGAGGGCGGCTTCGGCTATGGCGACCGCATCATCCTGCGCGGCCAGGACGCGAAGAACGACGTCACGGTCGATGGCGTGCGCTCCGGTGCGTTCCTGAACCGCAACGAAGTCTATAATATCGAACAGGTCGAGGTCACCAACGGCGCCAATTCGGTCATGAACGGCGGCGGATCGGTCGCCGGAACGATCAATCTGGTGACGAAGCGCCCCCTGGCCGACGACCGGACGATCCTGAACGCGGGCATCGGCACCGACAATTATTATCGCGCCACCGTCGACGCCAACAAGCGCGTCAATGATCTGGTCGCGGTGCGCCTGAACGCCGTCTATCACCGCAACGACGTGCCGGGCCGCGATGTCGAGGATTATGAGCGCTGGGGCATCGCGCCCGCCGTCACCTTCGGCATTGACGGGCCGACCAGCCTGACGGTTCAGGGCGAATATCTGGATGACAAGGCGATGCCGCAATATGGCGTCCGCTACTATCCCGATCAGGGCGGCATCCTGGATGAGTTCGACCGCGAGGGCTATTATGGGTTCGCCAATATCGACCGGCAGGACAGCAAGACGAAGTCGTTACAGGCGATTTTTTCCCATGCGTTCAGCGACACGCTGAAAATCCGCAACCTGACGCGGTATGAGAATATAAGCCAGCATACCGTCACGAGCCAACCCAATGGCGACTTCTGCCTCTCCACGGGGGTCCAGCCCAGCGGAGCGGCCTGTCTTGCGACCGTGCCCCCCGGCTATTTCATGCCGAACCGGGGCAATGGCCGGGGCAATACGCGCTTCATCAAGAATGAGACCGCCTATACGCAATTCGACCTCAGCGCCGATTTCGACACCGGCGGCGTCGGCCATACGCTGGTGCTCGGCGCATCGGCGCTCTGGGAAAAATACAACCAGTTGAACGGCAACATCATCCGCAACGCGGACGGTTCCAATCCGTTCGCAACCGCCTATCCGCTGGTGAACATTTCCAATCCGGGCGAATTCATCACTGGCCCGGCTGGCTTCACCTATGGCCGCAACATCTATGAAGGGCCGATCAACTTCATCCGGTCCGGCCGTAATCTGGGCGAGCAGACCAGCTATGCCGCTTATCTTTTCGACACGCTGAAATTCGCCGACTGGTTCGAGATCAACGGCGGTCTGCGGTATGAAAAGGCCAAGGGCTGGAACCGGAACGTCACTTATGACGCTACGGCCGGCTCCGCCACGCTCGGCGATCCGACCGGCGTATCGGCGGCGACCCGCATCGACGATACGCTCTTCTCCTACCGCGTGGGCGCGGTGGTGAAGCCGACGCAGGCCACCAGCCTCTATGTCGCCTACGGCAATTCCAAACTGCCCTCCAAGGCGTCGGTCGATGGAAGCTGCACGGTAACCGATGCCGACAACCAGGTCGGCACCTGCTTCCTAAAGCCGGAAACGACGGAAAATTACGAGATCGGCGCGAAGGCCGAACTGTTCGACCGGCAGTTGCTGCTTTCCGTTTCCCTGTTCCGCAACGACCGGAACCAGATCAAGCTCGCCTCGGGGGATCCCACGGTGCCCAACCAGGTGCTGGACGGCAAGCAGCGGGTGGAGGGCTTCTCCTTCGGCGCGTCGGGCAACATCACCCCGAACTGGACGATATCGGCCAACTACATGTATCTGAAGGCGAAGATCCGGCAGGGCGTCTCCGACTTCTGCCTGGCCAATCCGGGTCAGGGCGGTTGCACCAACACGCCCACCGATCCCGATCCCACGGCCCGCACGCTGCTGCCCAACACGCCGAAGCATTCCGGCAGCCTGTTCACCACCTACCGCTTCGACTTCGGGTTGGAACTGGGTTACGGCATCACCTACCAGGGCAGCTTCCAGCTCAACCCCACGGCGGCGGCGATCTACAGCGTGCCCAGCTACACCATCCACCGCTTCATGGCCTCCTATCCGATCACGGAGAATCTGAAGGCGCAGGTGAACGTCCAGAATTTCACGAACGAGAAATATGTGACGACGGTACGCAACAATCTGAACAACAGTTGGGCGCAGCCGGCCCCGACGCGGTCGGCGGTGTTCAGCCTCAACTATCAGTTCTGACCCATATTCCTCCCCCCGGCATTCGTCCCTTGCCGGGGGAAACGGGCGGGCGGCGATGCACTCCTCTCCTCCTCGGGTCGCCGCCCGTCCGGTCCCTTTTAAAGATGCGATTGAGTTGCAATAGGATTCGCGTTATGGGGCCTCTCGCCCGCAGGGCCGCAAAGGGGATCAGGCATGCTTCGCGTAGCGGATAGATTTGTGGAAGAGGCGGCGGACGACCCGTTCGTCTCGTCTCCCGTCGCCCTGCCTTCCAGGCCCATCGCGCCCCCCCCATTCGACGCTGCTCCCGCTCGCTATGGCGCGCGGCGTGGGCTGAACTACCCGGCCGTCCTTGTCATCGTCCTGCTTCACGCTGTTCTTATCACGGCGCTGGTTCAGGCCCGGCATCATGTTCAGCGGGCGCGGGAAGCGCGCTTGTCGGTCGTGAACCTGATGCCGCCGCCGCCTCCGCCGCCATCTGCGGAGGAGCCTCCGCCCCCGCCCCAAACCAAGATCGTCGCGCCGCCGCCCCTGGTGCAAGTGCCCTTGCCGCCCATATCGACCGTGGCGACCACGCCGGATATCGTGCCTCCAGCACCGCCCGCTCCCCCCGTCGCGGTTTCCGCGCCGCCCGCGCCCGCGGCGGCGGCCATGGGTTCCAGCGTCGTCCAGGGCGGCGATCTGGGCGCGCAGATGGTCGCGGGCAAGCCGCCCCGCTATCCGGTCGAGAGCCGTCGCAAGCGTGAGCAGGGGACGGTCGTCCTGGCGCTGACGCTGGGCGTGGATGGCGCGGTGGAGAGCCTGTCCATCGCCCAGAGCAGCGGTTTTCCACGGCTGGACAATGCCGCACGCGACGCGGTGCGCGGTTGGCGGTGGAAGCCCGTGATGCGCGACGGCCAGGCGGTTCGGGTCAAGGGCGTGGTCGAAATTCCCTTCATTCTGCGCAGCGGGACGGAGTGAGCGGCATGACCTGTTTGCATTTATCGGCATGCTGACCGTCATTCCCGAACTGCTGGATGCCGATAGCGTGCGGCGCGTGCGCGGGCTGATCGATGCGGCGCAGTGGGTCGACGGCAATGTCACGTCCGGGTACCAGTCGGCCCTGGCCAAGCGCAACCTGCAATTGCCCGAAGATTGCGCGGAGGCGCGGCAGGCGGGGCAGGTCGTGCTGGATGCGTTGGGCCGGTCGCCCCTCTTCATCGCCGCCGCCCTGCCGCTCAAGATATTTCCGCCGCTGTTCAACAGCTATGCGGGCGGGCAGGCATTCGGCACCCATGTCGACAATGCGGTGCGGATTCAGGCCGGGACCGGCTTTCGCGTGCGGTCGGACCTGTCGATCACCATCTTTCTGGAGGAGCCGGAAAGCTATGATGGCGGCGAACTGACGGTCGAAACCAATTTCGGCGTGCAGCGGGTGAAGCTGGCCGCGGGGCATGCGGTGCTCTATCCGTCATCCTCGCTGCACCGGGTGGAGCCGGTGACGCAAGGGCGGCGGGTGGCGAGCTTCTTCTGGCTCCAGTCGATGGTGCGGGACGATGCGGCGCGGCAGATGCTGTTCGACCTCGACAGCAGCGTTCAGGCGCTGGCGGGCGATCTGGGGCATGACCATGCGCAGGTCATCCGGCTGACCGGCGTATATCATAATTTGTTGCGGCGGTGGGCCGACGCCTGATTGCGATAAGGGGCGGTCGGGCGGCGGAAAGCTGTGATGGGGCAGGTGGTCAATAACGGACATTAGATATCCGTTCGCCCTGAGCGAAGTCGAAGGGCTCTGCTGAGCGGAGGCGAAGCATGGAAGCCTCGCTCCGCTCTCCACCCAAATCGCTCAATCCAGCATCGCCGCCAGCGCGGGCGTCATATATTCCTGGCCGCCTGTTGCCGTCCGCCGGATCAGGCATGCGGCGATGCCGTGGCGGGTGGCGAGGGCCATGCCGCGTTCGTGGCCCAGGACGGTAATCGCGGTGGCCCAGGCGTCGGCCAGCATGGCGCTTTCGTGGAACAGGGTGACGGAAGCCACGTCATTGGCGATCGGCGCGCCGGTGGCCGGGTCCATGCTGTGGGAGAGGCGCTTGCCGCCTTCCTCGCGGAAGCGGCGATAGTCGCCGGAGGTGGCGACCGACAGGCCGCAGAGCGCGATGCGCAGCGTGGGGAGCGGCAGGCCCGGAGGGGCCTCCACATCGACCCACCAGGGCTGGAGGTCGGGCTTGACCCCCTGTCCCCGCAATTCGCCGCCAATCTCTATCAGGAAATGCGCCGCGCCGAGCCCTTGCAGGGCCGCCGCCACGGCGTCCACCGCAAAGCCCTTGGCGATGCCGGAAAAGTCCAGCGTCACGTCGGCGGTGCGGCGGGCGCGGTCGCCTTCGACCTCTATGGCGGTCCAGGGCGAGGGGTGGCTGGGCGTAGCGGACAGGCCGGTTAGGCCGTCCGGGCCGAAGCCCCACATGGCGACGACGCGGCCTATCGCCGGATCGAACGCTCCGTCCGACAGCCGCGCCATGTCCAGGCCCGCGCGCAGCACCGTCAGCATGTCGGCGGGGAGCGGCATCCACTGGCCGACCGGCGTCCGATTGAAGCGGCTGATGGCGGATTCCGGCTCCCAGTTGCTCATTTGCCCGATGGTCCGCGCGAGCACCGCTTCGATCGCGGCGGCGGTGTCAGGGGGGGCGTCGACGACACGGGCCGACCATGTGGTTCCCATGGTCGGCCCACCGAAACTGGAAATCGTCCCCCGCCGGTCCATCCCCTCGAACAGGTCGGGCGACAGACCGGGTGGAATGGCGATGCGCATGCTTCGCGTCAGGGCGCCAGCACCTCCAGCGTCGTGACATAGGCGGCGCGGCGTTGCGGCGGACCGGCCGGGCGCGGCGGCGGGGCGGCGCCCTCGGCCGGTTTCGCGCCTTGCTGCGCGGCCGGGCCGCCCTCCCGTCCGCCGCCCAGCGATGCGTTCAGCCAGTACATGCCCGGCTGCGGCCAGGTGATCGCGACCTTGCCATCCTTGTCGGCTACCAGGTCCATCTGGTTCAGCGCGTCGCGATAGCGGATGCCGCCGGGGACGACCGTCACCTTCAGCCCGGCCGCGGGCTTGCCGTCCAACAGGAACTGGAACGTCGCCGCCTCGCCCGACACAAGATCGTTGGGATGCGTCACCGGCACCAATTCTATCCCCACTCCGGTCGGCTTGAACAGGTTGTTCGTCGGCGCGCCCAGGGTCACGAAAATCTCGTTGCGGTTGGACGTTTCGGCGGTTCGCACGTCGGTCGCGCCGGCTGGGACGATGCTGGCCAGCTTGTCCTTGGTGGTGTTGCGCGGCAGGCGCTCCTGCTTGCCGTTCAGCATATAGCTGCCCACGATCCCGTTCGAAACTGTCGCGATGCGGTAGGTGCCCGGTTTCGTCAGATGGACGTCGAAGGTCGACCGGTAGCGGCCCTTCGCGGCATTCTCAATCTTGCCGGCCGCGCCGTCCGGCTCGGTCACGACGATATTGTCGGTGCCGATCGGCATATGTTCGAAATAAAATATGTCATTGGAAACGGCGGCATCCACCGTGACCCAGCTTTCGTCGCCCGAAAGGCTGGTGGACGACGGCAGCATCCATTGCCGGTGCGCCTGCGCGGGAGCCGACGCCATCAGCGCGACCAGCGCGCCTGCGATCAGAAATTTGGCCTTCATATCATGCATCCCCATTTTACTTGCCGACAGTGAAGCTGACGGTTCCCAATTCGCTGCTGCCCTTGGCCGACACCCCGGCATTGGCGCGCAAGGGCCAGGCGAAGGGCAGTTTCACGATTTCCCGGCCCCCCACTTCGCGCGCGGCCTCCACCACCAGCGTGTAATTGCCGGGGGTCAGTTTTCCGACGGGCAGGCTGGCCTTTTGCGGGCCTGGCGCGCGGGTCGCGCCCGACACGCCGTCGGCCGGGAAGCGCATCGACCGGCCCGATACCCGCCACCATTGGCGTATGTCGCGCAGCCATTTCGTGCCTTCGCCCTTGGCCTTGTCGACATCGTACCAGACCGCGAGGGTGCGCGCCGGGGCGCCCTCCTTTTCCAGCCAGATCGCCACATAGGGGCGGTGATATTCGGCCACCGACAGGCGCGGCAGGGTGACCGTGACGTCCAGCGTCTGCGCGGTCGCGGGTGTGGCAAGGGCGGTCGCCGCGCTCAGGATGCCGCCGGTCAGGACGATCTTGTGGCTGATCTGCATGAGGTGAGAAAATTCCTTAGTGGATGAAGATGATGGCGAGGATCGCCGGAATGGCGAGGCCCATGGCGACCAGCGGCCAGGTGGTCGGCCGCTTCCTGGCATGCAGCCAGAGCAGCAGCAGGCCGGTGAGCGCGAAGAGGAAGCAGGCGACGGCGAAGATGTCGATGAACCATTTCCACACGTCGCCCGCGTTGCGGCCCTTGTGCAGGTCGTTCAGATAGCTGATCCATCCCCGGCTGGTCGCTTCGCTGGCGACTTCGCCGCTATGCCGGTCGATCGACACCCAGCCGTCGCCGCCCGGACGCGGCAGGGCCAGATAGACCTCGTCCGCCGACCATTCCGCCTCGCCCTTTCCGCTCTGGCCGATCTGTTTTTCCACCCATGCCGCGATGGGGGCGGGAAGCGGCTTTTTCGCGTCGGGACCGTCATCGGGCGCGACCTGCTTCAGCAAGGCGGGCGGCAGGGTGGCGGATTTGGTGATCGTCTGCGGCGACCCCTCCACATCGGCGGCATGGTTCAGCGTGATGCCGGTGAAGGCGAACAGCAGCAGGCCGATCAGGCTGATGGCGGAACTCACCCAATGCCAGGTGTGAAGCTGTTTCAGCCAGAAGGCCTTGGGGCTCTTCTTCTTGTTCGGCTGAGCGCGGACGGGAGCGTGCATCGGGAGTGAGACGAGTCCTGTTTGGGATGAGGCCGGTTGCATAACGCGAACGACTCGCAATTGCAAACCTGGCGCTGAATGAAATTTCTATCAGCATATACCGGGGGCGCTGGGCCGGGGGCGGTCATGCCCCGCTATTGACGGGTGACGCCATCCCCACTAGCCGCCTTCGATATGGGGGTGCCATGAAAACGTCATCGATTCCGATGGCTTTTCCGCAAAGGACGTACATATGCTGACGCTTGCCGCTGGAATGTTGATGATGGGAGCGCAGGCGGAATCGGTGGCGACGCCGCCATCCATGGCGCCCGTCGCGACGCAGGCGACCGAAGCAGGCATCAACCCCCAGGTCGCGCCGACGGGCGCGCCGCAAGTGCTGGTCGTGCCGCCGCCGCCGGTTTTGCCGAACCTGCCCGGCGCGGCCCGCGATCCCGCCCCTGCGCCCGCCGCGCCGGGCGACATCGTCGTCACGGGCCATACGCGCCCGCCGCCGGGCGATCCGCTGGAACGGCTGAACGAGAAGAGCTTCGAGACGGTGCAGGCGGTCGACAAGGCCGTGGTGGAGCCGGTGGCCAAGGCCTATAACAAGGGCCTGCCCAAGCCCGCGCGCAAGGGGCTGCGCAATTTCTTCGCCAATTTGCAGGAGCCGGTGGTGTTCCTGGCCTATATGCTCCAGTTCAAGCCCGGCAAGGCGATGGAGACGGCAGGCCGCTTCACCATCAACACGACGCTGGGCGTGGCGGGCCTGTTCGACGTGGCGAAGCGCAAGCCCTTCTTCCTGCCCTATCGGCCCAATGGGCTGGCCAATGTGCTGGGCTATTATGGCGTGGGGCCGGGGCCGTACATGTATCTGCCGATCGTCGGGCCGACGACGCTGCGCGATATCGTGGGGAATACGGTGGACAAGCTGATCGTGCCCTTTGCTGTGGGCAAGCCGTTCAACGAGCCTAAATATGTGATCCCCGCGACGATCCTGAACCAGTTGGGCGAACGGGCGGCGTTCGACGAGACGATCCAGCAGATCCGCAGCGAGGAAAACCCCTACGCTTATTATCGCGAACTCTATCTGAAGCAGCGCAAGGCGGAGATCGAGGCGCTGCACGGGCGGACGCCGGAAGAACCGATGACGCCGGTTTACGGGCCGGGCCTGGGGAAAGCGCCGCCGCCAGAGCCGGTTCCCACTGCAGACCCAGTTTCAACCCCAACCCCATAATAATCGTCATTCCCGCTTTCGCGGGAATGACGGTGAACTGGTGAGAGAAGCTTTCTACCGCCCCAACAACCCCCGCGCCTGCCCCGCAATCTCCGCCAGCATCGCCACATTCGGCGTAGCCGCCGCCTTGGCGCGGTGGACAAGGGTGCGGAATTGCTGGATGCGCGCGCCTTTCTCCTTCAGCCATTCCTCGACATGATGGGCGACGTCCTTGCCCTTTCCCTGGGCGAGGAAGTCGAGCCGCACCTGCTGCATGTCCCGCGCCACGCCGGAGATCAGCAGCCTCTCCCACGGGTCGGACGGTTCCATGCGGGCGGCGGTGGATTGCACCCAGTCGATGCCGACTGCTTCGCCCAGATGCGTGAAGGCGCGGGTGAGGGCGACTTCATCGACCGACAGGCGGCTCGCCAGCGCGGCGATGCCGACCGCGCCGTCCAGCTTGAACAGCCCGGCGGCGCGGCGGGCGAGATCCTGCGGCGCGCCGAGCGACAGCAGCCGGTCCGTCACCGCCGCGACGCGGCGCAACGCTTCGCTGGTGAGCAGGTCGTCCACCTGTTGCGCCAGCTTGTCCACGCCCCTGGCCAGCGCGGCATGGCCCGCCTGCGGCAGCGTGCCGGGGGGCAGGCTGCGCAATATGTCCGCGATCTGCGCCCGCATGCCGTTGGCGATGTCGCCGAACAGCGCGAGGCGGGCGGCTTCGGACATCTCCGCCGCGTCGATATCGTCCCACAGGCGATGAATGTCGTACAGCCGCTCCGCGATCAGGAAGGCGCTGGCCAGATCGGCGAGCGAGCAGCCCTCCTCCTCCGCCAGTTCGAACGGGTGGATCAGGCCCAGCCGGTTGACGATGCGGTTCGCGACCTTGGTGGCGATGATTTCCCTGGCCAGCGCATGGGCGGCGATGGCGTCCGCCTCCTTCTTGCGCATCGCGGGGGGAAAGGCCTGGGCCAGTTCCTCGCCCATGCTGGCGTCGGTGGCCAGGTCGCCATGCTCGATCGCGTCCTGAAGCGCGAGCTTTGCCGTCGACAGCAGCACCGCCAGTTCCGGGCGGGTCAGGCCCAGACCGTCCTGCCCGCGCCGCAGCAACTGGTCGTTGGCGGCCAGCCCCTCCACCTGGCGGTCCAGCCTGCCCGATTCCTCGAACGTCTCGATCAACCGCACATAGCTGGCAAGGTCCGCCGCGCCGCCCGCCTCCGCGATGGAGAGGCCCAGCGCCTGGAGCCGGTTATCCTCCAGCACGATGTCGGCCACCGCATCGGTCATGCCGACCAGCAGCGTGTTGCGGTCGTCGAAGGACAGGCGGCCTTCCGCCATTTCCTTGTTCAGCGCGATCTTGATGTTCACCTCATTATCGGAGCAGTCGACGCCCGCGCTATTGTCGATGAAGTCGGTATTGATCCGCCCGCCGCGCAGGGAGAAGGCGATGCGCGCCGCCTGGGTGGTGCCCAGGTTCGCGCCTTCGCCCACCACCTTCACGCGAAGCTGCTCGGCATTGACGCGCAGCCGGTCGTTGGCGGGATCGCCGACATCGCCATGGCTTTGCGCGGCGGCCTTCACATAGGTGCCGATGCCGCCGAACCACAGCAGGTCGTTGGGGCTTTTCAGGATCGCGGCGATCAGCGCGGTCGGCTCCATCTCCGTTTCGGTGACGCCCAGTATCGCCTGCACTTCGGGCGTGAGGGGGATGCTCTTCAGGCTGCGCGGAAAGACGCCGCCGCCCTTGGAGATCAGCTTCTTGTCATAATCGTCCCAGCTTGACCGGGGCAGGGCGAACAGCCGGTTGCGTTCCTGCCACGACTTTGCCGGATCGGGGTCCGGGTCCAGGAAGATGTGGCGGTGGTCGAAGGCGGCGACCAGCTTGATCGCCTTGCTGAGCAGCATGCCGTTGCCGAACACGTCGCCCGACATGTCGCCGCAACCGACGACGCGCACCGGCTCGCTCTGCACGTCGACGCCCATTTCCGCGAAGTGGCGCTTCACGCTGATCCACGCGCCCTTGGCGGTGATGCCCATCGCCTTGTGATCATAGCCGTTGGAACCGCCGCTGGCGAAGGCGTCGCCCAGCCAGAAATCCTGCTCCAATGCGATGGCGTTGGCGACGTCGGAAAAGGTCGCCGTGCCCTTGTCCGCCGCGACCACGAAATAGGGGTCGTCGCCGTCATGGATCACGACCTGCGACGGATGCCTGACCTTGCCCTTGACGATATTGTCGGTGACCGACAGCAGCGACCGGATGAAGATGCGGTAGCTTTCCGTCCCCTCCGCGAACCAGGCGTCGCGGTCGATCTGCGGGCTGGGCAACTGCTTGGGATAAAAGCCGCCCTTGGCCCCGGTCGGCACGATGACGGCGTTCTTGACGCGCTGCGCCTTCATGAGGCCCAGAACCTCCGTGCGGAAATCGTCGCGCCGGTCGGACCAGCGCAGGCCGCCGCGCGCGACCGGTCCCGCGCGCAAATGGATGCCCTCCACGCGGGGGGAATAGACCCAGATTTCGCGCCAGGGCAGCGGCGCGGGCAGGCCGGGAATTTGTGCGCTGTCCAACTTGAAGGCCAGCGCCTCCTGCGCCGCCGGGGCGTAGAAATTGGTGCGCAAGGTCGCGGTGATGACGGCGCGCAGCAGGCGCAGCACGCGGTCCTCATCGATGGCGGTGACCTGTTCCAGCCCCGCGTCGATGGCCGCCTGCGCGGCCGCGGCGCGGGCCGCGCCGTCCTTCGCTTGCGGATCGTGCAGCGCTTCGAACAATTCGATCAACTGGCGCGCGATGCCCTGTTCGCGGCGCAGCGTCTCGGCAAAGGTCGCCATGCCATAGGCCATGCCGGTCTGGCGCAGATAGCGGAACAGGGCGCGCAGCAGCACCACCGACCGCTGGTCCAGCCCCGCCGTCACTATCAGTTCGTTGAACCGGTCATTTTCCGCCACGCCCTCCGTCACCTGGGCGATGGCTTCGGTGACGATGTCGGCGCGGGCGATCACCGCGTCGGCGTCGCCAGCGGGCAGTTCCAGCACGAAGCGCTGGACATGGCCCAACGCGCCCGATTGTTCCTTGGCTTCCACCGCCGTCATCATCTCCTCGATCACGCGGAAACCGAAATTCTCGAAGGCGGGGACGACTTCGGACAGGGCGATGGCGTCGTGGCTGTAAAGCTTCAGCCGCAGCCGTTGGGGCGTGTCGTCTCCATTGCGGTAGATGCGGATCGCCTTGTCCCCAGGCCCCGACAGGCTGTGGAGCAGGCGGATGTCGATGGCCGCCTCGGCCGGGCCGGCGCCGTTGCGATAGCCCATGGGAAAGCCGGCGGCGTAGCGCTGGGCCAGGGCGGCGGCGCGGCCCGCTTCCTCCGTCTCCGCCAGCGCTTCCTCGACAGCGGGCAGCCAGCCGCGCACCATCTGCTTCAACTGCCGGTCGAGCGTCTGTTCGTCGGGTTCCGCCCCGCCGTCGCGCAGGTCGAGCGTGATGCGCAACAGGGCGAGGCCGCTTTCCTCCAGCGCGATCGACCAACTGAGCACCGGGCCGTTGCAGGCCTGGCTCAGCATGTCCTGCACCGCCACGCGCCGGGCCGTGGTCAGTTCCTCACGCGGCAGCCAGGCGAAGGCATAGAGATGGCGGGCCAGCGCGCTGGTGCCCAGCACCAGCTTCGGACGCGGCCGGTCGGTCAGCGACATGAAGGTCAGCACCAGCCGCTCCAGCGTCTCCCGGTCGAAGCCGATCAATATGTCGTGGGGCAGGGCGGTCAGCGCATGGGTCAGCACCTTGCCCGCATGGCCGTGCGGGTCGAAATTGAACTTGTCCATCAGCGACGACAGGGCGGATCGCAGCAGCGGCACCTTGTCCGGCGTCGTCGCCAGCCCCGCGCTGGTCCACATGCCCGCATGGATGGACAGGGCGGTGACCTGCTTCCCCTCCCGCACCGGCACGATGATCAGGTCCAGCAGCACCGGGCGGTGTACGCGGGAAAGGCGGTTGGACTTGATGATCAGGGGGGTGCGCTTGCCTTCCTCGAACCATGTGAAGGCCGCTTCGATGGTGGCGGGGGCCAGCAGCGGCTGGTCATGCAGGCCGCAGATGCCGATGCCTGTCCCTGCCTTGCCGTCGCGATGGCGCACTTCATGGCCGATCTGGGTGAAATGCCGTGCCAGGAACCAGCGCAGCAACGCCGCCCCTTCCTCATCGGGCACGGCGTCCGCATCGGCGGCCAGCGCCTCCCGCATCCTCGGCCAGTCGGCGACGGCGGCGCGGACGTCGGCCAGCGTCTCTTCCAGCGCCTTTTCCAGGGCGCGGCGGGCCTTGGCGTCAACCCGGTCCGCTTCGATATAGATCATCGATTCGCGGCGGGCGCCGGCAGTGTCGTCGTCCAGGATCGCCTTCAAACGGCCATTGCCGTCGCGCTCCACCGACAGCACGGGATGCAGCAGGCGATGGATGATGATGTCGGCGGCGGCCAATGCATTGGCGATGCTGTCCACCAGAAAGGGCATGTCGTCATTGACGATGGCGATCCGCATGAAGCGGCCCGTCGCCCCTTCGCCCAGCGTTTCCATGGCGATGGCGACATGGCCGGGGCCGCGGGTGGCGGCGGTGCGGGCGATGAAGCCGGCGGCGTCCAGCACGGCGTCCTGATCGAAGCCTTCGCTCTCTCCGGGGAGCGCGCCGCGCGCCAGCACCGCTTCCAGAGCGTCCCTTATACTATGGTCAACCTGCTTCGATTCAGCCAATGCCGTCATGCGCTTGCCTCTTGCCTGCGGGATTCTCCCCGCTTCCCATGAACGGAGAAGGCGCCGGAGAACCGCCACGCGACTTCCCTATCGATGGCATCCACTATGCGCCACCGCTTCTCAAGGCTCAAGCCAGAGTTGGAAATTAAATTACGCTAAATTGTAATAATATGATGCAGCGCAACATGGCAGGCCCGGCACCTCGCCAAATCATTCATGGGTTGAATGCCGCCCGGCTTAGCTCGCGGCAGCGATAATGGCACGCTGGCTAAGCTCCGACCCTTCCGGCACCGCGCCCACCAGAACCAGCGAACCGTCCTTCTCCCGCCGGGCTATCACCACCGCCAGCCCGTCGCCATCGGTCGCGACAGAGAATGGATCGATCGCCGCCGCCGCCTTCATCGCGGTGCGGGCGATCTGCTGCCGGTCGGGCTTGGCCGGGCCATCGGTGCGACGCTGGGCGCGCTCGTCCCGGACCAGGGCTTTAAGGCCGCCGTCATAATTGGCCAGATAGTCGCCGAAGCCGCCCAGCGCGATGCCGTTGGCGCGGGCATGGTCCAGCGCGGTCGCATATTCGGTGATGCGCGTCTTGTCGTAGCTGGAGCCGAAGACCAGCTTCACCACGGCGGTCATGGGCGCGCGCGCCTGGACCTTCAGCCCGCTATTCTCCAGCAGTTCGGCATATTCGTCCGGCCGGGCGATCGTGACCAGGGCGAAGTCGTAGCTGAGGCCGATGGCGCGGTAGAGGGCGGCGTGGCTGCGCGCTTCGCTGGTGCGGGCCTGCTCCGCGCTGTCGCGGGCGAGGGCCAGCCAGTCGGCCAGCGGTGCGTCCTCGTCCGGGCTTTCCATGCCGGCAAGGTCCAGCGTGCCGAAATCCTCCGCCGCCGGGCCGTCCGCCCAGATCGGCGCGACGGGCGGGGCGGCGGGGCTGGCGAGCAGGGCGGCTTCCACCTCCCGGTCGATTTCGGCGGTAAAGGCCTGGCTGACCGCTTCCTTCCAGTTGATGACGCCGAAGACGAAATCGATCGTCTCGTCGTCGGAGGAAAAGGGCATCAAAATGCCGCGATAGAGGATTTCCGCGCCGCGCTGGTTGACGAAACTGGCCTCGAAACCGATGGGCGCGGCATTGGCGATGATCTGGAGATAATGGTCGGTCAGCCGCGACAGCAGCGAGCGGGGCGGCACGTCGTTGATATATTGGATGGTCCCATCGATCTCACACTCTTCGCGCAGGGCGCTGCCGAGATAGACGATGGCGGGGTTTTCCAGGCCGGTGCTGAAGTCGAGCAGGACGCTGTTAGGGCCGAAATCCTCCAGATCCTGGGGCGTCAGATCCTCGATCGAGGGCAGGCTGCGCTCGCCCAGCAGCGACGCCCAATAATTATAGGCGCGCACCTGCATCCGGCGCTCGTCGGAACCGACCAGAGGCGGCGTTTCGATCGCAGCATCGTCCGCGGACTCGAAATCGTCCGCTTCACTGGCGATTCCATATCCCCGCAGAATGTCCATTCAATCTGTCCCTGGCCCAGGCAAAATCTTCACTTGAGACTCGACTGTGGCACGGGATGGTAAACATGCCGTAAAGACGCGAGCGAAAGATGGTCGGATGCGGTTGGCGCAGGATGGAACGGGGTGAATCGCATTTGCCCGCTTGTCCTGCGGGCAAAGCACTGTTATCTGCCCGCCCCAACGCCGCTTTAGCTCAGTTGGTAGAGCACATCATTCGTAATGATGGGGTCACGTGTTCGAGTCACGTAAGCGGCACCATTACCTCCTCCGTCAGCATCCACATCAGGTTGAAAAAACGGCGGAAATCTGCTAAAAATTCACTCTTTCTGGCTAGGTGCGTTTGTCGCCGTCCATGCCTGTCCGTTCCCCATTGGGGGTATCGGAAAGGGGTATGAGGCTAAAGCGTGAAACGCGATACCCCCAGGAAGCGGACGAGGCAGATGGGATGGTCGACAGATGGCGCTTTCAGACACGAGAATCAGGGGGCTAAAGCCTCAGGACAAGCCATACAAGGTCGCTGACGGGCGCGGCCTTTTCCTCCTGATCAGCCCGAATGGCAGCCGACTATGGAGATTGAAATTTCGGATCGACGGGCTCGATGCTCAAGGACGGTTCAAGAAGGTCGAAAAGCTACTCTCCCTTGGCGCTTATCCGGATGTTTCTCTAAAGAGAGCCCGTATACTGCGGGACGAAGCGCGGGAGGTGCATGCTGCTGGCTTGGACCCCGCTCTCGAAAAACAGAAGGCGAAGGCAGCCGCCAGGATCAGCGCGGAGAACAGCTTTTCCAAGGTGGCCGAAATGCTTCTGGAAAAGCAGGAGCGCGAAGGGCTTGCGGAAGCGACCATCAAGAAAAGGCGCTGGTTCATCAAGCTCGTTTTTCCCGTCCTGGGGAAGCGGCCCGTCTCCGAAATCCAGCCGATGGAGGTGCTGCTGGCCCTGCGGCCTATCGAGAAGAAGGGGCGGCATGAGAGCGCGAAACGCGCACTCAATTTCATCGGGCAGGTATTTCGTTACGCAGTGGCATCTCAATTGGCGCCCGGTGATCCCACTCGCGATCTCCGGGGTGCGCTGACCATACCCAAGGTCAAGCATCATGCGGCCATTCTTGATCCGGAACGAGCGGGTGAGATGCTACGTGCTATTGATGGATATGAGGGGCAGCCGCTGACGCGCTGGGCCCTGCAGTTGTCGGCGCACCTATTTGTTCGGCCGGGTGAGCTCCGAAAAGCGGAATGGGCAGAGATCGACGCGGTGAAGTCCGTATGGCGCATTCCGCCCGCAAAGATGAAGGGACGGGTCGAACATCAGGTGCCTCTGTCACGGCAGGCTTTGGCTATCCTGGCGGAGATCAGGAGTCGGACCGGGAGGGGGAAGTATGTTTTTCCTTCGATCAGAAGCGCGACAAATCCAATGTCAGAAAATACCGTGAATGCGGGCCTGCGACGGCTGGGTTATTCAGGAGATGAGATGACGGCGCACGGTTTCCGTTCCATGGCGTCCACTCTTCTGAATGAGTGCGGAAAGTGGCATCCGGACGCGATCGAGCGAGCATTAGCACACAAGGACCGCGATTCCGTTCGGGCGGCTTATGCGCGTGGGGCATTCTGGAATGAACGGGTGGAAATGGCGCAATGGTGGAGTGATTATCTGGATCGGCTGAAGGACGAGCGGAAGGTGTTGCGCCCGGCGTTTGGTCAATGAGAGGATAGGGGTAAGAGATGCCACGCGTTCTGCGATGGGCAGCGGATCGTAAGAAATGCGAATTTTCGACCCTGTGTGGACGGCTCTCCGTTGGCAAGTGGCATATTGAGCTGTGCAGCGTTGGTTGGTGCGGCCATGTGTCCAACCTGTTGAAGCGGCGCATGGTGCCGCTGGCCGTAATGCCATTAGCGCTGCTCAGGTCCCAACCATTCCCGCGCACTCCAAGGTGCTGGGTCGAAATATGGGTTTTCCCGATCCGGCGGTTTCAACCGACTTTGTGCATTAGCTCCTGTCCGCCCTTCCCAACATCGTAGGCGCTGCGCGCCAAATCCTTATGCGATCTGTGGTTCGCGATAGCGTTCGCCGCTCGTCATCATTGCCCAGATCATGCGGGTGTTTTTGTTGGCGAGCGCCACTGCCGCAACCTTGACCTTTTTCCGTGCAAGCAGTTGCACGATCCAAGGTCGTTTTGATTTGTGGCGCTCGGCGCAGCGGATCACTGCCATGGCACCGACGATGAGCATTTGCCGCAGATATCGATGTCCCGCCTTGGTGATGCCGCCAAGCCGCTCCTTGCCGCCACTGGAGTTTTGTCGCGGCACCAAGCCAATCCAGGCGGCAAGATTGCGTCCTGAGCGGAAGATCGCTGGATCGGGTACTGTGGCAACGATGGCGCTGGCCAGTAGTGGCCCGACGCCCGGTATCTCCATCAGACGCCGCCCGATTTCGGTTTCTCGGGCGCTTGCCATGATCCGGCGATCATTTTCGAGAATCTGTTCTTTCACGATCCGCAGTTGAGTTGCCAGCATCTCAAGGCATATCCGCACATCGACTGGCACACGATTGTCGGTCGTATCGGCAATCACATTCAGGAGTTGATCAATCCCATTTCTGCCGATCGGTGCGACGATGCCAAACTCAGCAAAATGCGCTCGCAATGCATTCGATAGCTGTGTCCGCTGGCGGTTGAGGATCAGGCGAACACGATGCAACATCATCGTGCTTTGCTGTTCCGGCGATTTGATCCCGACGAATCGCATGGTCGGACGCGTCACCGCTGCAGTGCGAGAATATCGGCAGATCGCTCCTCGACACGGCGCGAGCGCATGTCTCCGCCTTGAGGCTTGGAGGCCAAAGGCGCCTGTCTTGCGTCGCTGCGCCCGCCCGCGTTGGTGTGCGGATCCGGCCGAACGCCAGGCTTACTTACTTTATATTAGTATTTTTCCTTTAGTTACCAGCTGGCGCGTCTTCACGAGGAGCGCGGGCAGTCACAACGGAAAGTGGAGGGGTAGTTGCATAAACCATTCTTCCGATCCGCTTGCACGCCCTCCTTGGCGGTCCGGCGTGGACAGTGTGCGCTCCCAATCATGGAAACCGACATCTGATGCTGTCGTTGTCCTCGATCCGTCGAAGCCGATTGGCCGATTGGCCGTTGATTGCCAAATTCGGTATCACGCCGGCGCTGACGTTGGGCCTCCTGCTGCTGATGGCGGTGATCGAAGTGTCTGCGCTGAACAAGGTGCGCAGTGAGAACGATCATGTCGTTGATGTTGTCATGCCGGAATCTACCGAGCTCACCGAAGTGCGCGCGCGCTTCGAGAAAGCCGACGCAGATCTCGCCCGGCTCGTTCTCGCTGAGGCCGCCAACCCGGGCAAGACGGACATCGCAGCAAAGGTGACGAGCATTCAGGCCGATCTGCAGAAAGTGACCAGTGATCTTGGTCGCTTCAGGGAGACCCAGACCGGCCACGCCAACCTGGCACAGGTCGAAGCCGCGCGGCGCGATGTGGAGCAATATTCCAGCGCCGTCGAGGTCGTCATTTCGATGCTCGGCGTGGACTTTTCCAGCGCAGCCGCGATGATCCAGCCCTTTCACCACAACGCGGCGCGCGTATCGCAGAACCTGAATCTGATCGCCAGGTCAGGAGCGAAGGAAGCGCGCCGGCGCGCCGAGACGATCAGCGGCGATGTGACGGCGACGACATCGGCCTTCAGTATAATCGTGATAATTGCCTTTTCGGGAACCGTGCTACTGACGGCCGTCGTTGGCAAGAAGACGGTGCGATCCATCCGCGAGATAGCCGATGCGACCACCCGGCTTGCCGGCGCGGACTATAGCCTGGATATCAGCAGCCTCGATCGCAAAGACGAGCTCGGCACGGTCGTCAAGGCACTTGAGACGTTCCGGCAGCAGGCGCTGGAGGCGAAGCGCCTCCAACTGATCGAGCAGGAGAGCCGCGAGCTGCATATCGCCAAGACGGCAGCTGAAAATGCAAGCCAAGCGAAGTCCGACTTCCTCGCCAACATGAGTCACGAGCTTCGGACGCCTCTGAACGCAATCCTGGGATATGCGCAACTGATGGAGAATGATCCCGGGATTAGCGACAAACACCTCGTGGGTGCCCGGACGATCCACCAGAGCGGCACCCACCTGCTGGCCCTGATTACCGACATCCTTGATCTGTCGAAGATCGAGGCGGGAAAACTGGAGCTCTTTCCCGCGCCTCTCGAACTGCGATCTCTTGCGCGCGGCATTGCGGATATGATCCGGGTGCGCGCTGCAGACAAAGGGCTGCGCTTCCGCAGCGAGGTGTCACCGGATCTACCCGCCCATGTTCTCGCCGACGAAAAGCGGTTGCGCCAGGTAATGATCAACCTGCTGGGCAATTCCATCAAATTCACCTCCCAGGGGGAGGTCGGCCTGCACATAGCGCTGGTTTCGGGCGACGAGAACCGGGCGCGGGTCCGCTTCGAGATACGGGACACGGGCGTGGGCATCCCCGCCGATCAGCTTGTGCAGATATTCCAGCCCTTCGAGCAGGTGGGTGACGTCGAGCGCTGGGCAGGCGGCACCGGACTGGGGCTCAGCATCAGCCGACAGCTTGTCCATCTGATGAACAGCGAAATCCGCGTCGAAAGCGAAGTCGGCCACGGCAGCACCTTCTTCTTCGAACTCGTGGTGGAGGCGGCGCCGGCGGCCGGTTCCGCGGCCATCGAAACCATCACCGGCTATGCGGGGCCGCGGCGCACCGTGCTCATTGTCGACGACACGCCGGCCAACCGCGCGGTGCTGGTCGAAAAGCTGCACGGTCTCGGCTTCCTCACGGCGGAGGCCGGCGACGGGCTGGAGGGGCTGAAACAGGCGGAGCTGCTGACTCCGGATCTTGTCCTCATGGATAGGCGGGCAATAGCCGCCGGTCGGCCGTCGACCAGTTTTTGCCGCTCAAATCCGCATCACAATTTCCGGTTAGCGGACATTGCGTCAATGACGATGCACCGGCATAACCTTGCCTATGAGCGAGTATGAATGGGTTAAGCGGCCGCCGAATATCTTAGAACGCATTATCGCTGGTGCGTTTGTCGCTGTGCTTCTCTTGGCGTCTGCAAGCTCTTATGCCGGATGGCGTATTTTTGGCGAACATGACGGCAAGGTAGCCATAGGCGCAACCTTTGTCGGCGTCATCCTGATCAGGCTGTTGCCACAAGCGAGGCGTAAGCCGCCAGCCTGATTACGACCAGTATTTGCCATTTGATTGCAAATAACCTGTTCCAGAACCGGACTAAGCGGGAGTTTGTTCCGGCCCATATAACGGTTCAGGAACAGTCCACGCAGAAGGCAAATCTGAGAAATTACCCCACAGCTTCCACTCACCACTAGCTGCATAAAACGATGCCAGTCCCCACTGGGGCGGATCAGGCCAGCCGAACCAATCCCGATCAATCAAAAATAAAACTTCATCGCCAAACTCGGCAATGAAACCCGTTCCCATCTTTCGCGCCCAATCGTGGTCGTCTCCGAGTGCAGATATCGCTGGCCAGTCGTTTAGGCCTGCGCGCCGCCAAGTAAGTGGCCAGCTTGCGCGTTCGCGATACCCCTTCTTCATAGAACGTGATCGCAAAAATCCCGCCTTCCATGGGTTCGCTTCCCAAAACATTTGTGATTGGGCCTCTTGTGTCTGATCGCCCCCTTTATGCTCCGAAAGCCGACAGGCTGCAAACCACCCTCGCCAGCCATCGGCGGCGCTGGTTCGCAAGCGGCCCGCTCAATTGGCGACCTTCCGGTTTAGAGACGGCCAGCTGCCGGGCAGCACGCGCCAACACAGCCGACGCTAGAGGCCTCTTGTGACATCCCTGAAAGCTGCCTTCGGTTCATGTCGCGGTGTTTGAGGCTCGGATGATTGGCCGACCTCGGGACATGACCGTCGCCCCGGTCCTCGCGGCCCATCGTTGGCACTGTCGGACACCCATCACAACGCTATGCTGCTGCCTTAGCGCCCAGTTCCACCGCCGCCGAACGCCCGGTTGTCCTTCAGCCATAAAGGACCGGGGGCTTTTTATTTCGGCGTCTTACCGGAAGAATGTCGCAGCTTTTCGACGGCTGTGCGCGCCGCTTTGATCGTGCGTTGGGTTTTGCCAGTGCAGAATTCTTCGCCCGGACTAAACGCTTCGAAGACCTTCTTTCGATCCAAATTCGGGTCCAAGGCGATCTTGGCTTCGGGTGGGAACAGTTGATTTGCGCCTTCTTCGAAGGTGACTTTCATTGTGATCCCATCACGCACAAGCTTCAGCTTCGCGATGTCCGTGGCGTGTCCTCCGAATATGTCCCATGCGACGACATGTGCAGTTTTGCCGCCGGAAATGTCACCACGAAGCAAGACGAAATCGACGAATGGCACCCGATCGCAAATGCCCTTGGTCGCTATGGTGCCGTCGATTTCGCCGTTCTCGACAGATAACCTAATCTCCACGTCATCTTTCGATAGATTCATGTCGGCTTCATCAACGTAGCCTTCAGGATGGTTGGTCCATCGCCCATTCCACGCGGCATCCTCATGATACCAGCTTGAAAACTGATCGGCAGTTTTACCCCATTCGCCGGGCAGTTCCCGTGCGTTCGACAAGATCGAATTGATATTGGTCAGCAGAAGGGCGAGCGCGGCAACCCCAGCGGACAGCCTCAGCCAAACGCTTTTCCACCAAGGTTTGTCGGTCGGCGGCGACGTGTTCGCTGGTGCCGGTTTCGCCTGCTTTTTCGCCGCCATGCTTCTCAAATGCTCCCCCTATTGTGAGCATCATAGCGCACCCCCCAATTCGCCGAAACGCGGTTATTCGCGGTGGAGGTGGAAAGCCCTCTCGCCAACATTATGGCTGATCTTTTCTGAAGCGCCCGGGATGGTTATGCAGTTTCGATGACAGGATCCCAGTTCGGCACCTATATTCACGCAGCGCCAGAGCTGGATGGCGGAATCGGCCTCACCCATGTTACCGACTGCGTGCATCTGGGTAGTATCCTGGGCTCGGGAAAGCTCGAGAAACGCTGGTGCCAGGTCTTTGAGAAGGACCTGCTCTATCTCTTTTACGGTCGTCCCGCCTATCGCCGCAAATGGGACAGCGGTGCCACTTCGAACTTGGGCTATGCCCGAATGTGCTTCGTCCTGCGCGATGCAGTCGCCGACAAGGCCGCCCGCCTGCTGCCGTTCGATAGCGGTGGCTATAAACACTATCAGGACGCCTTCCATCAGACGCTCGACATCAGCGATTTCGACGTGGCACCGACCGACCATCCCCGAAAGATCGTGGCCGCCTTCTATGAAACTTTCTCCGACTATTACTGGATGGCCCCCCGGCCGGGCCTCAAGCTGCCATTGACGCAGAATATCGTCGATTCCTATTACAAGCTCATCACCGGCGGTTTGAAGGAGACGTTCGACGATCGCTGCGCGGCAATCGAGGTCCAGCTCGAGGACTCGCTCCCGCTTGCCGGCCAGGTCCTTGCCGTCATCGGACCGCACATGATGTTCGATGATCCCCACCTTATGGACCAGATCATCGCCTGGGGAGCCGAGCCGCGCGGTTATCAATTGCCCCGCATGTTCAATCCGGCCGAGATTGGCGGCCGCCTGCTCGATGAAGTGCATCGCTTCCTCGTTGATGGCGGGTATCTCTGATGGCGATGGTTGGGCCCAGGATGCGGGCTGTTGGCGCCTTCAACCCGACGGCGCAACCGGTAGGGTTCCTCCAGCCTTTGTTCTCCGCGGACGGCGGCGACAACCAGACCTATATCCAGCAGCTCGCGGCCTGGGCCACGATTGCGAGATTCGAGCCCGTCGCGTGGCCCGAGCGCGACACGGTGACCTTCCTCGATCCGCTGGAAGCGGAAGCAGGTGGTGAAAGCCTCTGGGCCTTCGCCTTGCCCGACGAGCCGCCAATTCTGCTGGGCTGGGAAGCGTTCCGCACGGCCCTGGCCGCGCGGATCGACGACGCGGTCCTTGCCGACCGGCCGCTCCTGCTCTTCGAGATCGTCCAGCTGATCGGCCTGGAGAGCCGTAAGCCCGATATTTACCGGAGGGCTTTTGAGGCCTATGCCCGCGCGGGGCAGGCCGTCGCCGAACGCTGGCGCGATCGCGAAATCCTCGAGCCGTTGCTTCTCGAGGCCATGACCGGCGGTGGTCGCGGGGCGCCGCGCGGCGAGGAGCCGGCCATTCCCGTTCGGAGCATCTTCCGGGTCCGGACCGAGCGCGACGTCGTCCGCGTCGAACTGGCCGGAGGTGCGAGCCCCGGCACGGTCATGCAACTGGAGCGCGCCTATCAGGCGATCCTGACACGCTTCCCCGACCTGTTCCCAGCCGATGGTGTGCTCAAGGTGGACGCGATGCCGGTGCGGCCAGCCCCACCCGCTCCGTCCTACCAGCCCCCGAATGTGACCATCCTGCTCTCCGGCCGACTGCGCAAGCGGCAACATTACCGGCCGGGCCTGTATCGGAACATCGCCGAGGTTATCGACATCGACAGTCTTGCAAACCGGCGCACCCGCGCGCCATCTTCGACCTATCTGCTGGTCGGCGCGCAGAGCGATTGGCGCACCTTGGTCGAGGATGCCCGCGATTTGTCCGATCTTCCGGCCATCGTGGTCATCCTAACCGTGTCGAGTGCACCGTTGCTGCGCGATATCGAGCTTCAAGGCGCCCTCTCACTTCCTTCCATCAGCCTGTTCACGCCGTCGGGAAGCCGCGATCGGAACGATGCGAGCAAGGTCATCGAGCCGCTGATCGACATGCTGACCCAGGCCGAGAAGCCGAAAGTTCCGGGGGCCGCCCTCCTCGATCTGCCAGCCAGACACAACCTGCTCCTTCGCGCCGATATGAGGGGCAGCCGCGACCCGGTGGAGCTATGCTGCCGGCTCGGCGCGCGAGCCCTGCGCTCAGGTGTTCGGCCCGGGGCGAGGGCGAGCCTCTATGTTGAACGCAATGTCGGTTCGATCTTTAACGAGGATTATGGGCGTCCCTTCGGACCCTTGTTCGCCATGCCCTTTCCGACTCAGATCGAGGTGCCGATCGATCCGGCGATACGACGGACGAAGCCGCGTTATCTGACGCTCATCCTCGAACGTGGCGATCTGAGTTCGCGCCATCTGGCCGAGCAGATCAGCGAAGGCGTCGAGGGCCTGTTCGCGATGCGGGGCTGGCAAGCCAAGCGCGAGGGGGAGCATCTTCGCGTGTCGCTGCCCGACCGGTCATTCTCGGCCTGCATTGCGTTCAATAAGGAAGATATCCCGCTCGAGGATCAAGACCTCGATCATCCCGCATTCGGCCGATCGCCTCTGCTGGTGATCCATGTCTCGCCAAGACGCGAGACCTTACTCGTGGGGAATCGCGGCCAGTTCTCGCACATCGCACTGGAGGATATCGGGCAAATGCGACCCGGTACGACCTGGCTTTGGCCGATCTTGCGCCGCCAGCTCATGGCCCCTGCGGCGCGGCCCTCGCTCGCGGCGCTTCGTCTCGCCAGTTCGATCGCCGCCGAGGCGATCCGGCTTGATCGATGTCAGTTCCTCTCGGAAGGCTGGTCGCTCGATCGCATTCTGGCAACGCTGGATGCCCGCGATTGCGAACGGTTCGTCGACTTCGCGCCCGATGGCATCACCCGCCACGACGTCCTCCTGCACATGCGTCTGCCCCAAAGCGCGGATATGGCGGCCGACCGGCCTGACCCTATCCTTCGCCTGACGATCGAGAATGAAGGACCGACCTTGGTCATCGACTGATCCCGGCCTGTAAGAAGGGCAGCTTGCGCCTGAATAGCCGACGTTTGTGGCGCTTCGCCTCACCGTCGAAACCGGCCGTTCATGCACACGGCAAATTATGGCGCCCTTGGCCGATCTCAGGATCGCGGGTTACTGGCAACGAATCGGGAAAGCTGCCCTTCCCTCGTAGAGGAAGCCGCCGCGCCGCAGTCGACCATTTATGGTCACTCCTTATTGCGATCCGCAGCCCTGAGACCGGCCACATATTCAAGTGGAAAGTCGAGGGCTAAATGACTTGATCTGGTGGTGAGCTGCCGTTCACCCAAGAACATCATTGAAAGGGTGACGGGTCAGGATGCGCCTGTGTTCCTCTAGCTTTCGCTCCCTCCACTGCGCTGAGAGCTGCCCTAAAAGCGCCTCCTGCTTGGCAAAGAGCTGTCGCCTTGAGTCTTCCCCCGGCTTGCGATTCCGCAGCTCAAAATCGGAAGCCATTGAGAACGTTACTCCGCAGAATATCCAATAGAGCAATTCGTCTATATCGTTGGTTTTCCGCCGTTCCAGTTCAATGCCGCGCTCTTCGACGATGAAATAGTAGGCATCGCTAACAACTACGTAGGGCGCACCATCTCCTTGCGGTGTGCCGAATAGCGGCGTGTTGGACATGCCGATTTGAGATCCATATTCCTGCACCATCGTGCGAATAGAGGTGAGGTCGGATTGTCGGGGTAGGGCATCGCTCATCGATTAGTCATTGCAGTTGAAGCCTATATCCGCAACTGGCTCGATTTGAGCCGGAACCAGTTTCCTCAGTTTACGGCAGCTATCCGCCCTGCCTTTCCCTAAAGCGGTCTTTCGCCTATCCACCCGGCATCGTCGTTCCCGTCCCGCGGATCATCGCGTGCCGCCTGTAAGCCGCTGGTCCGGTTCAGGCGAGGAAAGCCGCCCAGCGGCATGCGACCAATGCCAGTCATTGATTAAGGAACGTGGGTGCTCGGAAGCGGACGTTACCGGAAACACCTGTTTGTCGCACCTTTTTAACCGCCGCGGGAATAATTCCGCGTGGGGGCCCATAATCAAAACGTAAACTTGGCGCCCACCTTCACGGTGCGCGGTTCAACCACGCGGCTCAGTCTGCCCTCGACGGGACCGCCGGCGTCGTAGGACGGGATGTAGGACTCGTAGTAGTAGGCGATGTCCTTGTCCCGGCTGTTAAAGATGTTCAGCACTTCCCCGTAGATCTGGATGTGGTCGCCCTTCCACGCTGCGCGCGCGTTGACGACGGTGCTGCCATGGTCGCGTACCGAGTTGTCCTCAATTAGCGGATAGGGCCCGAGATGACGCAGGCGGATGCTTGCTTCCCATGGGTCGAGCACGATCGCGGCGCCTGCCGAGGCGGCGTTCTCGAAAGCGTTGGGAATACGGTCGCCATCGTCGTAGCGCGAATGGCTGGCCGTGTAGTTGCCGTCGAGTGCGAGCCAAGGTAGCGGGCGCCAGAAGGCGACGATCTCGTAGCCATGCCTCTTGCTGGCGCCCGTGGGTTCGACCGCGTTGGAATCGCCCACGAAGCGCAGTTCGCTGCTGACATCGAGCCACCAGTAAGTCCCCGTCAGCGAAAAGCTGCCGACCTGCAGGCGCGCGCCCAGTTCCTTGCCCGTGCCGCGCACGAGGACCGGAACCGGAGTCTCCTCGTTCACTGCGCCACGTACGTCGTTGGAGTGGAAGCCCCGGCCCCAGTTGGCATAGACCTCGAACTGCGGAGTCACCTCGTAGGCGGCCGAGACCTTGGGCGAGACGATGGAATCGTGCCCGCTGCCTTCTCCCAAGAGGACGGCAGCGGCGTCGCGGGCGCGGACCGTGTAATCATAGTAGTCGCCGCGTAGGCCACCGGTCAGGCGCAGGCCCGCCACCGGCTTCCATGTCGCCTCGCCATAGAGCGCTCCTGAGCGCTCTTCGACGTGATAGCGGCCGAGCGAGGACAGGTCCTGCCGGTCGGCGGTTCGCTTCACGCCGACGTTGCTGATGTGGTCGTATCTATTTTCGGTGCCCACGCTCAGTTGCAGGGCGGGCGAGACGTCCCATTGCTTACGGGCGGTCAGGCCAACGATCCAGCGGCGATCATACTGGTCGATCTGGGCGCTCGTCCCGTCCGGGTCGGCATATGTAGGGTTCGAATACATGTTCCAGTCGTAGTACTGAGCGTAGAGGTTGGCGCTCCAGTCAGGCTGCCGAACAGCAAAGTTGCCCACGAACCGCGTCGTCTCGCCGCGTGCTGACGGATCGGGCGAGCAGAAGCGGTCTGGGCACTGAGCGGAACCAATGATGCGTTCGGGAATCTGCTCGGTCGGCCGCCAGGTTGCGCGATAGCCGTGAAACGTAGCTTCCACCGTACCCTCACCCGCAGGCATTGTGTACTTGGCGAAGCCCGAATAATGGCGCAGGTGTTCGGCCTCCTGCCACGGACCATCATAGCGTTTCGCCTGCCCAGCAAGGGTTAGGTCGCCCGTTCCTAGGCCTTTGATTGTGCCGCCCGCCGCCACCCGACGCGCGCCGTAGGAGCCGCCTTCTACAGCGATCCAAGGTCGGTCGAACCCGTCGATCGTGGTCATGTAAGCCGCGCCGGCCAGAGCAAAGTCGCCGCCGTCAGCGCGGTAAGGCCCCTTCCGGAAATCCTCGCGCGCGATGATCTCCGGAATCAGACCGTTGAGATCGAGGTAGCCTTGACCGTGGCCGTGGGTACGAAAATTCATCTGCACGCCGTCGATGTAGGTCGTGAAGTCCGACCCGTGATCGAGGTTAAAACCGCGCAGGAAATACTGGTTGGCCTTTCCGCTGCCCGAATGCTGGGCCGCAACCATGCCGGGCACCGCCTCGAGCAGTTCGGCGACGCGTAGCAGCGGACGCACCAGCAGATCCGATCCGGCCACGCTGCCCTCGCTGGCGGCATGGGCGGTGCCGATCTTGGCCTCGCCGCGCCCGAAGACCACGATCTCGCTCGCGACGTTCGCACCCTCCCCAGAAGCGGGTGCGCCGCCATCGTCGGCAGCAAAGACGGGTGTGCCCGTGACGGCGAGAATGATCAGGCCAAGAGCCAAGGTCTGTGTGTTCGATGTCATCGTCGTTCCCCCGGCGTCTGCGGCATCCCGGCGGAGACATCTCAAAGACGACCGGAGGCCTTGGCCGACGATCGACGATGGTCGGCGTGCGCCGGTAGCCGGACGCCCGAGGCGACCACCACGCGAACCGATGCGGCCTCCACCGCTCGTTCGTCGCTCAGACGGAGAATTACCGTGCCGTGACCATCCCCTGGACCAAGGCAAGAGCGACCGGTGCGCTGGCAGGTCTCCTGGCTCACGGGTCAAAGCTTGATGCACGACCTTCCCAGGCCTCGCAGGATTTAGCGTCCGGCCCAGTGGTTGGCGGCTCGGGTACTCCCGTCCGCACATGTGCATCGCGCTCGCCGCTTACAGTTGCAGGGACAGCTGCGGATTTGAGTGACCAGTCACCCGCACCGCATTCCCTTTTAAGCCCCTCGCGGGGCACCGGCGCGATCATGAAAGCCGTTTTAGCAGCTTTCGGGTGTGTCGCTTAGTTGGGGGACGGGGATTTGTCCACGCTCTCGAGTCAGACTGTCGGTAATCACACGATAGGCGTCAGAATAGGCAATCCAGATCGCGCATCCCCTCGACCACGGTAACTATCGTAACCACGTCGCGCGCCGCATCATATTCATAGAGGATCAGGTAGGAGCCGTGGACCAGCCCTCGCGCGCCTGGGCTGAGATCGTCGCGCGCGCGCCCGATTTCCGGGAAGATGCGAAGGCGCTCTATCTTGACGTTTATGGCGCGCAACAGGCGATCGGCGGCATCGTCGTTGTCGAGCGCGATGTTGAGCCAGATTCGTTCAAAATCGTCATCCGCCTGCTGCGAGATGATGATTTCAGCCATTGCCGGATGCAGCTGCCTTCTTGCCCTTCGCTCGCGAGATGATGGCTTCCATGTCGAGTGGGCCCGCGACACCGCTGGCCTTGCCACGATCCCACGCCTCACGCAGCGCCAGCAATTCGTCCTGGCGGAACTCGCGCCGCTCGCTCCACAGCCGCATTGCATCGCGCACGACTTCGCTGGCAGAGGCATATTCACCAGCCTCGACGGCGGCATGAATTTTCGCGGCCATCTGATCGGGGACCACGACGGTCATTCGTTCATAAGCGCCCATAGGTTCGCCTCTCGCGTCGGTATGATCTATTCATAATATCTCACAACGCGGGGCTGTTCAACCGGGAACGCCCTGTTGCGGATTGATGTGACGATCAGCGAGATTCGCCTGTTTGCCAGCATGTGCAGATAATGGAGATTTTGGCGCGGCCCTCGTCTATCTATTCAGCGATTTTCCCCTACCAAACAGGAGAATGAGTGATCGACCGGGGTAGCTTTATGGCGACAGCGCGTTTGCGCTTTGGCGTTTGGCGGGATGAAGACATGGCGCTGGCTCAAGCGATCTGGGGCGATGCTGAGGTTACAAAGCTCACAGGTGGTCCATTCACTGTCGAGGACGTTGCTGAACGTCTCGCAGTGGAAATTTCCAACTGGCGGTTGCATGGGATTCAATACTGGCCTGTTTTCCACCTGTCTGACGGCCGTTTGGCTGGATGCTGCGGGCTTCGCCCGCGCGACATGAATGCGCGGATAGCCGAACTCGGCTTCCAGTTCTGTGCGGATGCATGGGGACAGGGATTTGCCACCGAAGCCTCTACGGCGGTGATCGAGTGGGCGAGAACCGAAGGATTTTCTGCTTTGATTGCGGGCCATCACCCGGACAACCTTGCGTCGAAGCGCGCCCTCGTCCGCTTGGGCTTTTCATATACGCATGATGAGCTTTACCCGCCTACCGGCCTGCTGGAACCATGTTACCTGCTCAGGTTGGACGCAGCGTGTCGTGAATGATGCGGGGCCACCCGCCGGGATCACCTGATTACCGGTCAGCATCAATCCGCCGTCAGATGACGTTTGACCTCGGCAGCCACAGCGATGGTGTGTGTTTGCACCAAGTCATGATCCGCACCGGAGAAAACGTGAAGACTGGCGTTCGGCAACAAAGCGGACAGCCTTTCGCCAACCGCAACGGGACTTATCGGATCGGCATCCCCCCACAAAAGCAATGTTGGTGCCTCGATAGCGGGTATCTGGTCCGATAGGTCGCTGACGGGATCGGCGATCCATTCTGCGGCTTGAGGGAACGCGGCAAAATAATCAGATCGCCAATCCGATCCGCCTAAATCCGCGACCGGCACGCCGCCCGAAGTGACTGCTAGCACCAGTCGCTTGACCATACCGGGCATAGATAGGGCCAATTGAATGGCGATCAGACCGCCCATCGATTGGGCAACGATGTTCACCGGTTCCGTGATCTCGCGTGCTGTCAAGGCAATCAGATCATCGACGCCGCGTATGTCTTGTCGGGGCGCCTCTACGCCAAGCCCCGGCCATGCGAGAAATATGCCATCTAATCCGGCAGCGGTGGCAACCGGCTTCCAGAATGAGGCGCTGCCGGAAGCACCCGGAAGGAATAGGGTCTTTAACATAGCTGATCCCTATCGTCGCCCTGAGAATGAAGAAAGACGGAGTTGCACGACAAGGGCATACCCTGCCCTGCCGGTAATCACATGATAGACATTAGAGCATGGCGCAAATCCCTAGCGATCGCGCCGCTCCCGGTGCTGTGCGGCGATCGTGTCTGCCCGACTGTCCGACAAACACTGTCGGATTGCAAACGTGTCCGACAACCTCACGGTCAGGGTTATCCGTCATCGTGAAACGTCCGCAATCCGCCAATGCCTTCTCGTAAGCCGACAGTCGCCTTCCCATCCCTGAACGCCGCTCATCGCGCTGATCGGCGCGGGGCCGGCCCGATAGCTGCCTGTCCGTTCCTGGGTGGGAAAGCTGGCCGGCACGAAACGATCATCAGCCTGCTCCGCCAACCCCTCCAACTGGCGTGAAGGGAGGCGAGGCGACTGTCTGCTTTCAGTGAGGCAAGTGGCAATATCTGACACTGGACGGTGAAAATCACCTGGCGATATACGCGCGGCGGCCGACCGACAGCTAATGGCCACTTGCTATCAATACCCATGCCACAACCAGATGGACAGCTATCTGTCTTTACCGGCCAGCCGCCGTCGCACAATCGGCCAATAGCGGCACGGCCATAGCTTCGCTTTGCAGAAGGTCCAGCAGTTCGTAAAGGCAGATCATCAGGATTTTGAAGCACAATGAATTATCGCCATTCCTTCCATGCAGGCAATAGCGCCGATGTCGTAAAGCACAGCCTGTTGATCACCCTGGTGCGGACCTTGCAACACAAGCCGGGTCCGCTGACCCTGATTGACACCCATGCCGGCTGCGGGCTGTACGACCTTGGCGGCGACGAGGCCCAACGTACCGGCGAAGCCATGCAAGGCGTGCTGCGGGCCGTTGCAGACCGGAACCCTTTGCTGGACCACTACCGCGCCGCCGTGCAGGCGGTGAATGTGAGTGGCGAACCGCGCCTTTACCCCGGCTCGCCGCAGATTCTGGCGCAGCTTTTGCGTCCGCAGGATGTCCTGATCCTCAACGAAAAGCACCCGGAAGACGCTTACACATTGCGGGGCGTGATGCGGGGCACCAGTGCGGCCGTGCATCAACGCGACGCTTACGAACTTTGGCTGGCTATGGTGCCGCCCCGCACCGCGCGCGGTGTGGTGGTGGTCGATCCACCCTACGAGCAAACGGACGAACGCGCGCGCATCACCGCCACACTCGCCGCCGCTCACCGTAAATGGGCGCATGGTGTGACGGTGATCTGGTTTCCGCTGAAAGACCGCGCCACGCATTGGCAGTGGACGCAAAAGTTACGCAAGCTCGGCATCCCGAAATTTCTGCGGGTTGAGCATTGGCTATATGATAGCGAGCAACCCGGCATCTATAACGGCGCAGGCCTCTTCATTATCAATCCGCCCTATGCTTTCACGCAGGCCCTGCCGCCAATGTTGGAAGCATTACGCGCGGCGTTAGCGCCCGAAGGGCATAAGGGGGAGATCATATCCGATTGGTTGGAGGATTAGGACAAACCCTCCCCCCTTCTCCCAGAAGGGGGATTGCCGCACTTAGCCTATGCGGCGGTTGGCGACGGACTCAATCATATGGTCTGTTCATACAGTATGGCGACTGAGGACATCGAGAAAAGCCTACGATACCATGGATGGAGTATCGCTGCCGACATGCTAAGGGGATGACATGTTTCAAGCACCCGGCCGCAGCGGCACTGTAGAGATTGACGGTTTCAAATATGATTGGGAACTCCTGAGCGAACCTCAATTATCCTCTTCCGATGGCTGGAAAGGCATGACCGTCTCTCTGCGCCAGAGAGACATGCCGCGCCAGGCCGTGCTGGAATTTCCGGCACCCAAGCGCCTGATGAGAGGATTGCCGAAAGGGCGTTTGCACATCAACGATGCGATTGCTTCGCGAGGAGTGCGGGCCGCATTATCGGCAGGATGGGAACCTGCATCTCGAGGCAAACCGACGGTTTTCATGGTTGATGCCAACGGTGACTAAGGGGGCGTAAATCGCGCAACCCCGCCATCGCAGATATACATGGAGCCGGTGGGTATTGTGCCATTCGTCCGCTCATCCATCCGGGAAGCGGTCGGTCGGCACGTTAGAGACGGAGTTTCGGCGTCTAACGTCTGCAATTGGTCGCATGCCGCTGGGCGGCTTTCCTCGCCTGAACCGGACCAGTGGCTTACAGGCGGCACGCGGTGATCCGCGGGACGGGAACGACGATGCGGGTGGTTTGCGGACAGGCGGCTTTTGAAGCTCAGACGCGGATAGCAGGTACCCATTCGTCATCCGCCGTGATGCCATCAGGTACTCATTGCAGCGATTCCACTGCTAGGATACGCAAGGAACGACGTTTCAATCATCGGGGGTTCTTTGTGAATTGGCTAATTCTGCATATCTTGGGACTCGCTGATGCAGCAACCAAGGCATGCATTTGGACTGCCGTCTGTTGGTTCTTTTTAAGCAACAAGTTTTGGGCGCGCCAGTTAATCTACTGGTCAATTGGTTGCGCGATTGCAATCACTTTCACCTACTCAATATACCGATGGCAATCAGTGGGAGTAGTTGTAGAGCTAATTAAACTAGGCATTGTTTTTTTGGGGATACTTTTGCTGTGGCTGAAATATGAAGATGATCAATTTGACGAAATAAGCGAAGGCTCAGCCAGAGAAAATTCCGATGTCTAGTTTCAGTATGGAAGTTTAGCTCATAATATAAATGACGTCGATTGGTGCAAGTAGCAGGGGATCGTACCCGCACGTTCGCCAATTCCGTCACGCTGGCGCGCCCTATCTGACGGAAAACTGGGCCGCTCGATAGCGTCAGGTTTGGAGCGAACCGATCAATCACGTTAATGACAATTTCTGGTCGGCGGCTGACCGGCAGCCTTCTATCTCCAGATGGGCAGCGAAAATCCGAACGAATGACCGCTTCCGGGAAATCCAAATGAGCCGGCGAACGGCGAGAATTGGCGCTCAGCGGCCAAAAGGCGCTCCCCAATAGCGGCCATTTCATTGCCGCCTGAAGGCCGGTCGTCATGTCCGCTTTTTGGACTTTTCTGCCATTCGCGGGCCCGACGGCGAACGGCTAATGTTGGAAGGATGTGCCCTGCGCGCGAAAATGTGGCGAATGGCATCTTCGAGGTAGCCCAACTCGGTGAAGCTGCCACTGACCGCTTTCTCGAAACGCCTTTAAGTTTGCCGAAAGCAATGCGTGAAGGGTTGATCTGCTCGAGTGCAGTGCGGCCATTTCTTCAGAAACTCGCCATCAAATTGAAGGAAGTATAGCGGGTCCACTTCCTTGGAGGCGCATTGGGCGCGTCGCGCAGGAACCTCCCCTTGGCGAGTAGCAGCCCGTCAAATTCGAACCGAAGCCGTAACGGGATAATCCAGTAGCGTACGCGGCCTTCGATCTGATGGCCGGCGAAATTGCCGGAACGCCCGCTGCTGTCCCGAACCCCTGTGGTCGAAAAGGCGTCGGTTCGCGATGCCAGCCACATCGCCCGATAGACCGCGAACCAGTCCCAGCGCTTGTCCGGCGTCGCCTCCAGCCGAACGCCGGGCGTCACGATGTTGGCACGCGCCACGGCATTGTAGAGCCCCGCAGGAGCAAGGTCTGCACGACGCATCCCGAACAGCGTATCGAACCGACCGTAATCTCCTCCTGCGCGGTCGCCACTCGCCCGGTCAAACTCGACGGACAGCCGCGGCTTCCATGGTCCAGGGAAACTATATCCCGCATCGGCATGGACGAAGCTGGCGCTTACCGATTGACGCTGCGCAGTGGCTGCCAAGGACCCACTGATGCTGCCGGTCTGGTAGAAGGCCTCAAACTCATAATCGAACTTTCTTGTCTCCGGTTCGCGGATGATGCGTCCGCCGAAAGTATCCAGCGATCGGTCGCGCGTTGGCCTTCCCGGCCTGTCATGTTCACCCAGATGGAAATAGGTCAGCTCCGCTGCTGCTGGCCCTAAGTGTCCGATTCAGAAGTTTATCAAGCATAGCAATACCTTGCGGTTCGTCGAGTGACCATGCGTATGGAGGCAATGAGGGTCCAAGCAGTTGATGAGGCGATGGATGCCTCCCAGTCTTTGGCGAGGCGACGACATCTGCCGAGCCATGCGAAAGTGCGCTCGACCACCCACCGGCGGGGTAGGACATGGAAGCCCTTGGCAGCGTCGGACCGCTTGATGATTTCGACAGTCCACTTTCCCATCGAGGCCAGTGCGTCTCTGAGTTTGTCCCCTGCATAGCCGCCGTCTGCGAAGACGTGTCGTAGCCAAGGAAAGCGTTGGCGCACTGCTTTGAGGACATCGACGGCACCGTCCCGGTCCTGGATGTCTGCGGCATGGACCAGGATGAAGATCAGAAAGCCGCAAGTGTCAGTGAGGATATGGCGCTTCCTTCCCTTGATCTTCTTGCCTGCATCATAGCCCGTGGGGCCGCCGGATTCTGTGGTCTTCACACTCTGGCTGTCAATCACCCCAGCGCTGGGCGAGGCGTCGCGTCCCTCGATCTCACGCAGGTTCATCACCAGAACCGTGTTGATCGCCTCGAACAATCCAGCATTGCGCCAGGCGTAGAAATAGCGCCGCACCGTCGAGACCGGCGGGAAGCATTTGGGCAGCATGCGCCACGCACACCCGCCCCCGGCAAGATAGAGCAGCGCATTCAACAATTCCCGCATGTCGGTCGTTCGGCGGCGACCGCCGGATTTGGCTGGAGGAATAAAAGGCGAAACCAACGCCCATTCCCGATCCGTCATATCGGTTGGATATCTCAATCCTTCCCGGCTATGCTCCCGCCGGGCAATACCAGTCCATGCCATGGGGCACTCCATCTCTTCGCAAGGACGGCGTGAATCACAACAGGCTGGTATTGCTCAACAACTTTCGGATCTGGCTCTAAGGCCTTCGTCTTGCTGACGACGCCGCCCCACAGCACCAGATCGAAGCCTTCATGATCGAACCGAACGCGATGGTTCGTGACGCCCTCCCGATCGTCGGGGCGGCGTTGTTGCGGCAGCGTGTAGATAAAGGTGGCCTTTAAGCCCTTTGGCGCGGTAAGGTCTGCGCGCAGCCCGGTATAGCCATTGGTCGTGTTGCGATAATCGTCGGCGGCCACTAGTCGTCGTGATCCGAGGTTGAGCGTCATCCGGCCCGCCGTCAGCCCCAGCTTGGTCCCCTTGCCGAAAGGCTCGGCGATTTCGGCAGCGACATAGGCCTGCACCAGTTCCAGCGCATTGACCTCATTGGTGGAGATCGGCGTCCCTGAGTCCTCACCATCGGCTCGACTGTCGAACAGCTCTGCCCCCACTCGGAAAGCGCCGCTTCGATATTCTCCAAGCACTTGGGTGCGGATGTTGAACAGGCTGTCCTCGCTGTCAAACCCTGCGCGGGGCTGACCTTCAATTTCCTCGAAGCGAAGCCTCACGCTTCCGTTGAGCGAGAACCCGTCCTCTTGTGCAAGGGCAGGTGCTGCGCAGCAGGCAAGCCACGCCGACAAAGGCAGCTTCAGGGCCAAGCGAGTTTTCATAGGTATAGCTATTTCCACGAATCGAGGTCTATGATACATATGCATCATGAATTTCACCGGAACCAGCCCTTGGCTCGCGCTTTTGCACCAGCTTCCCGCGAAGCCACCCTATCTGCGCGTGAAGATATGGCGGCGATTGCAGGCGATAGGGGCGGTGCCCTTGAAGAATGCGGTGCATGTTCTTCCCCGATCGCCCGAGGCCGAATTCGCCTTCCGTGAACTGCTTGAGGAGATCATCGCCAGCGGAGGGGAGGCGACGCTCATCGAAGCGCAACTCCTCGCAGGCCAATCTGACGCTGACGTTCGCGTCCTTTTCGATAATGCCCGCGACGCTGATTATGACGAGATTGCTCAGGCCGCACAGCGCCTGTTGCAAACAGGCCCGGCAAGCGGCTCGGACATCGCAAAACTCCAAAAGCGCCTGGAAGAGGTGGGCAAGCTGGATTTTTTCGGCTCACACGGCCGGCAGGAAGCCGAAGCTGCCTTGGCCGAGCTCGACCGCCAGCGCTACCAGCATCCCGATGTCAGCCGGACCGAGCCGGCCCCACTTTCAGTGTGAATAAGCCTGCAATGTTGACCCCAGTTTTGGGGTGATGGGCGTCCAAAGTTGACCCCCTGAACGGTTGCGGTTCAGGCTCTTGCACTTTGCTGCGGGAGCGGGTGGGAGATGCTGATCGTGGAGACGGTGGCGCGCATCCGGCGCGAGTTTTTCGTCAAGGGCAAGTCGATCAAGGAGATCGTGCGGGACCTTGGCGTTTCGCGGAACACGGTTCGCAAGGTGCTGCGCTCGGGCGAGACGGCTTTCACATACGAACGCAGCGTGCAGCCCTTGCCGAAGTTGGGGCCTTGGGCCTCCGATCTGAACAAGCTGCTGGAGGCGAACGACCACAAGGTCCGGCGCGAGCGGCTGACGATGGTCAGGGTGTTCGAGGAGTTGCAGGGTCTTGGCTATCGTGGCGGCTATGACGCGGTCCGACGGTATGCGGCAAACTGGCATCGAGAGCGCTCAGCGGTGACAGCGGCGGCCTATGTGCCGCTGAGCTTCGCACCTGGTGAAGCCTACCAGTTCGACTGGAGCCATGAGATCGTCGTCATTGCCGGGGCGACGACCACGGTGAAGGTCGCGCACATGCGGCTTTGCCATAGCCGGATGTTCTACGTGCGGGCTTATCCGCGTGAGAGCCAGGAGATGGTCTTCGATGCTCATGACAAGGCGTTCGCCTTCTTCGGTGGCGCCTGCCAGCGCGGTATTTACGACAACATGAAGACGGCGGTCGACGCGATCTTTGCCGGTCGCGAGCGCCAGTATAACCGCCGCTTCCAACAGATGTGCGGGCATTATCTGGTCGAGCCGGTTGCCTGCACGCCGGCGTCGGGGTGGGAAAAAGGCCAGGTCGAGAATCAGGTGGGCCTGGTGCGCGAACGCTTCTTCACACCCCGGTTGCGGTTCAAGAGCTACGCCGAGATGAACGCATGGCTGGAGGATCGCTGTGTCACGCGGGCGAAGCACGCGGCGCATCCCGAGTTGAAGGACCGGACGGTCTGGGAGGTGTTCGAGACCGCGGACCGTCCCGCCCTGATCGCCTATCGCGGACCCTTCGACGGCTTCCACGCTTTGCCCGCGTCGGTATCGAAGACGCTGTTGGTGCGGTTCGACTATAATAAATACTCGGTACATGCGGCGGCAGCGGGGCGGCCGGTGGATATCCACGCCTATGCCCACCGCATCGTCATCCGGCAGGAAGGCGAGATAGTCGGCGAACATGACCGCCGGTTCGGCCGTGACCAGACGATCTATGATCCCTGGCATTACGTCCCTGTCCTGGCGAGAAAGCCCGGCGCGCTGCGCAACGGCGCACCGTTCAAGGACTGGGCGCTTCCACCCGCAATCGAGCGGGTACGTCGCCGCCTGAGTGGCCATTCTGATGGCGACCGCCAGATGGTCGGCATCCTGACGGCGGTCCTGAGCGATGGGCTTGATGCGGTCGAGGCAGCGTGCGCCGAGGCGCTGATCGGCGGCACCGTCAGCCGCGATGTCGTGCTCAATATCCTGACCCGTCAGCGCCAGCCATCGGCGCCGCTGACCATCGCCACGCCCGAGGCGCTCCGGCTCCGTCACGAGCCCGTCGCCGACTGCGCCCGTTACGATAGCCTGAGGAGGTTCTATGGAACGCCATGAGATACTGGAGATGATGGGGACGCTCAAGCTCGCGGGCATGCGGCACGCCTATGATGAGGTGATCGCCGATGCGGTGAAGCGACAACATAGCCCAAGCCGCGTGGTCGGTGATCTGCTGAAGGCCGAGATCGACGAAAAGCAGGCGCGCTCGATCAAATATCAGATGACGATCGCCAAGCTGCCGCTGGCCAAGGAAATTACGGCGTTCGACTTTGCCGAAACGCCAATCAACGAAGGGCTGGTGCGCGATCTGGCCACCGGCGCCTTCCTGGCCAACCAGCGCAATGCCGTGCTGGTCGGAGGGACCGGGACCGGAAAAACCCACCTTGCCATTGCGATCGGACGCTCCTGTGTGCGCACCGGCGCCAGGGTCAGATATTACAACACCATCGACCTGGTGAACCGGCTCGAAGCTGAAACCCGCGCAGGAAAAGCGGGGCGCATTGCCGATCATCTGTCCCGGCTCGACCTGGTGATCCTCGACGAACTGGGCTATCTGCCGTTCGCGCTGTCTGGCGGTCAGTTGCTGTTCCACCTGGTCAGCCGGCTCTACGAGCAGACCTCGATCATGGTAACCACCAACCTCGCGTTCGGCGAATGGCCCTCGGTGTTCGGCGACGCCAAGATGACCACCGCGCTGCTCGACCGGCTGACGCACCATTGCGATATCATCGAAACCGGCAACGAGAGCTGGCGCTTCAAGAACCGCGAAGCTGCCTGATAGCCCAGGAGAAACGCCATCGGCATGGGGGTGAGCCGGCTCCGGGCTACGCCCTCCGCCGCCTCACCCCCATGCCGACGATCCTGGCGCACTATCAGGGGGTCAATGTTGGGCGCTTATCAGGGGTGAATATCCGGGGCCGATTGACACGCATCAGCAGGAAGCGCCATGCTCGGCTCTGGGGTCCTGCTCGGAGACCTCCAGCGCCAGCCAGCCCAGGCGACCACCGCTAGGAGGACGAGCCCGCCTATTCCCTGGAACACCATATCAGCGTACATGCGCCCTCCCGATCAAGCGGCAGCCAGAAGGGCCTCCAAGTCCTGCTCAGTCAAAAAGACGTTCTGCGGCTTTCCGGTTGTGTTGTCGTCTTGAAAGACACCCCAAACGCCGGACCCCGCATATTCTGCTACGCCCTCCTCCAAAGATACCGTGAGACCAGGAAGAGCCCGCAAGGCTGCCAAATCGTCTTTGGAGAGGACGACATTTTGCCGCTTCCTGGCAATCGGGTCCAATTGGAGGACCACGAATATACCATCTCCCATAAACTCGGCCTTGCCCTCGCTCAGCTTGTGCGTGAAGGGCGCAAACTCTTTGGCCGATACGTGCTTCATTTACCTAGTTCCTACGTCGCTCCCGGTCCCCCCGTGGTCCCGATGAGCACAGAGATTCTCACAGGCTTGAAGAGGGTACAAGAAGGGGGTACAAACTCATTTATGGCGTGACACTGAAAACACAGGCATTTCCGGACTTTCCGCACTTGCGGACTACTTCCTGACCGCATCACGTAAGCGGCACCAGGAACGTCCTTTTCGAGCGGGCTAAAGCCTCGAAAAACCACGGAAAATCTGGTATAATCGGGCATCGGCTTTCCGGTGAGGCCCCCACCTGTCCACCTCCATCCAGGTGATTTGGGGGCCTCGAATTGGGGGCCTTTTCGGCAATTTTGAGTCGAGGCCCCCAGATGCTGACCACGATCCAGATCAATGCGCTAAAACCCAGGGAAAAGGCTTATAAGGTCGCCGACGCCAAGGGACTTTACCTGCTCGTCAACCCGAACGGCTCTCTGCTCTGGCGGGTGAAGTTCCGGTTTCATGGTATCGAGAAGAAGATGGCGCTGGGCCGCTATCCCGATGTCAGCCTCAAGGAGGCGCGCCAGAAGCGGGATGAAGCGCGCGAGCAGCTGGAAGAGGGCGTTGATCCGGCGGCGGCCCGGCTACAGGCGAAGATCGAGGCCGAAATTGCGGCCCGAACCACGTTCAAGGTGGTGGCGGACGAATTCATCGAGAAGATGGAGCTGGAAGGAAAGGCGGCGGCTACGCTCAAGAAAATGCGTTGGTTCCGGGACGTCCTGCAACCAACGATCGGGCACCGGCCGATCGCCGACATCACGGCGCATGAACTCCTCAAGGCGCTCAAGAGGCTCGAGAGGAAAGGTCATCACGAATCAGCGATCCGTGCGCGCTCATTCTCCGGCCGTGTATTCCGCTATGCCGTGGCGACCCTGCGCGCACAGCATAACCCGTCCGACATTCTTCGGGGCGCGCTCATTGCACCAAAGGTCAAGCATCATGCGGCCTTGCTGGAGCCGGCGAAGGTCGGCGAGCTGCTGCGCGCCATCGATGGGTATGGCGGGAAGATCGAGACGAGGATCGCGCTCCAGCTGGCCCCGCATGTCTATCTTCGCCCAGGCGAACTGCGAAAGGCGCAGTGGAAGGAGATCGATTTCGAGGCTGCGGTCTGGCGTGTTCCAGCCGAACGCACTAAAATGCGCAAACCCCATGCCGTCCCCCTCTCGAAGCAGGCGATCGAACTGCTTCGAGAGCTCAAGGCCCTGGGGAATTCCGGGGATTTCCTATTCCCGGCAAACAAGACCTTCCTCAAGCCGATTTGCGAAAATACGCTCAACATCGCACTCCGACGTCTCGGCTTCACAAACGAGGAAATGACCTCGCATGGGTTTCGATCGATCGCCAGCACGCTTCTCAATGAAAGCGGCCTTTGGCATCCTGACGCGATCGAACGCTCGCTGGCGCACCGTGAGCGCGATAGCGTTCGGGCAGCCTATCATCGTGGCGCTCACTGGGACGAGCGCGTTCGAATGGCGCAGTGGTGGTCGGATTACCTCGTCAAGCTGAGGGTCGGGGCTGAGGTGATACGGCCAAAGTTCGGGACGTGAAGGATTGCCGCCGACATCTGAGACCCCTCCAGAGATTCCCGTGCAGGAACATTTGGCGGTCGGCTTCCCAAGGTTGACGGACGCAAAACGGCACGCGCAGGCATGAATAGGTAGGGTATTGCCATATGGCAGCATAAATAATATATAATGCCATATGGAGAACACTGATGGCTCAGCTACAACCTGTTGATACCCTCCCGGCTCCGTTCCGGCCGGAGCCTTTGACCCAGGCTGAAGGGCAGGCCATGTTTCGCGCGGCCCTCAATCTTTTCGGAAGATGGGGGCTGACGGACGAGCAGGCTGCCGTGCTGACGGATATGCCCGTGCGGACGTTTCGGCGCTGGAAGGCAGAGGGGCCCGGGCGGCTGTCGCGAGATGGGCTCGCTCGTCTTTCCAATCTTATGGGCATTCACAAGGCGCTCCGCCTTATTTTCCAGGAACCGCAACGAGGCTATGACTGGATTAAGGCGAGCAATGCCGCCTTCGATGGCGCAAGCGCTGTTGAGGTCATGCTGGGTGGGGAACTGACGGACATCATGCGGGTGCGGCGCTATCTCGATGCGGAGCGTGGCGGCTGGTGACGACGGGAGATTTTCCCCCAGTAAACCGGGTTGAATGGGAAGCGGCAGTCAGGATCATCCGGAGCGCCTATCCCCCGATCGACCTGTTCGAGGATATTGCGGATCCGGCGGACTGGCCTCTGATCCTGTCGGCGGAGCAGAAGACGAACCCGCGCATCATGGCAACCATAGGGAATATCGACCTTGTTCCTCCCGAAAGGCGGATTGGCGGCGTCGGTGCATCCTATTTGATGGCGTCATTTACACATGTCAGTCCTGACCGGCCCAGTCGGTTTTCGGACGGCAGCTATGGCGTCCTCTATATCGCCCGAAGTTTTGAGACTGCGCTCTTCGAAACCATTCATCACCATGCGCGCTTCATGGCGAGGACGGCTGAGCGCGCGGGATGGACATCGCAATTTCGAGAGGTCGTGCTGAGGGTGGATGCCAGCCTTCATGACCTTCGGGGAGACGATCAGGAATTTGCCTCCTGTCTTGACCCCAACAATTACGAAATCGCTCAACAGTTGGCCACGAAACTGCGCCGCAAAGGCTCGGACGGCTTGGCCTATCCGAGTGTCCGGCAGGCTGGCGGAGAATGCGTCGCGCTATTCTATCCCGATTGCGCTTCCAAACCCGTCCAAGGCCGGCACCTAGACTATCATTGGGATGGGCGGCGGGTCGATCTTGTTCGCGATGCCGGCAATGGCGCCGTGTTCAGGGTGATAGAGGATTCGTGATGGGGCGGCAGCGAGGCAAGGGTCGCGATGACTGATCGCCATGAGCAGGCGGCTGAGGCGCTGGGCGCGCATGTCGACTTTCGGGTGCTGCGGCGGCTGAAGCCTGTCACCTCCTTTCATGTGGCAGACCCTCATGTGAGCAGCCGGGTTGCCATAGCCGATGCCGGGCATCCTGGACGTTCTTCTCGATCTGGCCCTTTTCCCAGCCTGCTGCCGGATTACAGAGCTCGGCCTCGAACAGATAATGACTGACCATGGTGAGGAAGCGATTGTTGACGTTGCGCTCCTTGCCGCGCCCGACCTTATCGACGGCGGTGCGCATATTGTCATAGATGCCCCGGCGCGGAACATCACCCAGCACGCGGAACGCATGATTATGGGCATCGAACAGCATCTCGTGGGTCTGGAGCAAATAGGCCCGCACGAGAAAGGCGCGGCTGTAGCTGAGCTTGAAGTGGGCGACCTGCAGCTTGGTGTGCACGCCGCCGATGCGGGTCTATCCCGATCGCTTCCTGGCCGTCGCCGAAGGGCAAGTCATATGCGAGCATCAGCGCATCATCGACCGATCCCATGATGGGCCGGGGCACACCGTCTATGACTGGCGTCATTATCTGGCAGTGGTTCAGCGAAAGCCCGGCGCCCTGCGCAACGGCGCGCCGTTCCTCGAACTGCCCGAGGCCTTCCAGCGGCTGCAACGGCATCTGCTGCGCAATCCCGGCGGCGACAGGGAAATGGTCGAGATCCTCGCGCTGGTCCTGCAGCATGACGAAGAGGCGGTACTGACCGCCGTAGCCATGGCGCTGGACGCCGGCGTTCCGACTAAGACCCATATCCTCAACCTGCTGCACCGGCTGCTCGATGGAAAACCGCTCTCGACGCCTCCGGTGACGGCGCCGCAGGCGTTGAGGCTGGTCAGCGAGCCGATGGCCAATGTCGAACGCTACGATGCGTTGCGCGGGGAGAACCGTCATGCGTCATGATCCCGCTACCGGCGCCCTCGTCGTGATGCTGCGCGGCCTGAAAATGCCCGGCATGGCCCAGGCCGTGACCGGCCTCATGCAGCAGGGATCGCCCGCCTTCGAGGCGGCGGTGCCAATCCTCTCCCAGTTGCTGAAAGCCGAGACGGCCGAACGCGAGGTGCGATCCGTAGCCTATCAGCTCAAGGTTGCGCGGTTCCCGGCCTATCGTGATCTGGCAGGCTTCGACTTTGCCAGCAGCGAGATCAATGAAGCGCTGGTGCGCCAGTTGCACCGCTGTGACTTCATCGACGTCGCCGACAATGTGGTGCTGGTCGGCGGCCCCGGCACCGGGAAGACCCATGTCGCCACGGCGCTGGGCGTTCAGGCCATCGAGCATCATCGAAAGCGGGTCCGCTTCTTCTCCACGGTCGAACTGGTCAATGCCCTGGAACAGGAAAAGGCCCAGGGGCGCGCCCGGCAGATCGCCAACCGGCTCGTCCACTCGGACCTCGTCGTGTTGGACGAACTGGGTTATCTGCCGTTCAGTGCCTCCGGCGGCGCGCTGCTCTTCCACCTGCTGAGCAAATTATACGAGCGCACCAGCGTCATCATAACCATGAACCTTAGCTTCAGCGAGTGGGCCACCGTGTTCGGCGACGCGAAGATGACCACCGCGCTCCTCGATCGGCTCACCCATTACTGCCACATCCTGGAGACCGGCAACGACAGCTTCCGGTTCAAAAACAGCTCGGCCCAGCAGGCCAGACCCAGAAAGGAGAAACCCGCACCTTGACCCACATATGACATCCGAAACATAACCATCAGGCGGGTCACTTCTCAACGGCAATCAACATCCCGTCCGCATCGCGCCATTCCCCGACGCCTATTGGCGCGATGTTCATCTCCGAAACCGGACGTTTGCGGATGCCATACATCGAACCGCAACGACTAGGCTGGGACAAAACTGCCGTCCCTGATGTCATGTCAATTGGCAGGTTCTGTCATGGTAGCCGACATCGGTGTTTTTCTATTCGGTGATGGGGCTCGCGGGCCGGGCGACATGGGGCTGCAGAACGCACGTTCGAAAAATTGTCCCGACACATTAGCGGGTGTCAAGCGGATGCTAGTCGTCCCTCCGTTTCCAACAATCATGAGTTGGAAATTTTACTCGCATCATCGATTTTTTATCGACCGACTGAGGTGGGGCCCGTGCAGTGGCGTCTAGCCAGCAATCCTGAGTGAGTATTGCCGATGAGCGAAGCCGTTAGGGCCTTTGTAGCCAATCGATTTGCGGAGCAGCATGGCGCCCAGCCTTGCATGAATTATGACCAGTGGCACGTCGTTCACGCGCAGAGCAAGCAACCCATGGCAGCACTAGCCGTGCGCCCCGCGTCCAACGAAGCCCTGTTCCTCGAAACCTATCTCAGCGCACCGATTGAGCAGGCTGTTTCTCTGGCGTTCGGGTATGCCGTTCCGCGCGATGCGATCGTGGAGATCGGATGTCTGGCTGCGGTCCCAACTGCGGCAATGCTGACGCTTTGGAACAGCGCAGCTGCCAGCCTGGTCGGCCAGCACAGGGTGGCCGTCGCCACGCTCACCTTGCCTTTGCGCAAGATGTTCGCGCGGGTCGGTCTTCCCTTTGTCGAACTGGCGACAGCAGACCCTGATAGGCTGTATGCAGATGCACGGGGCCGTTGGGGCTCCTATTATGACACCCGCCCGATCGTTTGCGCCGGCGAGATCGCGGCGGGATGTGCCGCCTTGCAAGCCTTTGGACCGGGGGCACGCCAATGAGCACCCTGCTGCAAGCGATTTTCGCGCGCGCTGAACAGCGCGGGCAACGAATCGCCATCGATGATGGATGTCGCCAGATCGCGTACGCTGAATTGCCCAATCTGGTCACGGCCATGGAGGACAGCATCGAGCGGGCGACGACCGCTGTCGGACCTGTCGCGATAGCATTGGATAATGGCATCGACTGGGTCTTGGCTGATCTTGCGCTACTGTCGATGGGACGTCCGTGCATTCCACTGCCTGGCTTCTTCACCGCGATGCAACGGGACAAGGCCCTCGCCGATGCAGGCGCCGTGGCGATGATCACGCCCGACGGCATCGTGCCACTGGCCTATGCGCCAGCAACGCTGCCATCCGGCACGGCGAAGATCAGCTACACGTCCGGATCGACTGGCGATCCGACGGGCATTTGCCTTGACGAGCGGCTGATGTTGCAAACGGCGCAGGCGATTGTCGGCAGGCTCGGCGAAGGGATGGCCGGCATCCATCTGCCGCTGCTGCCCCTGGCGGTGCTGCTTGAAAATGTCGCCGGCCTCTATGCGGCGCTGCACGCCGGGGGCCGCTATCTCGTCCGTTCGCCTTCAGTCGTCGGGCTCGCCAACCCTTTCATGGCGGATGACGCCAAGATGGTAGAGGCGATAAAGAGCCAGGCGGCGACCAGCCTGATCCTCGTGCCGGAATATCTGGCGCGGCTGGTAGATTATATGGAGCGGACGAACACGCGCCTGCCCGATCTGCGCATCGTCGCCGTGGGCGGTTCTCGTCTGCCCGTTTCGCTGATGCAGCGTGCGGAGCAGGTCGGATTGCCCGTGCTGCAAGGCTATGGCCTTACCGAATGCGGATCGGTCATATCGCTCGAAACCGTCGGTGAGCGCGATCGCGGCTCAGTGGGCTATCCGTTGGACCATGCGACCGTCTCGCTGGCACCCGACGGGGAAATCGTTGTCGATGGCGATTTTCATCTCGGCACGGTGGGGCATCCGCGTGAGAGCGGCCCTATCTTCACCGGCGATATCGGCGCGATGGACGAAGCGGGACGGCTTTCGATCGTCGGCCGCAAATCCAGCCTCATCATCACCAGTTTCGGCCGGAACGTCGCGCCCGAATGGGTAGAGGAGCAACTGGTCGCGCAGCCGCAGATCGCGCAGGCTATGGTCTATGGTGACGGCGAGGCGACATTGAGCGCCTTCATCGTGCCTTCGTCCCGTGACGCCGATATCGCCGCAGGCGTGGCGGCTGCCAATGCGGGCCTGCCGGCCTATGCGCAGATCGACCGCTGGCAACCGTCCTACCCCTTCCTGCCGACGGACGGCACGCTGACGCCCAATGGCCGCTTGCGTCGCGCTGCCATCCGGGATCGCGCCGCGCGTAGACCCTTCTTCGACCGGCTGTGCGCAGAAACCGCACCGGCGCGTGCGCGCCTGATGACTGTGCCGCAATTGCAGGCTGGCCTTGCGGGACAGATCAGCCGCGCGACCTATGTGGCCTATCTGAGCCAAGCCTATCATCATGTCAGCCATACCGTTCCGCTGATGCGTCTGGCGCGCGCAGGCCTGTCGGCCAAGCCGATGCTTGTGGAAGCGCTCGACGACTATATCGCGGAAGAGGAAGGCCATGAACATTGGATCCTCGACGACATCCGCGCGGCGGGCGGCAACGTCGACGCAGTGTTGGCGCAGGGCCCCTCGCCGGCGACCGCGCGCATGGTCGACCACGCCTATGCCACGCTGACCAACGGCAATCCGGCGGCCTTCTTCGGCATGGTTTTCGTGCTGGAGGGGACGAGCATCGCGCTGGCGAGCAATGGCGCCGAAGCGGTGCAATCGTCACTGGGCCTGCCTGCATCCGCCTTCACCTATCTGACGTCGCATGGCGCTCTGGATCAGGATCATATGCGCTTTTTCGAAAAGCTGGTGAACAGCCTCGATGATCGCGCAGACGAAGAGGCCATCGTCGCCATGGCAAACGACATATTCGACCTGTTCGCAGGCCTTTTCGCAGCCATTCCCATGGAGGACGACCTTGCAGCAGCTTGAAGGAAAACGGGTCGTGCTGACGGGTGCGGCGGGCGGGCTCGGCGCGCCGCTCGCGGGAATGCTCCGCGCACAGGGTGCCCACGTCACCGGCATAGACCGGATGGAATGCGCGGCGTGCGACGACAGCATCGTCACCGACCTTGCCGATGACGGATCGTTGACCGCGCTCGCACAGACGCTGGCGACCGACACGCCGGACATATTGATCAACTTGGCTGGCGTCATGCGCTTTGGCCTGCATGAGGATCAATCGACCGACGGCCTTGCGCTTTGCTATCGCGTCAATCTCTATGTGCCGGCGGTCTTGGCGCAGGCTGTAGCAGCGCCGATGCGCGGGCGCGGCCACGGCCGGATCGTCAATATCGGGTCGGTGCTGGGTGCCATTCCCTATCCCTGGTTCGCAGCCTATTCCAGCAGCAAGGCGGGCCTTGCGGCACTCAGCCAAAGCCTTCGGCGCGAACTGGCCGGTAGCGGCGTCGAGGTCACGCATGTCAGTCCGCGCGCAGCCAGGACGCAGCTCAACAACAGCGACGTCAACCGTTTCCTGGCGATCACCAACATGAAAGCCGATGAGCCGGATGCTGTGGCCAGCAAGATATTGAATGCGATCCTGCAACGCCGCCAGTCAGTCTCGATCGGGCGCATGGAGCGACTTTATGCGATCCTGAACGCCCTTTCGCCGCGCGTCATCGATAATGGCATCGCGCCGCAAATTCGCCGCGCCCGAGCCGAATTCTGTCAAAAATAATAGGAGAGGAAGTCATGAAAATCCATTTCGTACTGGCGACCTTGCTGGCCGTTGCCGTGCCGACCGCGGCAACGGCCGGGATGCCCGAGGAGGTGAAGTCGATCAACGACAACTGGGCGCGCATTTCATACCAGATGAATGGCTCCAGCCACCAAACGACCGCGCTGGACCAGCTGGCACGGCAGGCAGATCAGGTCGTGGCGCGTTACCCCAAACAGGCCGAGCCGCTCCTGTGGCAGGGAATTGTGGTCAGTGAACAGGCCAACCGCGCCAATATCTTCCACAAGCTGGGCCTCGCCACCCGCGCCCGGGACATATTGACTCGCGCCTATGCCATCAATCCGCGCGCGGGCAATGGCGGCGTGGCGATGAGCCTTGGCGTCCTTTATTATAAGGTGCCGGGCTCGCCGATCGGCTTTGGCGACGATGCGCGCGCGCGCCAGCTGCTGCAACAGGCGCTCGCGCTCGATCCCGATGGTCTCGACGCCAATTATTTCTGGGGCGACTTCCTCTATGACCAGGGCGACACGGCCGGTGCGAAGGCCGCGCTCGCAAAGGCGCTGCGTGCCCCACATGATCCGGATCGACCCGTCTGGGATACCGGACGCCGCAGGGAAGTGCAGGGCCTGCTGAAGAAGATCGGCTGATGGGATTCGCGCGTTCGCTTGCGCGGCAGCTGGCCGAGCCGAGCGGTTTTGCCGGCGCGCTGTGCGGCGCGGCGATGGACGTCGCCAACCGGGCGCCGATGCGGATGGCGATCGACCTTCTGGCGCCCGCGGACGGCGAAGTCCTGCTGGATGCCGGTTGCGGGACCGGAGCCGCAACACAGGACATCTTCCGACGCGCCTCCTGCCGGATCATCGCCGTCGATCAGTCGGCGACGATGATTCGCCGCGCCCGGTCCCGCATGAAGACGTCCGGGCGCGACCGGGTGGAACTACATCATGGCCGATTGGAAGACCTGCCATGTCCGCCCGGCATGTTTGATGCTGCCCTCGCACTCAACATCCTCTATTTCTGCGACGAGGCGTCTGCGATGATCGATGCTATCCGCACATATCTCAGGCCCGGCGGTCGCCTCGTCTCATATGTCACTCACCGCAACACGATGGAAAACTGGGCCTTCACGCGCGAAGGACTTCATCGCCTGTATGACGAGCACCAACTTGGATCAGCCCTGATGACGGGTGGTTTCGATCCTGCACGGATCAGAATCGAAACCAGAACCGTTGCGCCCGGCATACAGGGGCTGTTGGCTACGGCCTACGCCACCTGACCCAGGCTCGCTCAATAACGCAGATTGATGGCGATCGCGCTGCCCTGCTCGTTCACGGTGAAGCTGGATGCACTGAAGCTGGGTGGCCCCATGATGTGAGGATTGTTGGACAGCCCCCATCCCTCCGTCGGGAACATACCGAAGCGCAGATCGAGCTTCCGGTCTTCATTGGCATCATGATAGGCGATTACCGCATATTCGCCGGGAGGCAGATCATCGAACTGCGCCGTCACGGATGCTGCGGTCGCGCGAACTTGTATCACCTTGACCGCTTGCTCCTCATGGCGGAATCCCCTGGCGCCACGATATAGAGCGAAGCGGATCCATCCGCGGCCAGGCCTGACATGGTCGGCCCTGACTTCCAAAGGAGCCGCGCTGGCCGATGCCGGCGATAGCCACAGGCTGGCCGCGCACCCTACGATGACCATCAGTCTTCGATTTCGTTGACGTCTCATTGCGCGCCTTTCCCATGTTCGTCGCTTTCCACCAATCGACGCCGCCGCGGGAGGCCGACCACAGCTTCAGGCACAGCCGGATCGAAATTTTGGATCAGCATGACTGAGGGGACAGTCGATCCGTGGCGTCTCATGCCGACCGCGCCGCCGAAAGGCTTTTTCAGGGAGAAGATTATGCCCCGCCTGCCCATTTTGCTGCTTGCGTCATGCACTCTCGTGGCTGCGGCCCCGGCAGAGACCGGCAAGCGTTACAGCTTTGGCAATTCGAAGACCGGCGTCAGCGGCGAAGTGAGGCTGAAAGACGCACCCAATGGCGTATTGGTGCATATTGAAGCGACTGGTTTGCAGCCGGGTTGGCACGCCGTTCATTTCCATGAGAAGGCGGATTGCACGGACCCGATGTTCAAATCGGCCGACGGCCATGTCCATATGGTGACACCCACCTTCCATGGATTGCTGAACCCGGCCGGAAACGATCTTGGCGACCTGTCTAATATCTTCGCCGATGCGCAAGGCGTCGTGAAGGCGGAGTTGTTTTCGCCGTTCGTTGCCCTGCGCGACGGGACAACGCGGTCCAACCTGCTCGATGCCGACGGATCTGCACTGGTCATCCATGCCAATGCGGACGACTATGCGACGCAGCCGATCGGAGGTGCGGGCGCGCGGGTGGCTTGTACCGGGATCCAATAATGCGGGTTTCCTTGAGTGCCGCGACCTGTGTAAATGGCAGACGGCTGGATTAACGCTATAATGACGACAGCGGCTACGCCCGATCGGGTGCCCGGGAGGTGGGCCGTCGAGAACGAACAAAATTGTGCGGAGGGTCTCACGGCCGTTCTGGCGGCGCAACGAACCCAGCTATTGCGATTTTTCACGAGTCGTACCGGCAGTGAGGCAGAGGCCGAGGATGTCGTGCAGGAGATCTGGCTGCATGTGGCGCGGGCAGACACCGGGCCGGTCGCCAATCCCATGGCCTTTCTGTATCGGACCGGGATGAATATCGTCGTCGACCGCGTTCGCGAGCGGCAACGGCGGATCAGGCGAGAGCAGGGCTGGTCGGCTACCGTTGTCGAGCACAGGGGAGGGGAGGCCACGGACGAAAGCCCATCGCCCTACGACGTTGTTGAAGGGCGCGATCAAGCCGCACATCTTGCAAAAGCAATCGACGCGCTGCCACCGGGGGCGGCGCGCGTTTTCCGCCGGCACAAGCTGGATGGCCTCAGCCATGCAGAGGTCGCGGCGGAGTTCGGCATCAGCCGCAGCGCTGTTGAAAAGCATATCGCTGTCGCTCTGCGCCATCTGCGCCAGGCAATCGAGCGATGACGCGGCAGGGCTGGGGTGGTTTGCGTCCGGTGGCGTCTCATCGGCAAGGGGTAATGGTCATGAACGGGAGGTCGAAATGAACATGCCCGCCGACAGGGAGGGCGATATCGCGATGGAGGCCGCGTCATGGCACGCGCGTCTCGACGCGCCATATATGGATTGGGACGGTTTCGCGGCCTGGCTCGATGCCGACGCCGCGCATCGCACGGCTTATGATTCCGTGGCCCTGATCGACGCGGACATCGACGCGCTTCGCCCGGCAATCCTCGCAGCTTTGCCCGCAAACGACAGGGGTGAGGTCGCTTCGTCGACCGGTTCCTGCCGCTATTGGTGGATGGGCGGGGGCGTTGCCGCCATGGTTGCGCTCGCGGCCGTTGTCGCGATGCGCCTGACAGCGCCGAATGTGGAAGATATTGTGGCCTATGCGACGGGCCCTGATACAACGCGGATGATCGTGCTGAAGGACGGCAGCCATATCCTGCTGGATCGCAATTCCCGACTGGCGCTTGCCGATGGGCCCTCGCCGCGTGTGGACATGCGTAGTGGCGCCGCGTTTTTCGATGTGCGGCACGACCCGTCGCGCCGCTTCACGATAGCGGCGGGCGCCTATGAAGTGCGCGACATCGGCACCAGATTCGATCTCGTCGTCACGCCACAGCAACTGAGCATCGCGGTCAGCGACGGAAGCGTGGTCGTTGCGCCGAAGGCAGCTAAGGGCGTGACGATCGCCGCGGGAAAGCGAATGGACGTGATAACCGGCAGCGGCGAAGCGAAGGTTGGCGCGGTTGATATCGCTGCCATCGGTGCATGGCGTCGTGGACAATTGATCTACAACGCCGCCCCTCTCACACTGGTAGCGGCCGATCTGTCGCGCTATGTCGGTCGGCAAGTCATGGTCGATCCAACGATCGGCGATTTGCGGCTTTCTGGAGTGCTGACGATCAGCGATGGTGCGGGGTTGGTGGAACAGATTGAAGCCCTGCTTCCGGTCGAAGCCGTGGAAAGGGATGGCACGATGCGCCTGGTGGGGCGCAGCGCTCGCTAGCCTTTCCTGCGGCACCGCACATGCGGAGCCGCGCAGGATTGACATCGCCGCAGGATCGCTGGAGGCGGCGCTGACCGAACTGGCGAAGCAAACCGGCATATCGGTGGGCATGGCGGGCACCATCCCGGCCCGCCGTACGCCGCGCGTCAGTGGTGTGATGAGTACCGACGCCGCGCTGCGAAAACTGCTGAAAGGATCTGGGTTGCGTGCGGTTCGCGCAGGTCCGGCGCTTTGGCGGCTGGAAACGGTGCCCGCCCAGTCCGACACAACTGCGCGGGCTGCGGTCCGGATCGCTACTTCGCCTGTTGAAATCGTGGTTACGGCGACGAAGCGCGAAGAGATGCTGAGCGATGTGCCGATCGCAATCAGCGTCATCCAGCCCGAATTCGGCGAAGGGGCCGCCAGTGCCCATGATGTTGGCGGGATATTGCCCTATACGCAAGGAGCCTTTGCGACCAATCTGGGGCCAGGTCGTAACCGCATTTTCCTGCGCGGTGTCGCGGACAGTCCGTTCAACGGATCAACCCAGTCCACGGTGAACCTGTATCTGGATGATGCGCGCGTAAGCTACGCAACCCCTGATCCCGATCTGCGCGTTATCGACATTGATCGTATAGAATTTCTGCGCGGCCCTCAGGGCACACTGTACGGATCAGGCGCCCTCGGCGGGATTGTCAGGATCATCCCCAAAAAGCCCGACTTGCAGCACTGGTCGGGGATGGCCGGCCTGGAAGCCAGCCAGATCAGCCATGGCAGCGCGGGCGGAGCGATCGAAGGGACGCTCAACGCACCGCTGCTATTGGACCGTATGGCTCTGCGCCTTTCCGCCTATACCGAACGGACCGGCGGCTGGATCGATGATCGGCAGAGGGACAAGGACGACGTCAACCGCACCCAGCGCGTCGGCGGGCGCGCCATGCTCGGCTGGCAAGTTGCCGACGATTGGCATGTCGATCTTGGCGTCACCGCGCAGTGGCTGAATGTGCGTGACAGCCAATATGCCTTTCACGGGCTCGCGCGCGGAACTGCTTTGGCCGAACCGCACGATAATGATTTTCTGGTTACGACGGCGACGATCGGCGGCCAGATCGGGGCGCTCGATCTCACATCGTCCACCGCCTATGTGACGCATGAATTTAGCAGCCGGTATGACGCCACGTCCCAGGCCGCAGCCCTTGGGCTGGCGGCGCCGCTTGGTTTCGACGAACGGCGCTTGCTGCGCCTGATGACGCAAGAAGTCCGGTTGAGCGAAACATCTGCTTCACGGCCATGGGTCGCCGGTCTTACGCTGCTTAAGGCGGAAAATACGCTCACGGACAGATTCCTGCCTGTAACAGGTCAAGCGGTGACAGTCCTTGCACAACATAATGATAGTTTCGAAGGTGCATTTTTCGGCGAACTCGCCCAGCCTTTCGCGAATGAATGGAAGATAACTCTCGGCGGCCGCGCCTATCTCTCCCATGTGAATAACGAACAGGATGGACAGGCAAATCGCAGCGCGCGGGAATATGGCTTCACCCCAAGCCTTGCCCTGTCTTGGCATCCTGCTGCACAGAGATTGCTCTGGCTCCGCTACGCGAGCGCCATCCGCCCCGGCGGCATCAACCCCAATGGCGATCCGAAATCCCAATCTTTCCGATCGGACGACCTCAAGAGCATCGAGCTCGGTTGGCGACTGAGCGGAACGGATGAGCGTTTTCGACTGAGTGGCAGTCTGTTCGGGCTTCAATGGAAGAATGTACAGAGCGATGTTCTCGGCACCGATCATCTCGTCCGCACCATCAATGCCGGTCGGGCTCATAATATCGGCGTAGAATTATCGGGAGAGTTTCGCGTCATCCCCTGGACAATTGAGACCAATGTCACGGTTCAACGCGGTCGGCTGACGCACCCGTCGGTTGCTGCCGGCGCGTCGGGAGACGACACGCGGCTGCCGATTCTGCCCGATTGTGCAGGTAGCGTGAGGCTATCTTATGCCAAACCGATCGGCTCTACGCTCACCCGGGGATTCTTCTCCGCACGTTATACCGGGTCCGCCCGACTAAGTTTTGATCCTTTGCTAGACAGGAAGATGGGTGATTTTTGGGTCACCGACATTGGCATTGAAGCCATCAAGGGTAGTCTGAGAGCGGGGTTGACGCTCTTCAATCTTCTTGACCAGCGCGAAGACAGCTTCGCGTATGGCAATCCCTTTACCATAGATGCCATCAGCCAGCGAACACCAGTTCAGCCACGAACAATCAGCTTGCGGCTGGAGAGAAATTTCTGAAACAGGCTCCGCCGCCATCAGGCGACGGATTTGGAATGCCGGAAGAGCCGTTAGCCTTGCGGCGCGCCGCCTGATGCTTTGCGATCTCGGGCTGCCGGAGGAATGCTAAGGCGGCGACTTCGATTGCCGAGCCTCACCATCGCTCTCCGAATATGGAAATGACAGTGTGACGAGCAATCCAGGCGCCGCGTCACTCAGCACAAGCTTGCCGCCGTGCAGCCGCGCGACAGCGGCAGCGAGCGAAAGGCCGAGTCCTGCGCCTGCAATATGACGGGAAATGTCCAGCCGGGCGAAGCGGCTGAGCGCGCGTGCGCGATGCTCTTCTGGAACACCGGGACCATTGTCAGCCACCTGGATCAGTATCGATCCGGCTTCTGGGTGCGCTGACAGCTTTATGCGATCCCCGCCATATTTAAGCGCATTATCGATCAGGTTTGAAAGCGCCTGTCCCAGCATCTCTCGATTCGAAAAGAGGAACACGCCTGGTTCAGCGTCCACAAGGATTGTTACGTTTCTCTCTTCTGCCAAGGCGCCGTACATGTCCTGAAAATCCTGGAGCAGCGCTGCGGTATCGACCGGCATGAAGCTCTCCCGGCCGATCCCGGCTTCGGCACGGCTGATGAGCAAGGCAGTGTCCAGCATCCGCAGTAGCGTGTCGCTTTCCTCAACCGCGCGTTCAAGCGCGCTGGCGGCGGCCTCGTCATTGCTTCGCTTCAGCGCGCTGTCCAGTACGGCACGCAGGCGGGTGAGCGGCGAACGCAGGTCATGGGCCAAGCCGTCGGTCACCAGGCGCAGTTCCTCGACAAGCCCGGTTATCCGGTCCAGCATGGCGTTGATAGCTTCTCCCAACGCATCGAACATGTCCCCGCTGCCGCTCAGGGTGATACGGCGCTCCATCTGGCCTGTTTCCACGGCGCTTGCCGTATCGGCCACGGCGTGCAGGCGCCTTTGCATGATGGAGGCCGCGAGCCAGGCGGCCCCGGCTGCGAGCGGGACCGCAAGCAGGACAGCGCTCATCAGTGCGGCTTCCAGATAGCCGCCGAAACGCAGGTCGGTTTCCACCACATGTCCGGTCAGCAAGCGCGTACCGTCGGGAAAACGGGTGCTGACGACGCCCATGACCTGCGGATCGCCATGTTGACGAGGCACATGCAGCAGGTTCACCAGACGCCACGATTCCGCCGTGCCGACCTGATAGGGCCATTTATCGAGATTGCCCGCGATGCGGCGCCCATCCGGTCCCATGAGCAGCAGGATGGCTTCCCTGCCTGGATCGGCGGCGATGCGGCTGCGTACCGTGGCGCCTGCCGCGGCAAGCCCGGCGGCGGCGTAGGTGGCCGATATATCGTCGCGCAGGCCGACCGCTATCTCGCGGCTGGCGTGGTTGACCGATTGGCTGGTGAACCGATGGACGGCCCACAGCGATACCAGCACGCAGGCTATCTGCATCAGGAAGATCAGCAAGGCAAAGCGCCCAATGACCGAATAGCGCCAGCGCATGACGCGCATCAACCATTCTCGCTCAGGCGATACCCAGCGCCGCGTACCGTGTGGATAAACGGCGGTTCACCATCTTCGTCGATCTTGCGCCTCAACCGGCTGATATGGACATCGATGACATTGGTGCCTGGGTCGAAATGATAATCCCAGACCCCCTCCAGCAACATGGTCCGGGTCACGACCTCGCCCTTGTGGCGCATCATATATTCCAGCAGGCGAAACTCCCGCGGTTGCAGTTCGATCGACCGGCTCCCACGCGCGGCCTTGCGGGAGAGCAGATCTACTTCCAGATCGCCGCATGTCATCCGCGTCTCGGCCTGTGCGACCTTCCCACGCCGCAGCATGATCCGCAGCCGTGCCAGCAGTTCGGCGAAGGCAAAAGGCTTGGCTAGATAATCGTCCGATCCGCCGTTCAGCCCCTTGACCCGTTCGTCAGCGGTCGCGAGCGCGGACAAAATCATGATCGGCGTTTCGATACCCGCCGCCCGCAGGGCCGCGAGCACCGCCATGCCGTCCATGCCGGGCAGCATCCGGTCAAGGATGATCACATCATGCTTCGCCTCGGTCGCCATGAACAGGCCCTCTCGGCCGTCTTCCGCCTGATCGACCGTGAAGCCCTCTTCGGCAAGGCCCTTTGCGATATAGTCGGCCGTCGTGGTGTCATCCTCGACGAGCAGCACCTTGTAGCTCATGGTGATCCTATCGGCCATCGAGACGCCTCCGTCCAGCATTCCCCATCCTGCAGGCAGCGCTCTTTGACCCGCCCTCAATCAGGCGCTGAAGATCGAGCATCGCCCGCAGCATCGACAGGCCCTGTGGCCCGGCGATAAAGCGCGGCTCCCAATATGGCTCGAACTTCGCCTTATAGGCTCGAAGTCCCTTGAAGCCGTAGAGGCTGCCGCCATGCTCAAAGACCAGCGCTCCTGCCTTCACCCAAAGTGGTGACAGCCGCCGCGCCTCCAGCCCCGACAGCGGCGCCATGCCTAAGGTGAACCAGCGATAGCCATGCGCCTTTCCCCAGAGCATGAGGCGGCAGAACAGGAAATCCATCATACCGGCAGGCGCATCCGCATCATGGCGCATCAGATCCACGGAGAGTTCGCTGCGGTCGGCGGTCGCCCAGATGTTGGCAAAGGCAATGATCCTGCCCTTGCGTTGTACAACCGCGCAGTCGAAGCGCTGCATGTAGGCGGCGTCGAACCGGCCAACGCTGAACGCCTTTTCAGAGACGGCCTTGGCCTGCAACCAGCGATCAGACACAGCCTTCATCTCGTCAAGCAGCGGCGCGATATCTGCGGCTGGCACGACATCGAACGTGACATCTTCCACTTCGGCTCGGCGCAATGCGTGACGGAAAGGCTTGCCTTTGGCTCCGTCAATCGTGAAGCAGGAAAGATCTACTCGCGCCTCCTCGCCATATTTGACGAGCGACAGGCCAAGGTCGACGGCAAGCGGCAGTGCGTCGAGGCTGAGCTGATAAAGCAGAAACCGCCCTTGTGCCGCGTCCGCCCGCTCGCGCAGTTCCCAGAGCAGGTTGCCCCATTCACTTCGGTCGCCGACAGGATCGCCCATCACGATCCAGCTATGGCCTTGGATCTGGTACATGAGAAACGCATCGCCCGATGGCGAGGTAAGGAATAATTTGTCCCCGGTAAGGGCCAGAAACGCATCGGTCCTCCGAGCGGACGCGAGCGCCTCCCTGCCAGGCGACGTCGATAGGATCGGTCCGGTGGCGAACGGCGATGCCGGACGAAGCAACTGCCACAGTGCGGCACAAACCAGCAGCACGCCGGTCGCAAGGGCGGCGCGAAGGAAGCGGGAAGCGTCATGATGGCTGCCGAACTGCCACCACAGATTATTCTGGTAATCGACGTGCTTGAAGGCGAAAAATCCGATCCAGATCGAGATGCCGATGGCGACCGCAAGCGCCACGATCCAACCCGGCGCAAGCGTGGCGGAGGTCAGGCTGGTCTTCCGGTAGAAGGCGGGGCGGCTCCATTGCAGAAGGCCTGTGATGACGAGCAGGACGACCGCTTCTTCATAATCCAGCCCCTTCATCAGGGAAAATCCAGCCCCTGCCAGTAACAATAGCCGCGTCAGCCAGAATGCGCCGTCCTGCCGCCGGTAGAGGCCTGACGCCAGCAGCACCAGCATCGCGCCGATCATGCTGGCGGCGAGGTGCGAGGCTTCGACAAAGGGCATGGGAAGGATTTCGCTCAGGGTTCTGAACCGTGCGGGCATGGCGGGCAGCGATCCAGACACCAGAAGGACTATGCCGCCGGCCGCCGCCAGCATGGCCAGGACAGCCGGAGCAATCTCCCGGCCCAGGCTTTCGGCGCCGCTCAGCACGCGCCGGACAGGGCTCTGCCAGGCGTGTCGCTCATGCAGGACGATCAGGAACGCCGCAACGGCCAAGGGGAGCAAATAATAGATGATGCGATAGGCCAGTAGCGCCGCAAAAAGCGAAGGCCTCGCCACGTGCGGCACGGTGGCGAGCACCACCGCTTCGAACAACCCCACGCCGCCTGGCACATGGCTGATCAGCGCCACGATGATGCCCAGCGTATAGGCAAGGAAGAAGGCCGGGAAGAGCGTCAGGGCGGTGTGAGGCAGCAGGATGAACAGCGCTGCACTGGACAGCGTCAGGTCGATGCAGGCGATGCCGATCTGCGCCGCAGCTTGGGCACGCGACGGAAGCACGAGCGTCCAGCCGAACAGCCGGACAGGATGGGGCACGCGCCTGAGCGCGGCCATCGCTCCCCCGATGGTTCCAAGGAGAAGGAAGCCCGCGACTCGAACGGAGTCGGCACCGATGGGAAAAGCCTTGATCGACACTGGAACCGGATCGATCGCAAGGAACAGTGCCGCCATGGTCACCACCCCGCCCCAGAACGACAGGCTGGCAGACGCGATCACCCGCGCGACGTCGCCGGGCCCCAGTCCAGCCGCGCCGTAGATGCGCATACGCGCGGACCCGCCCGTCAGCAGGGACAGACCCAAATTATGGCTCAGCGTGTAGCTGCAGAAGGAGGCGAGCGCCGCGGTGCGCCAGACGATATGCTTGCCGATGATGCGCAGCGCCATGTGATCATAGAGCGTGAGCGAGAGATAGCTGAGAATCGTGAGGATCGATGCGCCAGCGATCGCGCCTGGCGTGATGGCATGGATCGCTTCGCGCAGGTCATGTCCACGCACCTCGGAAAGAAGGTGAAACACCATCGCCAGGCCCAGCCCCATCATCAGCAGGAGGATGACGACGGTCAGACTGCGCCGGTGCGTTGCAGAGAACAGGGCGGTGATCACGACATCACGTCGGGTGGGCGGGCGAGGCCAGCGTCCGGTCTATCGCCCGCAATAATATCGCACTGGCAGTGTCGGCATCATGATGCAGTGCATGCCCGCCGGGTAGGCGGACGGAGATTGCGTTGCGCTGATGAAGCGAGGGGCAAAGGCTCGATCGTTCGTCCGCGCCGTGAATGCAGAGCAGCGGAACCCAGCTCAATCTGCGCCCCGCAAGCGATGCGTCCTCCTGAGGTTCACCGATCGAGAACATCTCGGAGGGCGATGCGCGCCATTCCCGGGTGCCGCCGGGGACAATCAGGCCGACAAAGGCAATCCGCCGCCGGAGCGCGTTGGGCACATAAGGCAGCGAAGGCGCGATGACATCAGCTCCGAAAGATTGACCGAGCAGCAGCAGCCGCGCCTCCGGATCAATCGCGATCGCCCGGCGCAGGCCGACCGCGATCATAGCGCCCGTTTGCTCCGGCGTACGGCGGATGCGGAAGAAATGAAGGCTATTGATGGCGACGACGGGGATCCCATCTATGGTCAGACGATCGGCAATCGCCGGGCCGAGGCCTGCATGGAAGCCCATGTCACCGGACAAAAATAACGCGACCGCATGCCGATCCGCCTTTTGCCCCGCCTTGGCAGGCATGATGTCGAACAGGTGCCCGCCCAAATATCCCAGATAGCAGAAGCACAACAATATTGCGCCGCATAGCAGCAGCATCGTGCTTGCCACTAATTTCATGCCGCTCTGCTCCATCCCGCCAGCTCTTCTGTCGGGCCGCCTGACGCCTGAACCCGACCGCTCCGTTCAAGCTTGCCCCAGCCTACCCACGGACCCAATATGGCGGTGCCGACAGCGCGGATCACGACGCCGTACATGATCTGTCGGTATACGAAACGTTGCGCGACCAGCAGCAAGGCGGGATAGCGCCGCTCGCGCGGTTCCAGCCGATAGGCGACAGCACCGCACAGAACGTCTATCGCGCAGAAGGCAATCCAGTACAGGCCCATGCGCAGCACGTCGCTTTGCGTCTGCGCCCAACCATGCTGGTGCACGCGCACGATCGTGTCGATACCACTGGCGATCAGAGCAAGGTCGATGATCGGGGAAACGAGCGCAAAGCCGATCTGGAACAGCCATGCCTGCGGCAAGCCAACCCAGGAAAGCCCCGCAGGCTTGCCATCGCGCCAGATACCACGATGCTTCCACAGGCATTGCAATGTGCCATAGGCCCAGCGGAAGCGCTGCTTCGCGAGGGCGCGGAAGCTTTCGGGCGCTTCGGTATATGCGACCGCTTCAGTATCATAGGCGACAAGCCAGCCTGCGCGCTGGACGGCGATCGTCAGATCCTGATCCTCCGCCAGCGTATCGAGCGGGTAACCGCCAACCTCGTCCAGCGCCGCACGTCGCCACGCGCCGACGGCTCCCGGCACGACCGTGATCGCGCCGAACCGGGCAAGCGCCCGCCGCTCCAGATTCTGTGCCGTCACATATTCGACCGCTTGCCAGCGCGTGACCAGGTTCACACGGTTGCCGACCATGGCGTTGCCAGCCACCGCACCCACATTGTCGTCGGCAAACCAGCGGGCGAGCCGGACGATGGTCAAGGGTTCGAACTGCGTATCGGCATCAAGCGCGACGATAATGGGCGCGCGCGCCAACTCCAGCGCCCGATTGAGCGCCGCCGCCTTGCCACCATTGGCAAGGGTCAGCAACCGTACGCGCTGATCCCCGGCGAATGCGCGTGTCACGATGGCGCTCGTCGCGTCGGTGGAGCCGTCATCCACGACGATGACGTCCAGCGTCACCTGCTCGCTTGCCAGTACGCGGCGGACCGATGCCTCGATCACCTTGGCTTCGTTGAAGGCAGGAATGATCACCGACACGAGCGCGCCTGTCGGCATCGGTGGCGGTTCCACGTGGTTGGAGCGCAGGCGGCTGCCAAGCGCCAGCGCCGCGAGCATCAACGCTCTACCGATGCCGAACAGGATGACCGCAAAGAACAGCCATTTGAGCGCGACCGCAATCACGGCCAGTACAAGGAACACGGCAATATCGATCCGCACGGCGGCAAGGTCTGCACCGCCAACTCGCGGCATGACCTTGTCGGGGGTGAGGCCGGCGAGCCTGGATATGGTGACGAAGCGATAACCCTTCGCCTCCAGCCGCTTGATGATGCGGGGTAGGGCTGCGACGGTCTGTGCCCTGTCGCCGCCGCTGTCATGCAGAAGGACAACCTGCGCGGAGCGGTCTGCCGTTCCGGCCTCCACTTGCCGGACGGTGCGGTCGACGATCGCGTCGACGCCCGGCCTCGTCCAGTCGCCGGGATCGACATGCAGGCCGACATTCAGGTAACCGGCGCGCTGTGCCTCCAGCGCGGGACCGATTTCGTCCGTGCTGGTGGGCTCGGCATCCCCGAAATAGGGAGCGCGGAACAGGCGCATGGCCCGACCGGTATAGGCTTCCACCAGCCGCTGCGTACTGTTCAGCTCCAGCGACACGCCTCTTTCCGAGACCTGGGACAGGTTGGGATGGGTATAGCTATGGCTGCCGATCTCGCTGCCCTGCGCGATGATCTGGCGCAGTAGCGAAGGATGCATGATTGCGTTCTCGCCGATCACGAAGAAGGTGGCGGGCACATGCGCGCGCTTCAATATATCCAGGATCGGCGGCGTCCAGACCGGATCCGGCCCATCGTCGAAGGTCAGCGCCACCATGTGCGGGCGATACCCCGTCCGCCGAATGACATAAGGGGTGGGGAGACGGCAATAATGTTCGTCGATGATCAGCCCGCTGAGCGCGCGTGAACCCATGCGCACCGTCCGATAGCCAATGGTCGGCACATCGTCGATCCGCAGGATCTCGCCATTACCCTCGACATCGACCGAATTGAAACTGGTCAGCCGTCCGAGGCCTTCCACCTTGCCGCTCCCGCCCGCGAGAGCGGACCAGAAGCCGGGATCCTCCGATCCTAATCGCCATAAAGCTATGCCACCGGCTCCGGCGATCCGCGCGGAACGCACCTGGTTCCAGGCACTAGCGGCATCCAGCATCCAGACATGATGGACGGCGCCGTCCTCGGCATAGTCGAACGTTGCATTGCCGCTCCGGCCATCGAAACGGATCGGCGCGCCAGAGTCGTGCGCGGTCAGCCACGCGTCTTCGATCGAGAGGATGGAGGCAGGGCCGCCGCCCTGCGTCCAATCATAGGCATAGTTGCCGATCGCCACTATCGCCTTGGATGCCGGGACTTCGTGCAGCACCGCCCGCAAGCGACCTACGAACCAGGGCTGCGCGGCGATGGGCCCCGGCCGATCGCCGATGAAATGCTGGTCATAATCCATCAGGAACAGGCGGTCGGCAACGCGCGCATAGGCACGCAGGTTCCAAAGCGCATCGTCCACCGGCACGGTCAGCATCACCTGCTGATGATGGTCGTGCAGCAATTGTGCTGCTTCTTTGAGGAAGGACAGATAGTCTGTGTGCGCGCTGGGCGGGAGCGCTTCCAGGTCGAATATGACGCCCGAACCGTGAAGCATTTTCAGCGATCGAACCAGTCGCATGAGCAAGACTTGCCGCGCCGCCGGATTGTGCAGGAGAGTTGCCGTCCCACCTCCGTCCCATCGGCCGTCGTCAGCATTTTGTACCACTGGCATGATGCGCGGACGATGAGCCGATGTGCGGATGATGGACGTAAAGAGCGGATCATTCGCAATCTGCAAGTCATGGTGCTTTCCGGTGATCGTCAGCAAGGCTGGCGCAACCCAATCGATCTGACCGATATGCTGGCGCAACGAGGCCCGGCTCGCATCGTCCCACGGAACATAGAAGGCGACGCTGACAGGTCGGGTGGCGGCCGGGCCGCGGTGAGGAAGCCATTCGGAGAGGCGGGAATTGATCGATGCCCGGAAATGGTTCAGTCGCTGACCAATGCCTTCCGGACGGCGGCGTTCCATCTGCAAGGGTATGGCAGGCAGCACCGGGACACTGATGATGGTGAAGGCAAAGGCCATTCCCGCGCCGAGCATGGCCAGGATCAGGCAGAACAGGGCAGGCAATGTCCATCGGCGCCTGCGGCCAGTTGCATCGTAGAAAACTGGCCTTTGCATCGCTTGCTCATCCGACTGGAGAGGCGGCGCAACAGGGGTGAGCGCCGCCTCTCACTTACGTGGCCATCATGTGAGCCGACGCACTCGATATATCGTATGGCCTAACCATTGGATGGTCGGCAGATTACAACTTTGTCATGTGAGGGACGTCGTTTGAATAGCTGGCCGCCATCGCATTGGCGGTGGTGCCCAGCATATAGCCAAGCATCCCGCCGGCGGTCACCGCTGCTTTATAATCGCGGCCCATCAACCATCTTGCGCACCCTGCGCAGAAAAGCAGCGACAGGACCGTCACGGCGGGCAATGCGTCGGGGATCAACGACGGCGCGGCAGCGATGATCGTGGCCAGCGAGGCCGCTGCCAAAGCCCATGGCCTGACGCCCCGCGCCCGCATCCTGGGCATGGCATCGGTCGGCGTCGAACCGCGGGTCATGGGCATTGGGCCGCTGCCCGCGACGCTGAAGCTGCTTGCCCGGCTGGGCCTGTCCATCGGCGATTTCGACGCGATCGAACTGAATGAAGCCTTCGCCAGCCAAGGCATCGCGGTGATGCGGGGGCTGGGGCTGCCCGACGATGCGGCACATGTGAACCCGAACGGCGGCGCGATTGCGCTTGGCCATCCGCTCGGCATGTCGGGCGCGCGCATCGCCATGACGCTGGTGCATCAGTTGGAAAAGACTGGGGGCAGGCGCGGTATCGCTACTCTGTGTATCGGCGTCGGCATGGGACTGGCATTGGCGATAGAGCGGGTCTGACCTTCCGGCGGGCTGATTTTGACATTGGCAGCCCGCCGCCGGACAGTATGGCCGCAAATGTCAAAATCGTAAAAGCCCTGTCACTCTTCGCCAGAGGGCATCTTTGCGCAGCCGCCCACCGTGGAAGGCTTGGCCGGATCAAGAGAAGCCTGGCCTTCGCACCATGGATAAAGGGTGGCATTCAGCTGGCCATCCTTTGTCTGATCCAATAGTTTGCGCAGAACCGTGTAGCGGCGCCCAGCTTCACCTTTGCGTTCATTCGGCTTGATTTCGGTCTCCGTACCCGAAACCGGATCCATTTTGACGAACTGGCCGTTTCCGTAGAGCTTCCAGCTGTCATCAAATGCAAAGCGTGATGGTTCGTATTGCCACATCGGCGCATAATGCATGAAGATCGTATCCCGGACATGCCGCAGCTTACCCTCCATGACAGGCCACTGGCTCACCCCGTCCACTTTTCCGGCCGCTTCCCCTTTTCCCGCAATCTCGGCAAAAGTCGGCAGTAAATCGGTAAAGTCGACCAGAGCTTTGCTCACCGTGCCGCGCGGGACGCCGGGACCCCATGCAATAAACGGGACGTGGGTGCCATTGATAGTGGGCAGTCCCTTGCCTCCCTTGACCTGATGACCGTCCCGCGTCGAAATAATCTGTTGATTGGTCCCATTGTCGCTGGTGAAGATGATCACCGTATTCTTGTCGAGCCCTTCCCTCTTCAGCCGCGTCATCAGATCGCCGACAAGCCGGTCCATATAGGTGACCATGCCGCTGAAACGATCCTTCGCCCATTGCGCGGTCATCGAGTCAGGCGTCTGAACGAAGGGATTGTGAACCAGCACCATCGAGTAATAGAGGAAAAAGGGTTTGTCCTTGTGGCGCGATATGAAATCCAGCGCCTGGGTGCTGTCGAGATCGGGACCGAACCCTTCTTCGCTGATCTTGGGCTTTCCATTATTGGCCCGGGTCGGACCCCAATAGCGCGACCCTTTGCGGGCCATTGCTTGCAGCTGCCACAGATAGCTTTCGTCGAAACCAGCAGCTTCGGGCGTGATGCCGACACGACCGTCGAAGCCATTGCCCATCAACTGCCATTTTCCCACCATGCCGGTGGAATAGCCCAGGTCGCGCATGACGTTGCCGAAGGTCCGCTGACCCGGCGCCAGATAGCCGAATGCCTCGTAATTTCGCCAGTTTTCCTGCCCCGTCATCAGCCGGACACGGGATGGCGAACAAAGCGGCATGGCATGGGCGTTATCGAAGCGCATGCCTTCGGCGGCCAGCCGATCCACATTGGGCGTGTGATATTCCCCGCCATAGGCGTTGATGCCTTCGACCCCAAGATCATCGGCCAGGATCAAAATGATATTGGGCCGACGGGCTTCGGCGGTCTGTTGCAATGCTACGTCGTTGCTTGGCTTTGCCCCCGCAGCCTGAGGCATGCCGGCGAGGACCGAGCCAAGTGCGAGTATGGCCAAAGTGCGTCGGAGGTGCTTCATCATCTTTTCCTTTGGGGTAGGCAGGGCGCTTGTTCAGCAGGTCACTCTGAATGGGCGGCCCAATGTTGGGGGCGAGGCTTTCACTTCGCTTGCAACCATTGCAGATACCATGGTCGGATCCGCTTATTTAGCGCATTTTTCCGGCGCGGGTTAGCGAGGAGCCGATCGGAGGCGCCGCGATCTCGGTTCCTCCTGATCCGGCGTGGGCGGCAGCGGCTTCAGCACCGGTTCTCCGTTCCAGATCGGGGAGCTCCAGGCGCGGACGGTGCGATCGTGCAGGATCGGGAGCAGGACGCGGATGGGCTTGGCCTGTTCGACCCGCGCATAATAGACGGCCTTGCCAACGGAGGGCTGCGCCCAGCTTGCCTGAGCGTTCGAACACCGTCTCCCACCCCTTGTCCGATCCGAAGATGTAGCGATAGACCGACACTTTCGAAAGTTCGTCCGTACCGTGGGTTTCAATGCTGAAGCGCATCGGCTTTCCCTTCGCCACTTCGACGACGCTGCCCATCGGCTGTCCCGCGATCGAGAAGTCGAGCAATATGCGTTCGCCCGTGGCGCCATAGACATGGCCCTCCGCCATAGCCTTGAGCAGCGAAGCGCGGTCAAGCCGGGGAGCCTGAATGGCGGTCAGGCCATTGGCGCGCTTGGCCGGTTGGCCATTATGATCGTCCGAGGAGGCGAGGGTACATAGCTTGTACCCGCCCGCCCAGGCGTCGCGCACATAGTGGCGGCCCTTGAGCGAGCTGGAAACCGGGGCGCTGCGCGCATTTTCGTAACTCAGCGGATCGGCGGGATCATAATATTCGCTCTGCCCATGCGCGCTGTAGATTTCGATCAGCCGCATCTGGCGCGGGAAGCGATCCTTGCCGTCAAAGTCCGCGCCGCCCCAGTTCACGCCGCTATGATGAACGGCGGTCTGCATCCGATCGCGATCCACCTGCTGCTTGCTGAACCCGTCGCGCGAAATCAGCTGAAGGCGGAAGGGTTCACCGGGGCGGGCGGCGGAGGGGATGATCGCCTGCAATTCGGTGGCGGGTCCAGGCTCCACGGCGAAGGTCGGATCGGGCGACAGGCGCTTGCCGTTCACATCGACGCGCACGGGAAAGGCCTGGCTGACGATCCAGGGCGTCGTGGTGCCATAGGCGAAAACAAGCTCGCCGCCGGGCGCGATCGCCCCCGACTTGAGCGTCGCCGTCACGCGCTGCCCATGCCGTTCCGAACGCGGCTCACCGATGTCGTCGAACTGGGCCTTCTCAACTTTCAGGTCGAAAGTGGCATCGGACGCGGCAGGCGAATTGACGTGGACCGTGTTCCACGCAAAGCGCTGCCCATCGGCAAAGCCCGCCTTTTCCAGAAAGCGGTTGATGATCGTTCCCTGCACCAGCCGCAGTTCGGACAGGGCAATGTTCGTTGGTCCCTTTGCGCGCCGCGCGGCGAACATTTCCTCATACCAGGGGCCGCGGAGCGGTTCAGGCAGCGACAACCGAAAATAGCGGTCGGCAAGGGTCGCGGCATGACGGCTCGCTGCCTGCCACTGCGGATCGCCAACGACGGTCCGCTTGTCGACGACATTGAGATTGGTGATCCGGCCCCCGGCGTCGAAATAATGGACGCCGCCAATGCCGACGCGGTGCATCCACTCCAGATCGGCGGTAATGCCCTCCTGAGTGACGTTGCCGTTCAGCCATTGCCACCACATCCGCGGCAATGCTGCTTGGGGCGGCTGCCGGAACTGGGTGAGCAGAGGATCATGGCCGCTGTCCTGTCGCGCCGTGTCATGCGCGGATATTGGTTCCTGCGCCGCGCCGGGAAAAGGAATCGCGACAGCGCCGGGCAGGGGGATGGCCCGCCACGCGATCATCCAGTTCAGGCGAAGGCCGCGCTGCCTTGGCAATGTTCACTCCTTTCAGGTGGTGATCGACAGGCCATCAGCGCGCCTTCGGAGGGAGGCGCCGACCATTATGCAGAGCGTAAGGGTTTGCGCTAATAATACCCGCCTTTCAGATCAATAGCCCTTCGCTTTCGCTTGTTGATGATATCGCAAAGGCGATCGTTCCGGCGGTTGCTTGTCGATGCGGCCCTCTTTCCCGCACCACCCATCAATGGTCAACGTCGGCGATCCGAAAATAATGTGGAACGAGTAGATGCCAAAACTGCGCATAGTAGGTCGATCTGGTGTCGAGCGAGATGTCGAGGCAGAATCCGGCGCATCGTTGATGGAAATCCTGCGCGCCAATGGATTTGATGAACTTCTGGCGCTTTGCGGCGGCTGTTGTTCATGTGCGACATGCCATGTCTTTGCCGATCCCGACTATCTGGATACGCTGCCTGCGATAAGCGATGACGAGAATGATCTGCTCGACAGCAGCGATCATCGCAACGAGCTGAGCCGCTTGTCCTGTCAGCTTATCGTGAAGAGCGAGCATGACGGCATGCGGTTTGTCATAGCGCCGGAGGATTGACGGGCAGCGGGTCGCCCCTGCTTTCCTGATCACAAGGCCGATCTCAGTCGCAGGCGCCTTGTCTTCAGGCGATCGTTCCGCAAGGTAATCAGCTGCGCGCTGCACGAAGGAATAGTCTCGATCATGGATATGGCTCGACCGCTTCAAGAAGAATATGATCTGATCATCGTGGGATCAGGCGGTGGATCAATGGCGGGCGCGCTGGCCGCCAAACAGGCTGGCAAATCCGTCGTCATCCTGGAAAAGCAGGACAAGGTGGGCGGTTCCACCAGCTTTTCCGGCGGGGTCTGGTGGGTTCCCGCCAATCATCTGCTCGAAGCGGCGGGCATCCATGACAGCATTGAAAAGGCGCGGCAATATTTCGACAATGTCGTGACCTACAAGGGCCCTGGCGTGACGCCGCGCCGCCGCGACGCGCTGCTGGCTGGCGCGCCGCGGGTGATCAAGTTCCTGGTCGATCTGGGCCTGAAGGTCCGCCGCCCGCGCGACGACTGGCCGGATTATTATGACGATCGGCCCGGCGGCTTGCCGGAGGGGCGGTCGCTGATGGCGGAACCGCTCAACCTCAATGACCTGGGGGCGTGGAAGGACCGGATCGCCCTTTATCCGCCCGCCTATGGCATGCCCATCGGCGCGGACGAGTTTTCCACCCTCTTCCTGTTCAAGCGGACCTTCGCCGGAAAGCTCAAGGCGATGCGCTTTGCGATGCTGATGTTGCGCGACAAGCTGCTGGGGCGGGTGAGCGCGTGCAATGGCGCCGCAATCCAGGGGCGGATGCTGCAAATCGCGCTGAAGCATGATGTTGACATCCAGCTCAGCACCCCGGTCGTCGGTCTCGTGGCCGAAGCGGGCAGGGTAAGCGGCGTTCGGGTCCTTCGCGACGGCAAGGAAGTCACGCTCAGGGCGCGTTCTGGCGTCATCTGCAATGTCGGCGGCTTTTCCCGCAACGACAGCTTCCGCAAGCAGATGACCGGCGGTCTTGTCGGCAATGAATGGACCAGCGCCAACCCCGGCGACACCGGCGAAGTGCTTCAGGAGATGATCGCCCTGGGCGCGCAGACCGACTGCCTGGACACTGCCTGGTGGGTCGTTACGTCGCAGAACCTCAATGGCACCTGGCCCGATAGCGCGATAGCGCGGGATGGTTCGGTCCGGCCTTATTTCCATCACCTGGACCTCAGCCTGCCGCACGTGATTCTGGTTGACCAGACGGGCAGGCGCGTCGCCAACGAAGCCGGATCCTATATGGATATTGGCGAAAATATGATGGCGCGTGAGCGGGAAACCGGCAAAGGGCTGCCATGCTGGGCGATTTTCGACGCGCGCCATCGCGAGCGCTATCCCTGGGGTAATGAAATGCCGGGCAAAACGCCGGAAAAATGGATCGAGACCGGCTATATGAAGCGCGCGGCAACGCTGGACGAGCTGGCGGACCAGTGCGGCATCGACCGCGAGGGGCTCAGGCAGGAAGTATCCCGCTTCAACCACTTCTGCAGCACGGGCAATGATGAGGATTTCGCGCGTGGAAACCGCGCCTTTGACCGGTCCCATGGCGACCCCTCGGTCAAGCCCAATCCCAATCTTGGCGCGATCGCAGAAGGGCCTTTCTACGCTTGCGCCATATTCCCGGGCGATGTCGGCACGGCAGGCGGTGTGGTGGCCGATGAATATGCTCGGGTCTTGAACCAGGACGGGGCGCCTATTTCCGGCCTCTACGCCATTGGCAATTCCACTGCGTCAGTCTTTGGCCGATGCTATCCTGCTGCGGGGGCCAGCATCATCGCATCCTTCGTGTTCGGCTATGCTGCGGTTCTTCATGCAACGGGGTCCGAAGAACTGAACACTATCATATCGCCTCAATAAAGACTGATGCTCACGCGCCAGTCGGGCGCCCTGCCCCGATCCTGGCTATCTATCGAGTCGTCTATTCGCGGCTGATCGGTCGGCTGCCGCGGCCCGATGAGGAGGTGCTTTTTGGTGGCTCAAGCCACCATAAGGGGGTGTGGTGGAAGCGGAGCGACGCCAAACTGCCGTCGCGCCAATGCTGCCGTCGCTGCCGCCTCCGACAGAGGGTGCGGAGCATGTGGCCGCAAGTCATTATAAATCAGCGATAATTTTATTTCCCAAGCGGACCAGTGGGCCTTATGAATTTATCTCATAGGCCTTCGTTTCGGCATGGCAAAGCTCCCAGCCCATGTCTGCGTTGTGCCGACTTATTATGTTGATATAACAACCTCCGAAAGAAAAGGTCGGTAACGACCAGATGGAGGATCTGATGGCGGCAGTGTTGCGCGAGAAAAAGATCAAGTCGGCTGATCGGGTGCTGGAAATCTTCGAACTCTTCAATGAAGGGCGAACGGCAGTAACGGTTATGGACGTGGCGCGCGCCCTCAACGCCCCCCAGTCGAGCACCTCGGAATTGCTGGGCACTTTGGTGCGTCGAGGCTATCTTTCACGGGAGCGTGGGGAGCGGGTTTTCCGCCCAACATCCCGCGTCGCTCTGCTGGGCGCCTGGGTCCATCCGGCGCTATTTCGCAACGGCAGTCTCTTGACGATGATGGACAATCTTAAAGAAACAACCAGGCTCGGGGTCGCTCTATGCTCTCGAGTAGGTATATCTTTGAAGCATGTTCATGCAGTTGGCAAAGTTCCAGAAGAATTGAGCAATGGAACCGAGCGTCATTTGCTGCATTCGCCCTTTGGACATGTGATCTTATCCACTTCCTTCAGCCAGGAAGTCCGGCTTCTCGTGCAGCGCATCAATGCTGAAAGTGAGCCGGAGGATCATGTGCGGTGCGGTGATTTGCTGGAGCGTCTGCTGGAAGTGTCGAAGCGCGGGATCGCGTCCGGAACCGTGATGCCGGGCTGGAACGGCATTTCTGTGCTGCTTCCCCGAGCCGTGGGCGAAGAGCAACTGGCGGTCGGCATTATCGGGCGAACGGGCGAAATCGAAGCCCGGCATGACGAGCTGGTGCGCTGCCTGCGCCAAGCGGTGGCAAATCATATCGGTCCCCGGATCGCCAGCGGAAATTTCGTGCCCGCTCCAATATTGCGGCAAAGCGCCATGATGGCCTGATAATCGCGCGCGTTTATTTATAGTGCGCGAGTGATGATCAATAATGATCAGGGGTCTGATCAGTTTGTCTTCCACCCACTGCGCCATTCTCAGGAGAGAAGACTTTGTCTGATTATATCCTTACCCGTAAGGACAATGCCGTCGGGCACATTATATTTAACAAGCCCGAGAAGATGAACGCCATCTGCCTTGAAATGTGGCAGGCCATGGGCGACGCCATGGCGCAGTTCGAAGAGGATGATGAAGTTCGCGTCGTCGTCTTTTCAGGCGCTGGCGGTCAAGCCTTTGTCGCCGGAGCCGATGTCGGCAAATATGAACAAGAGCGCGGTGACAAGGACGCTCAGGAACATTATGCCAGAACCGGCGAAGAAGCGATGCAGAAGATTTATCGCTCCAAGAAGGTGACGGTGGCGGCCATTGACGGCTATTGCATAGGCGGTGGCGTGTCGGTCGCTCTCGTCTGCGACTTGCGCTACTGTTCGGCGCAGTCTTCCTTCGGTCAGCCTGCGATGAACATCGGCATCGGCTATCGCTACTCGTCGCTGCGGCGCATGATCGACATCATGGGCTATGGTGCCGCCAAGGACATGCTGCTGGGCGGATTGCGGCTGAGCGCGGAAGAAGCCTATGTCAAGCATCTGGTCGGCCGGGTGTTGCCCAATGATGAATTCTGGCCCTGGATCGAAAAGACCATCAAGAATATTTCGGTCGGCGCGCCGCTGACAGCCGAAGACATCAAATATACGCTCTGGACCTATGCGCAGGACGAAGCCAAGCGCGACACCGATCGTTGCGAAGAGCTTTTCCAGATCTGCTATGCTTCCGAAGATTATAAGGAAGGTATTCGCGCGTTCTCCGAGAAGCGCAAGCCTGTCTTCACGGGGCGCTAAGCAGAACCATGGACCTTCGCTTCACCGCCGAGGAGGACGCATTCCGCGCGGAAGTGCGTGCCTTCATCCGCGACAATCTCGATCCTGTCACCCATCGCAAGATGCTCGACGGGCGCATCCCCACCAAGGAGGAGGTCGTTGCCTGGCAGCGCACGCTCAACCGTCGCCAATGGGCCACGCCTTCCTGGCCCAAGGAAGCGGGCGGCCCCGGTTTTACGCCGGTCGAGCGCTATATTTTTCTCGATGAACTGCATCAGGCGCCCGCGCCCGAACCAGTGAGCTTCAACGTGTCGATGATCGGCCCGGTGTTGATCGCGTTCGGCACCCCGGGGCAAAAGGATCGCTTCCTCGCCGCGACGGCCAATAACGACATCTGGTGGGCGCAGGGCTTTTCGGAACCGGGCGCCGGTTCCGATCTTGCTTCGCTGCGCACTTCGGCCAGGCGGGAGGGCGATCATTTCGTCGTTTCCGGCCACAAGATCTGGCAGGGCATGGCCCACCATGCCGACTGGATGTTCACGCTGGTACGCACAGACCCGGTCGCGCAGCGCAAGCAGATGGGCATCAGCTTCCTGCTGATCGACCTGCGCCTGCCCGGCGTTACCGTCCGTCCGATCGTCACCATGGACGGTCGGCACGAGGTCAATGAGGTGTTTCTGGACGAGGTCCGCGTTCCCGCCGATTGCCTGGTCGGCACAGAGAATAAGGGCTGGGACGTCACCAAGTTCCTGCTGTCCAACGAGCGGACGGGGATCGCCCGCATCGGCATGACCAAGCATCTGATACGGCGCATCAAGCGGCTGGCGGATGGCCATGTCGCCACGCTGCGCAAGGCAGCGGCGATCGAGGCGGAACTGAAGATATTGGAAATCACGCAGCTGCGCGTGCTGGACGGTCAGCGCGGATCGGATGCGCCCGACCCGCGATCGTCTGTGCTGAAGCTCAAGGGCGTGGAATTGCGTCAGGCCGCGTCCGAGCTGTTGCTGGAAACGGCGGGCGCGGCTGCGCTGGAAGTGCATTCGGATGAAGAGCCCTTCGGGGCGGACGAGGAAGAATGGCTGGGCACGATCATGCCCAATTACGCGATCCTGCGCGCGGCATCAATCTATGGCGGGTCGAGCGAGGTGCAGAAGACCATCGTGGCCGGCTCCATCCTCGGTTTGAAATAAGGCGGCGAAGCAATGAATTTCAACCTTTCGGACGATCAGCGGATGCTGCAGGACAGCATCGACCGGCTGATCGCGGACCGCTATCAGTTCGAGCAGCGCACCGGCTATGCCAGCCAGCCCAAGGGCTGGTCGGATGGTATATGGACCGAGTTCGTCAACCTTGGCCTCACCATGCTGCCCTTTCCGGAAAGCGCGGGCGGTCTGGGCCTGGGCAGCGTCGAAATGATGCTGGTGGGCGAAGCGTTCGGCCGCGCGCTGGTGATGGAGCCGTATCTGCCGTCCATCGTGCTTGCCGGAACCGCCATAGCGGAGGGGGCGGGCGACCGCGCCGAAGCGCTGCTGGCCCCAATCATGTCGGGCGAGGTGATTGGCGCCTTTGCCGACGACGCAACGGTTGCGCTGGTCGACGGTCGGCTGTCGGGGCGCGCTGCTCTTGTGCTGGGCGGGAATTGCGCCGATCTATTCGTGATCCCGGTCGGGGATGGCGCCTATGTCGTGCGCGCCGATGCGCCGGGTCTGTCGCGGCGGGGCTATCGCCTGCATGGCGGCGGCGGCGCGGCTGACCTGCTGCTCGACAATCTCGTGGTGGATGCCGCCGCCTATCTCGACGTCGGTTGCGTCACGCGCGCGCGCCATGCCGGGATCGCCTTCCTGGCGGCGGAGGCTGCCGGCGCGATGCAGGCCGCGCTGGATGTGACGGTCGACTATCTCAAGACGCGTGAGCAGTTCGGCAAGCCGATCGGAACCAACCAGGCGCTTCAGCACCGCGCGGCGGAAATGCTCGTCGAGGTGGAGCAGGCCAAATCAGCGGCCATCTATGCCGCGACGCTGGCCAATGAAACGGATGAGGGCGAGCGCGCGAAGGGCTTCGCCGCGATCAAGGCGGTCATCGGCAAGGCCGGGCGCTTTATCGCGCAGTCGGCGGTTCAGCTGCATGGCGGCATCGGCGTCAGTGAGGAACATGTCGTCAGCCACTGGTTCCGTCGGCTGACCGCAATCGGCATGATCCTGGGCAATGGCCAGCATCATATCGATCGGCTGGCGGATCTGGGGGGCTTCACCACGGTTCAGGAAGCCGCCTGAACGGCAAGAAGCCGGGGCGGTTGAGACCACCCCGGCTCCCGGGTTCAGAGGATATGAGGAGCGGCGGGCAATCGCCGCTCCTTTTTCTGTTTCAGACGAGCTCGAACAGGGCGGCCGCGCCCATGCCGCCGGCCACGCACATCGTCACCACGGCGTAGCGCTCCTTCCGGCGGCGGCCCTCGATCAGCGCGGTGCCCGTCATTCTCGACCCGCTCATGCCGAACGGGTGGCCGATCGCGATCGCGCCGCCATTGACGTTCAGTCGTGCGGGGTCAATGCCAAGCTTCTGCTGGCAATAGAGCACCTGCACGGCGAAGGCTTCGTTGAGTTCCCAAAGGCCGATGTCCTCGACCTTCAGGCCGGCGCGATCAAGCAGTTTGGGAACCGCAAATACGGGGCCGATGCCCATTTCGTCCGGCCCGCAGCCGGCAGTGGCGAAGCCGCGGAAGATGCCGAGCGGCTTCAGCCCGCGCCGCGCGGCTCCGCCGTCGCTCATGACAACGCAGACGCTGGCGCCATCGGACAACTGGCTGGCGTTACCGGCGGTGATGCAGCCGCCCTCCACCACCGTGCGCAGGCCGGAAAGCCCCTCCAGCGTGGTTTCCGGCCGATTGCCTTCATCCTGCGTCAGGGTCACCGTTTCCCTGCCGGTGATGGCGCCGGACTTGTCCTTGACGAACTTTTCGGTGGTGACGGAAACGATCTCATCGTTCAGCAGGCCGTTCTGCTGGGCGGCGGCGATGCGTTGCTGGCTTTGCAGCGAATATTCGTCCTGCGCGGCGCGGCTGATCCTATAGCGGCTCGCCACGGTCTCAGCCGTCTGGATCATGCTGTCATAGACGCCAACGATATTGCTGGCGAGCCAGGCATTTTCGCCACCGTCCATCCGGGTGTTGGGCAGGGCGAGGCTGCACGAATCGAGGCCACCGGCGACATAGATGTCGCCTTCCCCAGTCATGACGCGCTGGGCGGCATAGGCGATGGAATTGACGCCCGAAGCGCATTTGCGGTCCAGCGACACGCCCGGCACGGAAAGGGGCAGGCCAGCGCGCAGCGCGGCGAGGCGCCCGATATTCCCACCCTGCGGTCCTTCCAGACGGGCCGCGCCCAGGATGACATCCTCCACTTCGTCGCCGGTCAAGCCGGCGCGGGCGACGGCTTCGCGGATGACGATGGCGCCCAGTTCAGGCCCGTCGAGCATATTGAGCGCGCCGCGCCCGGCCTTGCCGATGGGAGTGCGGGCGGTAGCGACGATGACGGCTTCTGGCATGGTCTGATCCTTGACTGCTTAGTCGGTAAGGGCGGTCAAATCCGCCCAGAAATGGTCGGGGCCGCGCTCCACGATGCGGGGACCCAGCAGGGCGCTCCAATAGGCGTCGTTCCCGAATTCGGAACGCCAGGCCCACAGGCGGCGGGTCAGTGGATGGAGCGGATATTCCTCTGTAAAGCCGATCGCACCATGGACCTGATGGGCGATGGCAGTGCCCACGCCCACGGCACGGTTCGCCCGCAATTTGGCGGCAGCGATCTCGAAGGTCGCCACGCCCCGGCTCATCGCCTGCGCGGCGCCCATGGCGGCGCAATTGGCCGCCGCTGCCTCGCAAGCGAAAGTTGCCAGATTTTGCTGGACCGCTTGGAACTTGCCGAGCGCCCGCCCGAACTGCACCCGTTCATTGGCATAGTCGACCGATCGCGCCAGCGTCGCATCGAGCGCGCCCGCCATCTGCGCGACCCGCGCCAGTGCCCCCATGGCGAAGACGTCGCCTTCGCACAGCGTAACCGGCGCGTCCTCCAGAACAGCGCGATCGCGGGCTTCCCCTGCGACCGAGGGTTCCGTTTCGAGCGGGAGCGCGGCGGCTTCGATCAGCATTGATCCGCCCTGCGGGCATGGCGCGAGGATGAAGGCTGCACCGGCTCCGAAGCAGATGCCCGAAAGCGTGCCGGTAAAACGGCCGCAGGTTACTTCGCCCTGTGTGTGACGGGCGATGGTGCCACGTTCCCCGCTACGCCCGGCAAGGGCCGACGCGATCGCCGCCTCCGCGACCGGCAGCGCTAGGCCATGATAGCCCGCGAGGCGGAAGACGATCAGCGCGTCTTCCCATGATCCGCCAAAGCCGCCCTGATCGGCGCCCAGCAGCAGGCCGTCGAGCGCCACTTGTTCAATGGCGCCCCAGTCCTGCTGCAGGGTTGCCGTTGGGCCGAGGCTTGCAAAAAGCTCCTCGGACATGTCGGCGAGCATCCGCTGTTCGTCGTTCATCTCAGGCCTAGCCCCCTTGCGATGATGCCCTTCAATATCTCTCGCGTACCGCCGCGCAGCGAGAAGGATGGTGAGACCTGCAGCAGATGACCCAGAACCAGGCCCAGGGCTTCGGGTCCGGCCGGGTCGATGTCGACCGCCGCCTGCACCAGCTCGGGCATGGCCTGCTCGAATGAATTGCCAAGGTCCTTGACTATCGTTGCTTCCAGCGACGGGTCCTTGCCGCAGGCGATCTTGGCGGCGACGCTGGCGCTCATCAGGCGCAGCGTCCAGGTTTCTGCGGCGAGTCGCGCCACCAGATCATTGAGCCGTTCCGAATGCGTCGATCCTGCGTGACGGATCAGTTCGGTCAGCAGCGCCATGGAGGACAGATAGCGTTCGGGGCCGGATCGTTCGAGCGACAGTTCGGCCGTCACCTGCTTCCAGCCATTGCCTGCCTGACCCACCAGCGCGGACGCGGGCAGGCGTACCTCTTCCAGAAACACTTCGTTGAAGTCGTGGCCGCCGGTGAGGTCCAGGATCGGCTGGATAGTGACGCCTGGCGCGTCCATCGGGATGACGAACTGCGACAGGCCTTCGTTGCGGGTCGATCCCGCTTCCGACCGGACCAGCGCGATCATCACATGGGCATGGTGCGCGTTGGTGGTCCACACCTTCTGACCCGACAGGATCCAGTCGTCGCCATCGCGCCGGGCCGTCGTGCGCACGCCCGCAAGGTCCGATCCCGCGCCGGGTTCCGACAGGCCGATGCAGGCGTAGACTTCGCCCCGCGCCATGCCGGGCACCCAGCGGTGCTTTTCTTCCTCGGTGCCGTAGCGCAGCAGGAGCGCGCCCGTCTGCCGGTCGGCAATCCAGTGCGCGCCGACGGGCGCGCCTGCAGCCAGCAATTCCTCCAGCACGACATAGCGTTCCAGCGGGCTGCGCTCATGCCCCCCAAATTCCTTGGGCCAGACCATGCCGATCAGCCCTTGGGCGCCCAGCAGGCGGCTGAAGGCGGGATCGGGTTTCGCCCAGCTATTGGCCCGCTTGACGGGATCGTCCACGCCATGGTCGGCCACCAGCGCGCGAACCTCCGCCCGCAGTTGCGGTGCAGTATCGGGCCAGTCGAGCCGCTCGGTCACGAATGTCTGCACGATTAGCTCCTTAACGCAGTTGCGCGCGCAAAATCTTCGTCGTTCATTGGTGCAGCATCACGCGAATTCCAACGCATCCGCAGCCTTTATCGCATCAGTGATAAACCGGTGTGCCCCCAGCGAAAGGGGTCACGCGGCGCGATAGCGATGCTAATTCGTACGCAGCAAGGGTTTTCAGGGGAGAATGGCAAATGTCCGTGGACGTCAGTATCGAAAGCGCGGTCGCCATTGTTACGATCAATCGGCCAGAGCGGAAGAATGCGATCACGCTTGGCATGCGACGCGAGTTTCAGGATGTCTTCCAGACGCTTCAGGACGACGATGAAGTGCGGGCCATCATCCTGACGGGCGCTGGCAAGGATTTTTCCGCCGGCGCGAATGTCGGGGAAATCGGCGCTGGCGGGGTTCGCGGCAATCTGGGCAACTCACGTTCGCGCAGCCGCATGGTGCGGTCCGTCGCGCATACGCAAAAGCCGGTCATCGCCGCGGTCGAGGGTGTGTGCATCGGCATGGCCTTTGCGATGGCGCTGGCGAGCGATTTCATCATCTGCGCGAACAATGCGCGCTTCCAGTTCGCCTTTCGCCATATCGGCCTGGCCATGGACGCGGGCGCGGGTTGGCTGATGGAACGCCATGTGGGCGTGATGCGCGCGAAGGAAATGGCCTTTACCGGCCGCTTCGTCAGCGGCGAGGAGGCCGCGTCCATGGGCTTTGCGCTGACGGCGGTAGAGCCGGGCGAGGCGCTGGCGCGCGCGCGCGCCATGGCGGAGGATCTGGCGAGCGCGCCGACCCTCGCGCTTTCGGAAATCAAGCGTCAGTTCGCCGCCGCGCCCGGCCAGACATTCGACGAGGCGCTGGATTATGAGATCGCGGTCCAGTCGTTGATGACCTGGACCGACGACTTCAAGGAAGGTGCCGACGCCTTCCGCGAGAAGCGCAAGCCGGTCTATCGCGGCTCATGAAACGGCGCGGGCCGCGCCTTCGACCTGAAGGCGCGGCCCGTTTCTGATCTTCCATCTGCCCGGCCCCTACGGCCACGCCTGTTGGATTATGACGGCCGACGGTTCAGCCGACGACACCCTTGTCGCGCAAGTGCTGGATTTCTTCGGAACTGAGGCCAAGCGCGCCTGACAGGATTTCGACGCTGTGCTCGCCCAGCTCGGGCGGCGCGCTGTAGGTGTCGACCGGGGTTTCGGAAAAACGCAGCGGATTGGCAATGATCGGCAGCGTGCCCGCTTCGTTATGGGCGATGCTGCGGCACATTTCGCGGGCCTTGACCTGCGGTTCCTCGAACATCTGGCGCACGTCGTTGACATAGCTGACCGGGACGCCCGCCGCATCGAGAGCCGCCAGCCAATGTGCGGCTTCCCGTTGTTGGAAGACCTCATCGAGAATGGGCACCAATATCTTGCGATTTTCGATTCGGCGCGGCCCGGTGTTGAACCGATCATCGGCAAACAGGTCCGGCCGCTCGATCGCCTCGCAGAAACGCGCATATTGGGCATTGTTGCCGACGACTACGAAAATCTGGCGATCCGCGCAGGTGAATGCCTGGCTGGGAATGCCGCCATAGCCGCCATTGCCGCGCCGTTCCGGAACTTCGCCGGTGATGAGGTAATTTTGCGCGAAGTGCGACAGGGCCGCGATCCCGCAATCGAGCAGGGAAATGTCGAGATACTGGCCTGGTCCGCCCTGTTCCCGGTGGCGCAGCGCCGCAAGAATCGCGATCGTCGCATTATTGGCGGTCAATATGTCGACGATGGAAATGCCGACTTTCATCGGTCCGCCGCCGGGTACGCCCTCCGGGTGGCCCGACACGCTCATCATGCCGCCCATCGCCTGAAAAATGCCGTCATAGCCCGGTTTCAATGCTTCGGGACCGGTCTGGCCAAAGCCCGTGATCGAACAGTAGATGATGGCGGGATTGACCGCGCGCACGCTCTCATAATCGAGGCCATAGCGCGCTAGCGTGCCGACCTTGAAATTTTCGATGACGATGTCGCAGCTTTGCGCAAGCTTGCGGACGAGATCCTGACCGACGGGATCGGAAAGGTTGAGGGACAGCGACTTTTTGTTGCGGTTGCACGCCAGGAAAAAGCCTGCAGTGTCGGTCTGGCTGCCATCCTGCTTTTTTAGGAAAGGCGGCCCCATCTCTCGCGCATCGTCGCCCTTGCCGGGCCGCTCGATCTTGAAGACTTCAGCGCCCAGATCGCCCAGCATCTGACCGACCAGAGGACCCGCAAGAATGCGACTGAGATCGAGGACGCGCAGTCCGGCCAAAGAACCCGCCATTGATAACCCCTGCTCCAGTCCAAATCTAACGTTGTTGCCCTCTGCTATCGTTGAGCCACGGACGGTGATCCAGTGCGGACGCAGGATTATCGCCAATTCGATATATCAGGATTGGTCGCCTATCTCTTGGCAGCGGTTCCCTTTGGCGGCAACAGGGGGTGATGATCGAGGATTTGACGAGCCTGATTGCTGCCGATGGGCAGCCCGTGGAGGGCGCTCCACTGGGCGCTCTGCTGTCCGCGCATGCCGCCGCCACGCCCGATGCGCCGGCGCTGACCCTGGCCGGCCGAAGCTGGACCTATGCCGACATGGATCGGTCCGCGAACAGGCTGGCGCGGCTGCTGGCGGAGCGCCATGGTGTCGCGGCCGGCGACCGCGTCGTGATCGCCATGGCCAACCGGGTCGAGTTTCTTCAAGCGACATTCGCCGTCTGGAAGCTGGGCGCCATACCTTGTCCGATGTCGCACCGCTTGGCCCATGCCGAGTTTGCGAGCCTGGCGGCACTGATCGAGCCGCGCTGCATCATCGGTACGGATGAGCTGCCGCCTGGCGCTGTTCCCGTGCACAATGTCGATCGTGAAGATGCATCGGGCTACTCCACAGAGCCCTTGCCTTTGGCCTCGGCCTGTCCGGGCCGGATCATGAACAGCGGCGGCAGCACCGGCAAGCCCAAGCTGATCGCCGATCCCAATCCGTCGACCTGGGGTGCGGACAAGGCGGGACGCCGCTGCACGCCGCGCATGACCCTGCTGCTCCCGGCGCCCTTTTATCATTCGGCCCCCTTCGCCTATGCAACCATGGCGCTGGCGCAGGGCGGCCATCTGCTTTGCATGGAGCGGTTCGATCCGGCGGAATGGCTAGACATCGTCACCTGTTTCCGCCCATCCTTCGCTTATCTCGTGCCCACTATGATGAGCCGGATCGCCAAGCTGCCGCCCGAACTGACAGCTGCGGCAGATCTCTCCTCCATTGATACGCTGCTTCATATGGCGGCGCCCTGCCCGCCATCAATCAAGCGCTGGTGGATAGAGCGTATCGGGCCCGAGAAAGTGCTGGAAGTGTATGGCGGGACGGAGCGGATCGGGGCGACGGTCATTGATGGCGCCCAGTGGCTCGCGCATCCCGGGTCGGTCGGCCGAGCCGCGGCGGGATTCGAGATACTGATCCTGGGAGAGGAGGGCGAAGTCATGTCGCCAGGGGAGGTTGGCGACATCTATTTCCGGGCGCAATTGGGGCCGGGCACCAATTACAGCTATATCGGCGCGCTGCCGCGCCTGAAGGGAAATCTCGACAGTTTCGGCGACATGGGCTGGGTCGACGAGCAGGGGTGGCTTTACCTTGCCGACCGTCGCACGGACATGATTCTGATCGGCGGCGTCAACGTCTATCCTGCCGAGGTTGAGGACGCGCTGGAGATGTTGCCCGGCGTGCTTTGCGCCGCGGTCATCGGTTTGCCCGATGCCGATATGGGGAACCAGCTTCACGCGATCATAGAGCTTGCTCCAGGGCAGGAAGAACCGCAGGATAGAGAGCTGTTCACCGCTCCAGCCTTGGCGGCGCTCGCTCGAATCAAGCATCCCCGCAGTTGGGAGTTCACGCGAAATCGCATTCGTGATGACACGGGCAAGGTCCGGCGCTTCCTGCTGCGCGCTGAGCGAATGCCAAAGGGCAGGAAAGAATGATCGGGCACAGGAAGGCAAGTGGAGCACGTCGTCCGCGGTCGTGCTGACATGGCGGCTGCACGACCAATCGCTCATCAGATCTATAATGGAGTGTTATTTTCCGCATACGCGATAAGTCAGTCCCAACGCTTTTGAATTGTGCACAAATGGGTTCCATTCCCAATGCAATTGCGTGACCTTGCCTTTGTGTTAGGCTCTTTTCCGGAGCATCTCGACGGGCATTTCGATAAGTCGCGTGAGACTAAAGCTCTAATCTATAAGCACAACTAATGTGCACGGGGAGATGACCATGAAAGCGATTTTATCACTGTTGGCGAGTTCCGCGTCTGCTGCGGTCTTCGCCGCAGCAACGCCCGCCATGGCGCAGCAGCCAAGCGGCGCTGCTCCTGCATCGGGCCAGGTCAGCGTGACGGACATCATTGTCCAGGCGCGGCGGCGCGACGAACGGCTTCAGGACGTTCCGGTGTCCGTTGCCGTTACCACCCCGGCTACGCTCCAGCAGAACAACATCACTAGCGTTGCGGACCTTTCCCGCGTCAACCCCAGTCTGGTCGCTGCGCCCGGTCTCGGTTCCGGCCGCGCCTATCCTGTCTTCGCCATTCGCGGACAAAGCCAGCAGGAATTCACCTTGCTCGCTGATCCGTCCGTGCCCGTGTATCTCGGCGACGTGGTGGCTGCGCGGACGCAGGGCGTCAACGGCGCTATCTTCGATGTTTCCGCTGTTGAAGTTCTGCGCGGTGCGCAAGGTACTCTGTTCGGAAGAAACTCCACGGGCGGCGCGATCGTCATCCGTCCGAACAAGCCGACCAACGAATTTGAAGCAGAAGCGGGCGTCACAGTCGGCAGCCGGGACATGTTCAACGTCGATGCGATGATCAACGTACCGTTGAACGACTATGTTCAGTTGCGCGTCGCGGGAGCCTCGAAAAAAGACGATGGCTTTGTGTATGACGAAATCCTCAAGCGCAACATCAACGATACCGACCAGCAGGCGGCGCGTATCTCCTTGCGGTTCTACGATCCCAACAGTGAAGTCGAATCGCTCACGACCTATGATTATTTTCATGAAAATGACGGCGGCACTGGTACGTTCCTCGCGAACCTCGTCCTTCCGGCAGGCGCTGGATCGCGTATCACCGACGCTTATGGCGCACCGCGGAACTATACCAGCTTTAGCACATTGCTCGCTCAGCAGCGGGCTCGCGGAATTTACCGCATTGCGTCCGGGGTGAATGTCTTCAACAAGATTGAAACGCATACGGTTCAGAATGCCACGACGATCCCGATCAGTGATTGGCTGACCTTCAAGAATATCCTGGGTTATCGGCATGTGAAGAGCCATGCTGTCGATGACTATGATGGCACGTCGAATGCTGTGCAGCAGGGGGAACGGCTCGATTATACCGGCCAGTTCACCGAAGAAATGCAGCTGTTCGGCGATATCGGTCGGCTCAAATATATTGCCGGCGCATATTTTTTCTGGGAGCGCGGACGTAACCAGGGTCTATCTGCGGCGGGTGCCGTTGACCCGGGCCTGGTCGAATCCGGCAATGTTCTGGATTATCCGGTGCTCGACGCCAGAACGCTGTCCAACACCGATGTTGCCGCGACGAACAAGAGCTATGCGGTCTTTGGCCAGCTCGACTATGAAGTGGTGGATGGCCTGACCCTGACGGGCGGCATACGCTTCAACACTGACAAGCGCAGCATAATCGCGCGTAACCGCTTCATGCAGAATTCTGACCCGGATTCGCGCTTCCTCTGCCGCTTCTCGCGGGACCTCGACAATAATCCGGCAACGCCGGAAACGCCCGCCGCCAATTTGACCGAAGCGCAATGTATCGTGAAGGCGGACGCGAAATTCTCCAAGCCGACCTACAATCTGAGCGCCCAGTATAAGTTCAACAAGGATGCCCTGCTCTATGTGGCGCATCGGCGGGGCTATCGCACCGGCGGTTTTGCGGCACGCGCTGGCACCGAGGCTGGTCTGCGGCAGACGTTCAATCCCGAATTCGTCGACGACTTTGAAGTGGGCTTCAAGGGCGATTGGCATCCGGGCAACATGTTCCTTCGGACCAACCTGACGGCTTATTATTCGAAATATAAGGATCTCCAGCGCGCGATCTCTCAGGTTCCGGCGGCTGGCGGTCCTTTGACCACTGTCGCGGTCAATGTCGGTAAGGCTCGCATCTGGGGTATCGAAGCCGATGTGTTGCTCCGCCCGGTCAAGCAGCTGGAGCTGACCGCCAACTATGCTTACACGAACGCAAAATATATTGAGTTCGTCGTGAATGGCGTAGACCGCAGCAACGATCCCTTCGCGCGCGCTCCGCGTAACGTCTATACTCTGGGCGCCAGGTTCACGCCCGAAATGGGATCCAATCTGGGCGAACTGTCGATCGGCGGCAATTTCTTCCATACGGATGGTTATAATGGTCTGGAGGACTATCTTCCCGGCTATTCCGAGGTGAAAGGCTACTCGCTCGTCAATGCCGACGTCGGGCTCAGCAATGTCATGGAAAGTGGCGTCGATCTCAGGGTGTTTGTCACGAACCTGACGAATAAGCGCTACCAATTGCAGGCATTTCCGGCAGTTCTGGGCTTTTCGGTCAACTCGCCCGGAACGCCGCGTACCATTGGTGTGACAGGTAGAATTCGGTTCTGATCGGATAATATCTGATCTATATTTGGGTATATAATTCTCTCCAACAGGAAATATTGGGATGCATGTTCTAACTGCTTTTAAGGCTTCATTCATCCTTGCGGGACTGGCAGCTTTCAGTCCCGCGTTTTCCGCGGCGGCGAGGCCCACGAATTCGACAAACGCCTGTGACGTCGCTCGCACCTATATTCGTCTTACCGCCGAAGGGCGGTATGACGAAGTGGGTGACCTGTGGGCGCCGGACGCTGTATTTTTCAATCCTCGCGGCGACATAATCCGGGGGCAGCCCGCCATCAAGCAATTCTACTCGACCTTCTTGAAGAAGATCACGCCCGAAAACCGGATCGGCAGCCTGACCTGGGATGCCAAGGCCAACATATGCGTGATGGAACTGGAAACGCGGGTGGTCCGTGATGCAGCCGGCAAGTGGACGCCTGACGCCCGCGGCAACTTTGTGCGGACCGCAATCGACAGGTTCGTCGTTAACAAGCAGGGCAAGGTTCAGGAAATGCGGGTCTACCTCGCGCCTGACAAGGCATGGCTGGAAAAATGATCAGGGCGCAGGGACAGGGGCGGGACGTTTCACGCCCCTGTCCCTGCCCAGCCCTTTCGGTATCCGTAAGCGCAAGCTGCCAGAAAATGCTCGCGCCAATAGTATAATATCACGACAAAGTTTGGAGATTCAGGAATGGAAATGCGGTTCGATGGCAAGGTCGCCGTCCTTTCCGGGGCTGGCCGTGGACTTGGCCGCGAACAGGCGCTTCTGCTCGCCGCCCGGGGTGCGAAGGTCGTGGTCAACGATCTCGGTGTGGCCATCGACGGAGGAGCGCCGTCTTCCGCGCCAGCGCAGGAAGTGGTTGATCTGATCAAGGCTGCCGGCGGGGAAGCGATTGCCAATTTCTCCGATGTCTCGCAGGAATCCGGCGTGAAGCAGCTGGTGGCGGATGCCGTTGCAGCCTTTGGCGGCGTCGATATCCTCGTCTGCAACGCCGGCACGATCGCCCATGGCACCGAACCTGACGCGCTGAACCCCGACATGTTCCAGAAACAGCTGGACCTGATGGTGACAGGCGTTGGCTTGTTAGTCAGCGCGGCCTGGCCCTATCTCGCATCCTCGGGTCAGGGTCGGATCGTGCTGACCTCTTCCTCTGGCGGCGTGTTCGGGATCAATACCAGTGCATATTACGGCGCTGCCAAGGGCGGGGTCATCGGCTTGCTCCGCTGCCTGGCGCTGGATGGCGATGCCTGCGGGATCAAGATAAATGCCCTCTGCCCGCTCGCCTCAACGCGCCTGTTTGCGGGCTTTTCCGACAATGAGGAATTCAACAATTGGTTCAATGACAAGGCGCGCCCAGAATATGTCGCGCCGCTTGTCGGTTATCTGGCGCATGCCGATTGCGAGCCGACCGGCCGCGCTTTCCTTGTTGGTCTTGGCCATGTGAGCGAGATTTTCACGGGTCTTACCAAGGGGTGGGGCACGCCCGGGCATGATATCGAGGATGTTCGCGACCATTTCGGCGAAATCGCTGACCAGACCGGTTATGCGGTGCCGGCCTCCTCCGCAGCTGCGACTGGCTTCATCATCAAGGATGCGCCGGCCCGCCGCGCATAAGGCAATGATGAGGGACGCTGTACACGCCAATTTGTGAATAATGGACAAATGGGTGTTTCTGCAGATTCAGGAACGAATATTTGACTGCTGATATAATAGGGGCTCGATAGTTGTCCGGCGAGATTTGTCGGCCGGCGCGATTGTAGGGTCGTGCACGAGCCCAAATTCGACCGTGGGAATAACGCCTTATGGCGTGCGGTCGATGAGAACAGAATATTTGAGGAGTGTCTATTATGGACGATGCGTCAGCAACGCTTGGAATCAACGATATTCGCGACGATTTCGTTCCCAAGGCGGCCTTCCTCTCCCCGGAATTTCACGAGCTTGAGAAGGAACGGCTCTGGCCCAAGGTCTGGCAGATCGCCTGCCGTGAGGAAGAGCTCAAGAATGTCGGCGATTTCATCGTCTACGACATTTGCGACGATTCCATTGTCGTCGTTCGCAGCGCGCCCGGCGAACTGAAAGCCTTCTACAATGTCTGCCAGCATCGCGGCCGCATCCTCATGGATCAGAAGCATGGCCGCACCAAGTTCATGTTCTGCAAATATCATGGCTGGCGCTGGGGTCTTGATGGCACGCTGCAGAAGGTCCATGACGAAAGCGACTGGGACGGCTGCCCGACGTTCAACAAGCAGGATCTGCGCCTCAAGGAAGTGAAGCTCGACACCTGGGGCGGGTTCGTGTTCATCAACATGAACCCCGATGCCGAACCGCTGCTGGAATTTCTCGATCCCATTCCGAGCTTCCTCGATTTCCTGAAGTTCGATGAATGGCGCTTCCGCTGGTACAAGACGGTGATCCTGCCTTGCAACTGGAAGACTGCGCTGGAAGGCTTCAACGAGGCTTATCACATCGCGGCGACGCATCCGCAGCTGCTCAATTACAGCGCGGACTATACGATCGCGCGGACCTTCGGTGCCCACGGCATGTATTATTATCCGCCCGAGACGAGCTCGCTGCCCGGAGCACCCGCACCGCGGACGGGCCGACCGATGCCCGCCGATCTGCGCGTGACTTTCGCCGAATTTTACGACGAGATGGACAAAACGCTGAACGCCATGTTCTCGCCGCGCGCGATCAAGGCGAGTCAGCGCATGCTGGAAGAAGTGCCTGCCGGCACCGAACCACTGGAAGTGGTGATGGAGCATGCGCGCATCCATCGCGAGGAGGCGGAGAAGGAAGGCGTCGACCTCGCCAGCATGAGCAACAAGGAAGTGGGCAATATGGGCCAGAACTGGCACATGTTTCCCAACCATGTCTTCCTGCCGCTGCTCGACGGTTCGATCGCTTATCGCTCGCGTCCACATGAGAATGATCCGGACCGGTGCGTGTTCGATATCTGGTCGCTGGTCCGTTATGCGCCGGGCGAAGAACCGCCGCTGGAACGGGAATTCTATGCGGACTGGGATGTTGATACCGAAAAGCGCTTCGGCAAGATCCTGCGGCAGGATTTCGGTAATTTCGGCCAGACCCAGAAAGGCATGAAGTGCCGCGGGTTTGAAGGTTCACGGACCAACCCGATTCAAGAGCGCGAAATTCCGAATATGCACCGTGCCCTCTATCGCTATCTTTTCGGCGAAGGAGAATAAGGGCAGGCGGGGGCCAGCCGCTTTGGATAGCCCCTGACGCCCGCAGCGCTGAAAGAGCTTTGCAGTTGGACGATCGCTCCCCTAAACTGGGCGCCCTTAAGATGCGCCTGTCATGCGGGAGAGATTGTTCCAGTTATGAAGAACCGGGATTTGAATGGCCTTTTGACGTTTCAGGTCGTGGTTCGGGAAGGCAGCTTTAGTGCTGCGGCGCGGCAACTGGGCCTCACCCCCGGCGCCATCAGCCGGTCAATCGGACAATTGGAACGAGCGGTGGGTGTCCGTCTATTCAACCGGACGACGGTGGAATTCAGTCTGACGGCGGAGGGGCGACGTCTGGCGTCGCATGTCTGCGACAAGCTGGAGATGCTTGAAGACTCCCTTGCGGAGTTCAACTCGGAGAACCGGGCGCCGCAAGGCTTGCTCAGGGTTTCGCTGACCAACAGCTATGGCAAAAATTATGTTATTCCGCGACTCGGCGAATTTCTCAGCCGTTATCCCGATATCTCCTTGGAAATCGGACTTAACGACAATCGGCAGACTCTGATCGAGGAAGGTTTCGATGTCGGAACCTGTTATGGGTCGCCCGATCAGTCCGCTTATATCTCACGCGTCGTGTGCCAGCCACGACTGCTGCTTGTGGCGTCGCCAGATTATCTCGAAAGGCATGGCGTGCCGCGCCGCCCCGACGAACTTGCTGAGCATAACTGCGTAAATGTAAGTATAGGCGCGAAGGGGCCGGGCGCCTGGCTGTTCCAGCAACGCGATGTAGAGGAAGGCGCTTCGCAATTGGTGCGGCCCAATGGGCGCATTATGATCACGGATCAGATTGAGGGCGTCTTGAACGCGGCTCTCGCTGGCCTTGGCCTGACGGTGGTGCATGTCCGCGCCGCGCTGCCCCACCTTGAAAGCGGGCGGCTTAAGACGTTAATGAACGATTATCGCATCGATTCAGAAGTTCGCACGCGCGACATCCACGTCTTTTTTCCCCATCGCGCACAAATCGCGCCGCGCGTGCGCGCCTTTGTGGATTTTTTGGTCGAGGATGAGGGGGATGATGCCACTGACTGCACAATTTACAGTGCCTGATCTTATGCGTCGCCTGCAAATGCCTTGAGAGGAACAAACATCAGGAAATTCCCCGCGTCTAGGCGCAAAAGGGAGGCGTTGAGTGGCCGTTTTGCCGGGATGCAAATCCATGGAGCGGTGTGGCAGGCGACGAAAGATCGCCAGCAGCGAACCTTCGGCTGTGACCATCAATATGGCACGATCAGGTTCATTTGGAGAGTGCCGGGGTAGAAGTGATGGGCAAGATCAATTTCCTGCACCATGTCGGAATGTCGGTGCCGTCGCTGGACGAGGCCCGCCGATTCTATATCGATCTGCTGGGATTTACAGAGCTTGGCTCAGGGGAGTTCGCTTCCGACGATGATATTGACCGGATCATGGCGCTGCATGACGCCGCTGCCAAGGTGGCCTTTCTGAACTTCGGCGATTTCAAAATCGAGATGTTCGAGTTCGCCGCTCCCGCGCAGCAGCGCGACGACAGCGGCCAGCCGGTCAATATTCACGGTTACACCCATCTCTGCCTGGACGTGACGGACGTGCGTGCGCTCCACGCGCGGTTGAAGGCGGCGGGGATGCGGTTCCACAGCGACCCGGTGGACAAGGCGGGCGTCCGCACTGTGTATGGCCGTGATCCTTTCGGAAACGCGATTGAACTGCAGGAGATCGTCGAGTTCGATCCCACCGCAGCAGGCGCGGAATTTTAAGAAATTGATGGAGGTAGGACGATGACAGACGTCCAGCGTACACTCGTTCGTGGCGGCCATGTCTGGAATGGCCGTGACGATCATCGGGCTGAACAGGATGTGCTGATCGAAGGCGATCGGATTGCGGAGATCGCGCCGCGCGGCCAGCTGGCCGTCGACGGCGCGCAGGAAATCGACGCCAGTGGTGCGACGCTGATCCCCGGCCTGGTTGATGCGCACGGGCATTTGAGCTTCCCGTTCACTACCTATGCGACCGAGATCGAGGATACCCCGCCCGAGGAATCGATCCTGATCACGCTGCACAATGCGCGCAGGATGCTGGATGCGGGCTTTACGGGCGTGGTTGGTGCTGGATCGCCCCGTCTCCGCACCGAAGTGGTGATCCGCAACGAGATTGACGCTGGCGGGATTCCCGGCCCGCGGCTGATGGCATCGACGCCGACGCTGACCGCCACCGGCGGCCTGAACGACACCCGCCAGATGCATCAGGTGCGCGCTGCCGCCGCCTTGATCGTGGACGGCGCGGAGGAGGTGCGCAAGGCGGTACGTCTGGGCTACCGCGAGGGTGTTGACGTCGTGAAGATCAACATTTCCGGCGATGACTTTTTCCCCCGTCCCCATGGCCGCGTGACGACGCTGACGGAGGAAGAAGTGCGCATGGCGTGCGACACCGCCAAGGAGCTCGGCCTCAAGGTCGCGGCGCATGCGCGCTCGGCGGAATCGGTGAAGCGCGCCGTCCGCTGCGGTGTCGACATCATCCACCATGCCGACTTCTGCGACGAGGAAGCGCTCGACATGCTGGAGGAGGCGAAGGACCGTCTGTTCGTCACCCCGACGACGGGGCTTTATCATGGTCTCATTCACCTGAGCGGCTTTCCCGAGCCGCTGCTGGAGCGCATGATCGTGCGGGAAGCGATGGACCAGAATATCGCGACCCACAGCGAATTGCGCAAACGCGGGCTGCGTCAGCTGATCGGCGGCGATTATGGCATCGCTTTCATGCCCAACGGCACGAACGCCAATGATATCGCGCATTTCGTGACCTATCTTGGCTGCTCCCCGGTCGAAGCGCTGCGGGCGGCCACGTTCAACGGCGGGCAGGCCATGGGTCTGGGCGCGGGTGAAATTCGCAAGGGCGCGCTGGCTGACCTGCTGCTGGTTGACGGCGACCCTACGACCGATGCCGCGCTGGTGGCGAAGCAGGCGAAGCTGCGCATGATCATGAAGGGCGGCCAGATGCACAAGAAGCCGCAGGCATAGCAGGGTGGTTGCCCATGGCGGCATGGATGCCGACGCGGGTGATGGATCATGCAGCGCGGATAGAGGCGCATGATGATGGCATGAAATGGGGCGTAGTCGGATGGCTGCGCCCCGTTCGCCTGATAATGTTCAGAAACGGGTGCCACCGCTCATTGCTTTGGCAAGGCGCGAAGTGGTCGTTCGCAGGATCAGGAGAGAGCAGCTTGTTCAGCCGGAAAATGCCTATTCGCGACCTGGTTCGACCTGGCCTGATCTTGTCGATGGCGGTGACGTCAGCGCTGGCGCAGGCCGCGACGGCTCCCACCGCTCGCATCGACAGCGGCGTTGTGGAAGGTATGCGGGACGGCGATGTCTCCGCCTTTCTGGGCGTTTCCTTTGCGGCAGATACCAGCGGCGCCAACCGCCGGCGCGCGCCGCAGCCCGTGAAGCCATGGAAGCAGGTCCGCAAGGCCGCCGCCTATGACGACAACTGTCCGCAGGTGCCCGGTTCCGCGCTGCCCGCGGCAAGACCCTGGACAGATGAATATAAGGCTCCCGGCCCGGCTAGCGAGAAATCGCGTTAAAACAAAGGAATAGAGCGGTCGACCTGATTCAATCAGATCGAAAACCGCTCTAGTCGGCCGGTTCCGCCTCGGTTCATGCGCTGCTAGCATCGCCGCCCGCTCAAGGCCTGTTCATCCGCGCGCTCGCGCAGAGTGGATCGGGCATGGGCCTGGCCGTTCGCGAGCAACCGGCCGCCGAGGCGATCGGCACGCAACTCCAGCACATCGCAGGCGCCGCATCGCTCGCGCAGATGCGCGCTGTCGATGGAAGCCCTTCTCACGGCATCCTTGAATCCGGCCTTGCGGCGGCATGGCTTGCCCTTTTCGCCCATCCGTGAAGCAAAAATCCTGCCGGATCCTCGCGCAGGCGCGCGCAACATCCCCATATTGACGGGTTACACCTCTGATGAGAGCAGCTCGTCGGCGGACCGGAATATGGACACGCCGACGGGCTGGCCGCTTTGCTGGACCGCCGCTTCGGCGCGGAAGCCCCAACATTCGCCCGCTTTTAGAGCGTTTTTCGACCGTCCTGAATCGATGAAGGGTTCCCTTCGATCGCAATTTCTGATTCAAAATCCTTGCTGGTGAAGGAGGCCGGCATGGATGACTCTTTCGATGGATTTGCGCTCTCGTCTCTTGGTGGCAGTAGATGGCGGGCAGAGTTGTCGTGCTGCCGCAGCCCGGTTTGGCGTTGCGCCGTCAACGGCCATCCGCTGGCGGACGCAACAGCTAGAGACGGGTAACTTTGCTCCCAAGCCGCAAGGCGGAGACATGCGCTCACGCCGGGTTGAAGAGCGTGCAGCGGACATCCTGGCCATTTGGGAGGGGCGCAAGGACCTCACGCTTGAGGAGCTGCGCCTGGCACTGGCCGAAAAGGGTCTGATCGTGTCCGTTGCCGGGTTGCATCGCTTTTTCGTGCGCCGCAGCCTGACGCGGAAAAAAAGACAGGCCATGCAATCGAGCAGGACCGGCCCGACATCCTGAAGCAGCGTCAGGACTGGTTCGACTGCCAACTCGATCTGGCGCCGGAGCGCTTGGTCTTCATCGACGAGACGTGGACTGTGACGAACATGAACCGCAGCCACGGTCGTTGCCCGAGAGGCGAACGGCTGCGGATGGGCTTCCCGTACGGGCATCGAAAAACCACAACGCTGGTGGCGGGATTGCGTATGACGGGCATGGTCGCACCGATGGTGCTCGACGGCCCGATCAATGGCGACTGGTTCGAAGCCTATGTCGCCCATGTGCTCGTGCCTGAACTTCAGCCCGGCGACATTGTGATCATGGACAACCTGTCGAGCCACAAGCGCGAAGCCATACGTAAAAGGATCGAGGCTGCGGGCGCAACGCTGCGCTTCCTGCCGCCCTACAGTCCCGACTTCAACCCGATCGAGAAAGCGTTCTCCCGCCTCAAGGCCATGCTTCGGAAAGCTGGCGAGCGCACCGTCAGCGGTCTTTGGAGCTTGATCGGCAAACTTGTCGATATCTTCCAGCCCGACGAATGCGACAACTACTTCAAGTCCTGTGGATATGAACCAGAATGATCGGAAAACGCTAAAAGGAGGATGAAGGCTATAATTTTGGCGGCGTCTTTCCGCCCCTGTCGACATTGCCTATCCTCATGGGACGAGAAATATGGGGCGCAGTGTGAAGTCGATATTCGTTCGTGCGGGATATCTGCTTAGAGCTCGCGTCGATTGCGTGACGCAGATATCCAGCGAGAGCCTGTCCTCTGTCAGCCGCCTTACACTCGCTGACGACAGGTCCGCCATCGCCAAAATCGGCCCGCTGGCGGCCGGAAAGGCGCATATGCTCGAGGCGATGCGGGGGAGGGGCGTACCGACGCCGGCCATCCTTGGCGTGGAGGGCGAATTGCTGATCCTGGAGGATTTGCCCGCCACGGGACGCCTGGCATGAGCGTGGGCACATCTCGCTGAAATTCTCGATGATCTGCATGCGCCATCGGGCAACATTTATGGCTGGGACGGCGATTACGCCTTCGGGAATGTCCACATCCCCAATGCGCGAAATAGCAGTTGGGTCGAATTTTGGGCTGAAAACCGGCTGCGCTGCCATATTTCCCATATCGACCGGCATTTGGCAGACCGCATCGAGCTACTGGCGGACCGGCTCGGAGAACTGCTCCCTGTTCATCCATCGGCCGCCCTGCTGCACGGCGATCTCTGGGGTGGCAATATCCTCATCAATGGGGACCATGTTTCCGGCCTGATTGACCCTGCGGCCTATTATGGCCATCGCGAGGTCGATCTGGCGATGCTCAGCCTGTTCGACAATCCGCCTATCGCCTTTTACGAAGCCTGTGGATTGGATGATGGGTGGCGTGAGCGTCAGCCCATTTACCGGCTCTGGCCGCTGCTTGTTCATGCGCGGCTGTTTGGAGGCGCCTATGTGCAACAGGCAGGAATTTGCCTGGATGACTCGGCTTCTGATCGCCGGGTAAGTCTATGCGTTCCAAAATCCGCTCTTGCGTCCATGGCGAAGCCTCAGGTCAGCGACGTAAGCTTCATGATCGAGATGATGGCCGAAGCTTTCAATTCGCCTGGCGAGATATTCGCAGGTTTGCAGATGCCGGGCCGTATGGCCGTAACGCTTGTACTTGCCAGCCCCGAGTGAATAATCAATCATCGCACGCAGCATCAGCGTTGCCGCCAGCGGATGGCGCTGCTCCAGCGTTTCCGCGCCGGGGGTCAGCAGCCAGTAATGATTCCCGTCCAGTTCATCATGTCGTGCCAGAACCAGATCAGCCGCCCGGTCATGCGCTGGCCAATCGATCAGGAATGACAGAGCCTGGCCAAAGCGGGGATATTGGGCAACATGCGCCAATGCACGCGTCTCGGCCTCGACATCGTCGAAATCCGGCAGGCGTTTGATGAAGGCCCGGAGATATTCCGCATTCAGAGCCTGCTCGAAGATGTCCCAGCGCGCGCTCTGGGCATCCCCAACCAGACCCAATGCATCCAAGGCATCGATCCTCACCCTTTGCCAGTCCGGCCAGTAACCGCCAGCCTGGAATTTGGCTTCGGCACGTTTCAACGCCGCCATCGCCTCGTCGGGGCGGTCAGCGGTCAGCAGTCGCTCCGCGATGGAGGCGGCCGTTGCCGGATTGGCGCATTCTTCTTCGGAGAAGCGCGCGACATAGCCATCGACGTCCCCCAACGCATCAGCAATCTGCGTCAAGGCGCTCTGGACAAGGCGGGCAGGGCGTTGCGTCTCATAATCCTGTTGGTAGATCGGGCCGCGCGTGCTGATCCCGATCACTCGGCGTTCGTCAGCGGCCGACTTGCGTGGGGAAGAAGCAGCCAACGCCTCGAACTTCGCCTTGAGGATGAGCAATCCGTCCTGGCCCAGTGCTTTCGCCATCAATGCGATAAACCCGTCGAACTGACCATAATCATTGGCGCAGACAGAGTCGAACACGCGGGCGGCCAGCCTGGCCGGATCATGCTGCGTCTGCGCGGCTACCGTCCCGAGATCCTCGCGCGCCAGTTCCATGACGCCGCCGATCATTCCATTGCTGTCGTCACACCGTTCATAGACCGAGGGTGCCAGTTCCAGCATGCGCCAGAGCAGATCGAAGGCTTCGCTCGGCTGCGTCGGCAGGACATAGGACATGATCGCCGTCCGCTGCATGTCGAGATCGCGACCGAAGGCCGCCATCTTCTGCCAATCGACGAACGATCTGGATTTGGCGATGGAGGCAAGGCGTTTGCGGATTTCTGCGGCGGCATCGCCACCGCTCACACGACTGGCCAGTTCGAGCCGAAGCTGATGCTTCATGACCGCGTCGCCCTGCGCCAGTTCGAGCAACAGTTCCGCCAGGCGTTCGGCGCCCAAAGCCGCGAGGTTTTTGACGTTCAGGGTCTTTTCGGAAGCCATGGTCCTTCATTGCGAGATATCGGACGCAACCGTCAAGCGCGCCGGGGCTGCGCCATAGCATGAGCAGCCTCGTTATGAAGTGCGGACATGGCCGAGGAACGCGATGGCCTTCGCGCTCAGGAGCCATACCGGCAATGCACGAAATAGTGGCCTTAGTTTGGCGAGGCGCGGCGAGATATGCATCAACTTGCCCAGCCGCTCCTCCGACAGCTCAGAGGCGGATTGCGCGAGGCTGTATGCCTCCTCGACAAAATGCGAGATGGAAGCAGCATACGGGGGCAGCGCGCTCGAAGTCGAGCGTCTTGGCGGGGGACAGAAGAGCAATCATTGGTGCGGGCGGTAGCGATGGCGGTTGCTTGCGTCAAACCGATGCTTCCAGCCCCAACTGCACTGCAATTTCGACCCGATCCGACCGAAAAACGGACCGGTACCATTTCAGCTATTGCCCAAAATCGCCGGTGAAATCGATCAATCCCAGCCCTCATGCTTGCTCCGCGACCAGCGCAGCGAGAAAATCAGCGAAGGGGATAATATCCCCCTGGGCGCTCGCCTGCTCCAGTGCCGCCATATAGTCCGCGCGTCGATCCACAGGGATGACGGTCCAGGGATAGCCGCCCGAAGCCAGCATCACATTCATGAGAAAACGACCCATGCGGCCATTCCCGTCGATATAGGGGTGGATGTAGACGAAGATGAAATGACCCAACACGGTGCGAACCGCAGGTTCGGCTTCTTCGCGCAGCAAGTCGAACAGCGCAGCCATGGCGTCGCGCGCAGAGTCCGCGCTCATCGGCACATGGCGGGAACCCCGGATAAAAACCGGCGCATTGCGATAGCCGGCGAGGTCTGCCGCGCGCGCAAGACCGGCAGCGACACTGGGCGCGAACAGGGCGCGATACCATCCAGGGTGATCCTCGTCGGCCACAGTTCCCGGATTTTTGCCCGCCAAAACTCGCTTGAGGCTTTGCTCTACCGCCTGAAATGCTTCCCAATACCCGCGTGCGGCGAGCGCATCGCGATGCGCGCGGTCGGCTTCGACCGCATCGGGATTCCAGCCTCCACCCCGGACGCGTTCGATTAGCTCGCGGCTGACCCGATAGCCTTCGATCGAAAGCGAATGATAGGCGTCGTTGACATAATTTTTCTCGACGCGCGCGATATAGGCCTTGATGTCATGTCGCCTTGGCGGCGCGGGAAAGGTCCGCAGCACGGGCTCACGCATCTCCTGCCACATCAGGCGAATCCGATTGGCGGCCGGCGACGGGTCTCTCGGTAAAGGAGTCACCAGACCCCGCGCGAATGGGTCGGTCTCTCGAACAACATAGCCAGCGGATTTCATGGTCGCGCCGATTTCGTCGGCGATCCGGTCGCGGCCTATGTTGCGGAATGCGCCGGCGAGTCGGCCCGCCACCACGGAATGCCCGCCTTCGAGCAGCCGTTCCAACAGCGCTGAGCCATCACGCTGGGTGGCAAGGGCCGTGCGCGCATCGGTTGGATAGTTGATGTAGAACTGCCCGGTGACGGCGACCAGCGCGGCTTCAATCCGGTAAAGGTGCAGGCCGTCGTCATTGGTTTCCCGGTCCTTTTCGGGCGGGAGTGCAAGATTGGTGTCGATCAACGATGTGTGGTGAATAAGCTGCGTCGGACGATTCCGGCCACCGGGTGCCCGGACCAGCAGTTGCGGCGGCACCGTGCGGTTGCCCGTTGCCAGCCGCAATGATTGATCGGGGGCGAGAATCCATTGATCCTCGAAGCGCTCGGTCAGATATTCTGCACAGAACCCCCAGAAGCTGGCGAACCAACCGGTACTTTCGCCTGTCGGCTCGTCCGGGCGGGAAGGGATATACCATCCGCGCATGACCTCCTTGAGGAAGCCGGCCGAGACGAGCCGTTCTCGATAGGTTCGGCTTATGTCGGCAGACTGGACGGCGATCCGACCTCGCGCTTGCAGGCGTTCCAAAACATCGAGGGCATCAGCCAATTTCTGCGCGGGGGTGGCCATGAATCGCTGGTATCATATTGCGCCTTTGAAGTCGCGCAACATTTCGCTTTTAGCGATGTTCTATAAATCGCTTTTACTGTGGTACAAAATATCGCTTTTGCTGAAGACGGACGAGGCACTGAGGGAGAAGCGAACCGGCTGGCAGATTTCTGCCAATTTTTCCAGACGCTAGCAGGAGCCATACGCTACCCAAGGCTTAATGCAGGCGTTGAAGATCTACCTGTCGTTGGCGCCGTGCGACATGCGCAAGGGGGTTTGACGGGCTGTCGGCGCAGGTCCGCAATATTCTTCAGCTTGATCCATTCTCGGGGAATGTCTTCCTGTTCCGCGGGAAAAGGGGCGACAGGTTGAAGGCCCTGGTATGGGACGGCTCAGGGCTATGCCTGTATGCGAAGCGTCTCGAGCGCGGAAAGTTCGTGTGGCCCCGTGCTCATGAGGGTGCGCTCCGGCTGTCGGCCGCCCAACTTGCGATGCTCGTCGAAGGGCTGAACTGGAAGCAGGCGATCGTCCACGACGAAGTCGTCACGCCGAGGCTCGCATAGCCAAAAAGATCAGGAAAACTGCCATTTTATGTAGGTTTTACCGTAGGCTTCGGCTATTATCTGCGGCATGCGGTTCGCCCTTGATCGCCTTCCCACAGACCCGGTTCTCCTGCAGAAAATGCTGCTGGAGATGGCCGATGTCATGGAGCAGGAACGGGCCGAACTGACGGCGGCGCAAGCCACGGTCAAAGCCCAGACTTTGCGGATCGAAAAGCTTGAGCATCGCGTCGCGCGGCTGCTGCGCGTCCAGTTCGGTCGCAGCTCCGAGAAAATGGATATCGCCCAGTTGCAGCTGATGTTCGAGGAGGTCGAGGCGCAGGAACCCGCCAACGATGAGGTGGCGGCGCCGCCTGTGGTGAAATCGGCTCGCAAACCCGGCAGCCGCGTTCCGCTTCCTGCGCACTTCCCGCGTCAGACAATCGATCATCAGCCCAGCCCGTGCAGTGCCGGTTGTAACGGGCCGTCAGTACAGATCGACGAGGCCGTCACCGAGGTCCTCGACTATGTCCCGGCGCGCTTCCGCGTCATCCGCCATGTCCGGCCCAGGCTGGTGTGCCGGTCCTGCGAGCAGATCCGCCAGGCGCCCGCCGTCGATCTGCCGCTGCCAAAGGTCATGGCGAGCAGCACCTTGCTGGCCCACCTCGTCGTCAGCCGCTTTGTCGATCATCAGCCCTGGCACCGGCAGTCAGTGATCTTCCGCCGCGTAGGACTCCACATCGATCGGGACGTGAGGAGCCGCTGGGCGCGGAAACAGGCATGGTTGCTGGCGCCGCTGGGCGAGCGGCTGTTCGCCTATATCCGAGAAGCCGCTAAAATCCATGGTGACGACACGCCGGTCACCTTGCTGGGCAATGGCGACGGCAGCCGGACTGGGCACTTCTGGGTATATCTGCGTGATGATCGCTCGAGCGGCGACATGAGCCCGCCTGCCGTGGCATTCCGCTTCAGCGCCGATCGTGGCGGGGCGCATCCGGCAGAACATCTCGCCGGCTATCAGGGATATCTTCAGGCGGACGGCTTTGCCGGGTACAACTCCCTTTACCGCGACCCCAAGACCAAGGCGCCCAGGAACATCGTCGAAGTGGGCTGCTGGAGCCACGCGCGCCGGAAATTTACCGACATACTCGAAAAGAGCCCGTCGCCGATCGCGGCGGAGGCGGTCGTGCGGATCGCCGAACTCTTCGCCATCGAACGCGATATCAAGGGTGTGCCACCCAATGAGCGAAGGCGCGTCCGCCAGAGCAAGGCAGTGCCCAAGCTCGATGCTTTACGCACCTGGCTCGAAACGCAGAACCGAGGCCTGTCGTCCGACAGCAATCTGGCGCGTGCGTGTCGCTATCCGCTCAATCGCTGGCAGGCCATGGTCCGCTACTGTGATGACGGTCGGCTTGAGATCAGCAACAATCTGGTGGAAAATGCCCTGCGCGGTGTCGCGCTCGGGCGCCGAAACTGGATGTTCGTTGGCTCCATGAAGGGCGAAGAGGCCGCGGCGCTCTTCTACTCCCTGGCCGGCACATGCCGGCTCAACGGCGTCGAGCCCGAGGCGTGGTTCACTAATGTCATTGAACGCATCGGCAGCCATCCGATCAATCGAATTGATGAACTGCTGCCATGGCGCTGGCAAGCCACACGCGATATTGCTCAGGCCGCATGACAAGCTCGCAGCCTCTAGCCGCCATCCTCGCCAACCCTAACTGGGATCCAGACCTGCTGCCGCCGCTCGAAATGGACGGATATCTGACCGGCATCCTGGTGACGCCGGGCCTGGAGGCCTCGGAATGGGTCAGTGGTCTGTGGACGACCAAGCCAGGTTCGGCAGCAGATGAACGGACGTCGCACGCTCTCGCGGCTGTTGTTGCACGCCGCAGAGCCATCGAAGCTGATCTTCAGAAGGGCTGGCCCGGCTTCCAGCCCAGCTTCTGTGAGCAGGGCAAAAAAGCCGATCATGCCAAGGTCAGGCAGTGGGTGAAGGGCTTCTGGCAAGCAATGAAGCTCGAGCCGCAATACTGGTCCGACCTGGCCGAGGAGGAACGGACCGCGACATTTATCAAGTTGCTGGTCGGCTTTATCGAGAGCCGTGAGCCCATCGAAGAACGCAATGACGCTGACGAAATCCGCGATGAGGCCGCAGCCCTGCTACCTCGCGCGATCGTCGGCATGAGGAAACTCGCCCTGCTGCGTGAGCGTAACGTCAATGCCCTTCGAACCATCCAGTCAAACAAGATCGGTCGTAATGAAGTCTGCCCATGCGGATCAGGCAAAAAGTTTAAGCGCTGCTGCGGAGCGTAATAGACCGCCACGTCAATGCCCGGTTACGTCGGCGCTTACCAATTTCGTGCGTAGCGGCAATCCCAATGGAGATGGCCTTCCCCAATGGCCACAGTTTGAAGGCCGGACCGTGATGGAGTTGGGCGACCATTTCGCGCCCCGTTCCGCGCTGTCGGCAGAGACGAGGGAGGCTTTCCGCGCGTTCCTCGCCAAGGGCGGCGAACTGGGGACGCGCTGACCGGCCACAGCCCGGCCGTTAAGCGTCCTGGCCCTGAAACAGCGCAGCCGGGGCAGTCATCGACGGCCCCGGCTACGTTTTGCATTATCGCTGGGCAGCGCCCGGATCAGCCGCCCGCGCAGCGGCCGCCGTCGATCAGATAAGAGCCGCCGTTGATGTGCCGTGCCTCGTCCGACACGAGGAAAGCGATCAGCGAAGCGACCTCTTCCGGCTCGCCAAGTCGGCCTTGCGGAGCGCGCGCCACCAGCATCTGCATCACATCCTCAGACGCATTGGCGAGGATGTCGGTGTTGATCGTGCCGGGGCAGACCGCGTTCACGCGGATATTGTCCTTGGCATAGTCGATCGCCGCGGCGCGGGTCATCGTCAGCACGGCGCCCTTGGAGGTGACGTAGGACCCCGCGCGCGGGGTCGCGCGGAAGCTGGCGACCGAAGCGAGGTTGACGATCGCGCCACCGCCATTGTCGAGCATGTGCGGGATAACGGCACGCTTCATCAGGAACAGGCCGCGCACGTTCACATTCTGCACCTTGTCCCAGGCGTCCAGCGGAATCTCGTGCAGCCTGCGCTGATTCGGGTCGGCGACCCCCGCGCTGTTGACCAGAATGTTGATCGCGCCCAGCTGCGCCACAGCGGCCGCGACCGTCGCGTCGACCGCATCGGCATCCGACACGTCGCAGGTCAGCGCGATTGCCCGTTCGGTCGAGGCCGCCTCGACCGTCTCCGCCAGCCTGTCGGAATTGAGATCAACACAGGCGACACGCGCGCCCTCCCGTGCCAGGCGGACGGCGACTTCGCGACCGATGCCCGACGCGGCACCGGTGACGAGAGCGACCTTGCCGTTGAAGCGATCGTTCATGTCTCTTCCTCTCAATCAGTCATGAAATGGCAGAGCGATCAGCGCTCCAGATCATATTCGGCGATATAGTCGGCGAAGGCGCTGCGAACATCGGCGTCGGAAATGCCATATTCTTCCGACGAATAGGCATGTTTGCCATGCTTGCCCTGCGGATTTGCAGCAAGCCATGTCTCCATTGCCGCCGCCGTCTCCTCGCTCATCTGCAGGCCGTAATGCGCATAGATGCGGCGCACGGTGCCCAGCGGATCGCTGACCAGATCCCGGTAGCCGATGTCGAGGCAATGCCCCGGATTCTGCTCCCGCGCCTCGGCCATGCGCTTTACGGCTCGCGAGTAGACGTCGAGGCGGATCGGGCCGACCTCCGTCTTCTCCCAGAACTTGGCGTTGCGATAGGTGAGGCTGGCGCCCGATGCGATGGTTTCCACCGGATTGCGGTGGAGGACCACCACGCGAGCATCGGGGAAAGTCGTCAGCAGCGGCCCCATCCCGATCGTGTGGGAGGGGTTCTTGAGCAGCCAGGTCTTTTCCGGCGCGCGCGCGCCCATCAGGCGAAGATTATCCTTGTACCGGCGATAGGATGGCGTTTCGTCCGTCTGGAAGAACCATTCGCGATATTCCGGCAGCGGCAGCATGGAGATGAACATGTTGCTGACAAAACTCTGCACCATCACCGTGATGCATTCGTCGGCCAGCCCTGCGCCCATTTCATGCGCCTGGCGCAGGCCGGGATTGGCGGTGAACATCGCCTCCAGCCGGTCATGCACCGCCTGATATTGCGGATGGCCTTCCCACTCCTCCTGCGGCGGAAGAACCAGCGGCGCTTCGCCAACCCAGCGCGGCGTCCACTGGAACTGCGGGTCGAGCGACATCAGAAAGTGCAGCAGCGTCGTGCCGCTGCGGGGCAGGCCGGTGATGACCAGCGGCGCGGTAACGGGATTTTGCAGCACTTGCGGCTCCGCGTTCCAGCCAGCCTGGGACGACAGGCGGCTGACCAGCGTATCGACGACAAGCGAAGAGACCCGTCCCGCGATCGCTTCGAGGCGGGCGCTGTTGCGGGCCGAGGACAAGAGCACGCCCAGCCCCTCGCGATAGGCATCGTCGCCGAAATCGCTGCTGCCCGCCCGGGCGGCGGCCTGCTCGTGCAGTGCCTCTTCGTTGATGAGATCAAGAGTATCGGAGCGGGTCATCAGCGTTGGAACCTCCGTGCAAGCTGTTCGCGACGCCGCGAGATGGCGCTCTTTCGCGCTGCGGCATCAATGGTCGGGTGATTGGCGGGGAGCGCGGCGCGGACATCGTCGACCTTCATCAGCCGTGATGCCGGAACCGGCAGTTTTTCATTGGGGCGGAACCAGCGATAGTGCAGGAAGCCGCGCTTCGTCCCGCCGGTGTCGAGCCAGTTGGGCGCGCCCGGATCGCGCGCCGAAATGATGAAGCGGGCCTTGCCGTCGCTGTCGACATGCGCCTGCTGCGCATTGAGCGAGGTCTGCCGGTTCATCAGGTCAGGCGTTTCCCACCAGACATTATAGAGGGTGAAGCTCCAATAGGGGCCGTCCGGAAGATCGGTCTCGATCAGGACCGCGTCGTCCTCTTCCAGATCGTAGCAGACGATCCCGTAATAGAGCCAGGCCTTGCCGTCGCTCACGGGGGGTTTGAAGTTCCTGACGCCCGGCGGCATGTTGCTGGGCGGCGTGATGATATTGGATGGATTGTCGGCCCGGACATTGGCGGCTCTTTGATTCCACCACCGCGCAGCCGCCACGAAGAGGCGGGTCGCATTGTCGATCTGCTCCGCCAGACGGTTGGCCGTCAGCCGGGGCGGATAGGCGGGGGCATCCGGATCAATCCGCTCGATGGTCAGCCAGCCAGGCGGCAGGTCGCGATCCCATTCCCAATCGTAACGGCGGATCGGCAGTCCCTGTCCGGCGACGGGATATTCATCCGCAATCTGCGTGTCGCCGCGCAACTGGGCGGGAATGGGGGTCCAGTTGCCGGCCATTTCCTCTGCCGACACCATGACTTCGAAAGTGCCATCGGGATCGACGTCGATGTTGTCGTGCCACAACTGCCCGATATTCAACGTCCTGCCATTATTATTGCCGCGCACGCGGTAACTGGCATCGCCGCGCAGGGCGGTCATGAAATAGGCGATGTTGGTGTCGGGACCGCCATAGCGATACCGGTCGTCCATCTGGCGGAAGAAAAGCGGAAAGTCGGGGTCGTTGAAGTCGAGCCGCTGTTCCAGGCTCATCGCGGCCAGGCGGCCGATCGCCCGCAGCAGTTCGGCAAGCTCATCGGCATCGCGCGGGTCGCCGATCCTGCCGTCGAGCGCTTCGTCGGCAATCTCCCCAAGCGCGCCGCAATAGCCGGCCCACGCCTTGCGCAAAGCCTCACGATCGCCTTCGCTGATTGCCATGCCTTCCTCCTCCTCATTCTCAATTGGCCCAGCATCACCCGATTGACCAGAAGCGATGCGCGCAGACGGCTTGCCGACGACCATTGATCGCAAGACCGATCCCGTCCCGATCGGTCGGGGAAAGGCTGCCGCGGTCGGCTCCCCTGGCTTGGCCATGTGGCGTCCGATCTCCAAGATCGAACGGTTGCAACTCTATTTTCCGGTGAAGCTCGGCGACCGCTTTTCCCGAAAGGCATTCACCGCCTCCCGGTGATCCGCGCTCAGGGCCGAAATGGTCTCATACCACACGGAAGCGTCGAGCATCGCTTCGAGCTGCTGGCGAAGCGGCAGGTTGATCGCCTGCTTCGTCAGATTGATCGCCACGCCTGCGCCGGCCGCGAGGCGGTCCGCCATGCCGAACGCGACCTCATCCAGGGATTCGCGGGGAACGGCGCGGTTGATAAGGCCCATCGCCGCGGCATCCTGCGCCAGAACCGGATCGCCGGTCAGCAGATATTCGCGTGCCTTCATATAGCCGATCAATTGCGGCCACATGAGCGCACCGCCGTCGCCGGCGGTGAGGCCGACGGCGACATGGGGGTCGGCGATCCGCACGCCCTCCACCGCATAGGTCAGGTCGCAGAACAGCGCGAGCGTCGCGCCCAGTCCGATGGCATGGCCGTTGATGCGGGCGATGATGGGCTTTTCCAGCCGGAGATAGGCCTGCAGGAGTCGCCGCGCTTCCAGAAAGCCATGGACGGTTCCGGCCGGGTCCGACAGCAGCCGATGCATCTCGTCAATGTCTCCGCCCGCGCAAAACGCCTTCTCGCCAGCGCCCGTGAGCACCAGCACCCTGGTTTCAGGGTCATTGTTTGCATCTTCGAGAACGCGGCGCAAATCATCATGAAGCGCGCCGTTGATGGCATTTGTCGGGGGATTGTCGAGAGTGAGGACCAGCACTCCATTGGCCCGACGTTCCAGCTTCAATGCGGTGCAATAATCGTACACGTCCATTTCCCTGAGAGTCCTTCTAGTCCTTATGTCACAGCTTTCGGCCACGTACATCAGGGGCATGATTGATCGCTCTTACGATCGAGGGGGTGGCTGCTTGCTTTGCGTGCGCAAGCGGCCACAAGAGATCCCACGATGGAGAGAATGTCAGGTGAGGCAATGAGCGGTCCGTCCCTTTATCAGGAATTTGAAAAATCCGTACGCGCGCATGCTGATCGGATCGCGGTCGGCACGACGGCGGCCCAGATCAGCTACGGCGCTCTTGAGCAGGCCAGCCGCGAGGTCGCCATGACCCTGCTGCAATGGGGCGTGGCACGGGGCGACCGGATCGCGATCTGGGGCGTCAACAGCGCCGAATGGATCATCGCCGCCCTGGCGATCCAGGCCGTGGGCGCCGTGCTGGTGCCGATCGGCACCCGGCTGCGCGGACGCGAAACGCGCGGCATATTGGAAGAATCGGACGCGGCGATCATCTTCTGCGACCGCCGCTTTGGCGACTATGACTATGTCGCGGCGCTGCAGGAGATGGATGGGCGGGAATTGCGGCGCATCGTGGTTCTCGACCAGGAACAGCAGGACGCGGGCGTCGTGACCGGCTTCACGCAAACCCGGGCTGCGGGATCGCAGGGTGATCAGGCGGCGCTCGATCGCCGCATCGCGCAGGGCGATGGCGACGATCTGGCCGACATCATCTTCACTTCGGGCACGACCGGGAAGCCCAAGGGCGTGCCGATGACCTGTGCCCAGAGCCTGGCCGCCTGCCACGCGCAGCAGGAGGATATTTCGGGTTTCACGCCCGAGGATGTGATCGCGGTCACCTTCCCCTTTGCGCACAATGCGGGCTATCGCGCGGGCTGGCAGGTGGCGCTGCTGTACGGTGTGCGCGTCCTGCCGATCAGCGTGATCGACCCTGCGGCCTTGCTGCGGCTGATCGAGGCCGAGCGCATCACCTATCTGCCCACCGTCGTCGCCGTCGCGCAGGGGCTGATCGCGCATCCTGATCGCGACAAATGCGACCTGTCGAGCCTGCGGCTGGTGGCGACCGGCGGGACGACGATCCCGGTGAAGCTGGTCGAAGACCTGCTCCGCCACTTGAACAGCGGGACGGTCGTGCAGTCCGGATATGGCCTGACGGAGACGGCTGGATCGGTGACGGCGACGCGGGCGGACGACGCGCCCGAAATCATCGTGTCGACGGTCGGCCGGCCGCTCCGCTCGCTGGAAGTGCGGATATTGAACCCGGAGGGACAGGAAGTGCCGCGCGGGGAAACCGGGGAAATCGCCGTGCGCGGGCCGCAGGTGCTGACCAGCTATTATAACGACCCGGTCGCGACCGCAGCGGCCTTCACGCCGGACGGCTTCCTGCTGACCGGCGATGCCGGCGCCTTCGACGATGGCGGCCATCTGCGCATCACCGACCGCATCAAGGACATGTATCTGGTCGGCGGCTTCAACTGCTATCCTGCCGAGATCGAGCATGTGATGCGCCAGATGGCCGGCGTGGATCAGGTGGCGGTCATCGGCGTCGATGACGAGCGGCTGGGCCAGGTCGGTAAGGCCTTTGTCGTGCGCTCCGCCGATTCGACGATCAGCGCGGAAGAGATCATCGCCTGGTGCCGCAATGAAATGGCCAATTACAAGGTGCCGCGGTCGGTTCATTTCCTCGATGCGATGCCGCTCAACGGCACCGGCAAGATAGCGAAGACCGACCTGAGGGCGCTGACCGAATCGAAGGCCTGAGAGCGGGCAGGAGATGGGATCATCTCTTGTCGAAGCGACTGCATGCAAAGGGGGGAAAATGAGTCGGAAACTGCAATTTGCATCCGGGGCCGCAATGGTTGCGGCGATGCTTTGTCCTGTCTACGCGCAGGAAGCACCG